>JBKCKE010000091.1:0-3409 GCA_046301395.1 Verrucomicrobiota bacterium | reverse complement strand
CCCATTGGAGCATGCAACCTTGCTGCCAGTTCCAGGCGTTGGAGCCGCCTAGGTCGATCCAGCGGTCGCCATCCTGCGTGTCGACCATCCCGACGCGGATCGAGTCGGCCGTCGTCGGCGAGCGACCTTCGAAGTCGACCTCGTTCGCGAGCACGAAGCGGTCGTCGGCGGAGAACAGGAACTTATCGTAGTAGCCGCGCCAGTGGAACTTCGGACCGCGCGTGATCGGGCGGATACGGGCGGACTGCGGCGCGGTGGCGCAGCCGGCGAGCGCGCCGAGCGAGGCGAGGGCGGAGAATTTCAGGAAGTCGCGGCGGGGGAGCATGGGCTAAAGAGGTGTTGGCGGTTAGCGGTTGGCGGTTGGGAACACATCGAGGCGAAGTCGCCGATAGAGGTGGCGGGTGGCGGCCCCGGGTGGCGGGTGGCAGATTGGTCGGCTTACCCTCAGCGCGGGAGTTCTTCTTCCTCGTCGGCCGGGGGCAGGACGCCTTTGAGCATCGCATCGAGGGTCTTCTGCAGGGCTTCCCGCATCGGGCCGGCTTCGGCCTTGTCGACGGACTTGATCTGCAGGCGGATGGCTTCCTCCTTCTTGCCTTGGAGCCAGCGGAGGCGGGCGAGCGTGTCGAGCTTGTCAGGGTGCTCTTCTTTCGTGAGCTTCACCGACTGCACCGCGCACTTCTCGGCGAGCGCGAGGTTGGGCTTCTGCGCGAAGGCCTTCATCGTGAGCAGGCGCCAGGCGATCTCGTTGAGCGATTCCGGGTCGTCGAACTCCTCGTCGGCGACCTTCTGGAGCTGGGCGTAGAATTTCGTGGGGTCGCCGCGGGCCAGACCGATCTGGGCTTCGATGGAATCGCGGAGCTCCTGGCCTTCCTGTTTCGGCAGCACGCCGGCGGCGGCGGGCAGGGCTTTCTCGGCGGCGTCCCAGTCGCGGGCGCGCATCGCCTCGGAAAGCGCGTCGAGCTTCGCCTGGGCGGCGGCCATCTCCGGATCATTCGGCGCGGTGCCGGCGGGGACCGCGGGTTTGCTCAGGCGGCGCTGCGGGATCTTGTCGGCGACCGGCGGGGCGGCGGCGAGGGGCGTGCCCGTGAGGATGTCGCCGAGCATCTCGGCGGTGAGCTGCGCGGGGTGGCCGGTCCAGGCGATCTTGCCTTCGGCGACGACGAACGCGTGCGGGATACCGTTCACTTCCGCGGCTTCGAGCCAGTCCTTGATGAAGGCCTTGCCGCCGAGGGCCACGCGATAGGACATCTTATCACCCTGGGCCTTGAGGAAATCCTTGGCACGCTGCGCGGAGGCCGCGTCGCGTTCGCTTTCCCACACGTTGACGCCGGTGATGACGACGCCCTTCTTGCCCATCTGCTTGTTCAGCTGATTCAGGTGCGGGATCGCGGCGACGCACGGACCGCACCAGCTCGCCCAGCATTCGAACACGTAGACCTCGCCCTTCTGGAAATCTTTCACCGCCTCGCCTTGCAGCATCGTCTCCGGTCGCGTGGCCGGGGCAGGGTCGCCGACTTTGAGACCGGCGGCGGACAGGGTGGCCGAGAGCAGCAGCAGGAGCAGGGCGCGCATGGGGATTACCGTAGGTGAAGGATAAGGGGAGGCAAGATGGGGTTGTCGGAAGGGGGTGGCGGTAAGCGGTTAGCGGATAGCGGTTAGGTAGGGAGAGGGAGGACTGCGTTGAGGGCTGCGTTGAGGACTGAATGGATTCATTGCCTGGTGGCGGGAGGGCTTGCGCTCAAAGGGGAACCGGAGCCCGGATAGGATGCTGCGGGCCGCCTGCGGTAGGGTCAGCACTGCGTGCTGACCTAGCTTGTTCGCGGGAGGGCGAACGCGGATGCATGCTAGGTCGTGACGCGGTCCCGACCCTACCCCAAGGCAACTAGGTCAGCACGCAGTGCTGACGCTACCTCGAGGCAGTTTTCCCAACCGCTAACCGCTATCCGCCAACCGCCTCCACCTATTTCTTCACCGGAGCGGCGGGAGCGGCGGCCTTGGCTTCTTCGATGAAGCCGCGGATCTTCTCGTCCGAGAGGGACATCGGGTGGCCGATGTAGGCGACTTTGCCGCCGGCGACCACGAAGCTGCACGGGATGCCGTTCTGGCCGGCGGCGTCCATCCAGGCCTTGCCCATCGCGCCGTTGGTGTCCTTCGCGACGGTGTAATCCATCTGCTTGGTGTTCTTGCGCACGTAGGCGTCGGCGGCCTCGACGCCGCTGTTCACGTGGATGCTGATGACCTGCACGCCGTCGGGCTTGAGCTTGGCCTGCAGTTCCGCGAGGTGCGGGATCGAAGCGACGCAAGGCGGGCACCAGGTCGCCCAGAATTCGATGACGTAGGTCTTCTTCGGGTCGAGGGTCGAGACGCGGTCGCCCTTGATCCAGCCGGAGGGAAGTTTCGTCGGGGCTTTGTCGCCGACGTTGAGCGTCGGTCCCTTGGGCGCGGCGAAGCCGAGGGTGGTCAACAAGAGGAGGAGCAGGGCGGGGAGGCGCATGGGGGGAGATTGAGAAGAAGCGGGATTCGAAGCAAGGGCTTCGGGAGAAGACTGCGGTTGGCGGTTAGCGGTTGGCGGTTAGGCGATGAAAACCGAAGGATCACGGCTGTTTTCCAGCCGGATGCTTCGACTCTCGACCAAAGGATTTGACCTATCCGCTAACCGCCAACCGCTAACCGCCAGCACCTTTGGGTTTATAGATACAAACAAAAAACCCCGACAGTGTCGGGGTTTTTTCGAGGGCTGAGGTCCGGCTCAGGCTTTCGCGGCGTTGAACTTCGAGCGAATGGCTTCGACGACGGCCGGGTCGGCCAGGGTCGAGACGTTGCCGAGTTCGCGGCCTTCGGAGAGGTCGCGCAGGAGGCGGCGCATGATCTTGCCGGAGCGGGTCTTCGGGAGATCAGGGACGAACACGATGCGTTCCGGGCGAGCGAACTTACCGATCTTCGCGTCGACCATGCCGTTGAGCTTCTTGGCGAGGTCGGCTTCGTTCACCGTCTTGGCGGCGGCGGACTTCAGGATGACGAAGGCCATGAGGCCCTGGCCCTTGAGGTCATGCTTCACGCCGATGACGGCGGACTCGGCGACCGCCGCGTCCTCGATGAAGATCGCTTCGAGCTCGGCCGTGCCGATGCGGTGACCCGAGACGTTGACGACGTCGTCGACGCGGCCGGTGATCCAGAGGTAGCCGTCCTTGTCGCGGATGGCGCCGTCGCCGGGGAAGTAATACTTGCCGCCCCAGCGGTTCCAGTAGGTGTCCACGTAGCGCTGTTCGTCGCCGAAGATGCCCTGCGTGATGCCGGGCCAAGGCTTGCGGATGGCGAGAATGCCGTGGTCGGTCTCGTTGCCGTTCTCGTCGAGGACGGCGGCGTCGACGCCGAAGAAAGGCAGCGTGGCCGAGCCGGGCTTGGTGGG
>JBKCKE010000090.1:0-2156 GCA_046301395.1 Verrucomicrobiota bacterium | reverse complement strand
TCGCGTGGACGATCCGGTCTGGTCACCGCAGGTGGTGCGCATGGCGCGTAAGGTCGGCGCTTCGCTGGTGCCGCTGCGGATCGAAGGTCGTAACTCAGGCCTGTTCCAGTCCTTCGGTCTGATGCATCCCCGTCTGCGGACGATGCTGCTCCTGCGGGAATTCCTTCATCATCGGGGCAAGGTCATCCGATTGCGCACCGCCAACCCGGTCACGCCCACCCAGTTGGCGGACCATCCCGATGACGAGGAGGCCACGAGCTTCCTGCGGCTGCGTTGCGAACTGCTGGCCAGCCGATCGGCCCCGGAAAAGGACGCGCCCGTCAAGGCGGCCGCCCCGCAGGCGCCGATCATCCCGGCGGTGAACCCAGCGTTGCTCCGGGCCGAGCTCCAGAGCTTGCCGCCCGAGGACCTGCTGCTGACGAGCGGCGATTTCAAGGTCTACCGCTTCCTTGGCAAGGACCTGCCGCACACGCTCCGCGAGATCGGCCGTCTCCGCGAGACGACCTTCCGTTCGGTCTCGGAGGGCACGGGCCTCGAGTGTGACCTGGACGCCTTCGATGCGTGGTATGACCAGATGGTGCTCTGGGACGACAAGGCTTCGGCGATCGTCGGCGGGTATCGTCTCGGTCCGACGGACCGTATCCTGCCCCTGCAGGGTAAGCACGGCCTCTACACCTCGACGCTTTTCGAGTTCAAGGGTGACTTCTTCCGCCGCATGGACCCCGCCCTCGAGATGGGCCGTTCCTTCATCCGCCAGGAATACCAACGGAAGCCGACGAGCCTTCCGTTGCTCTGGCGTGGCATCGGCCGCTATGTCGTCCGCTTCCCGAAGTATCACCTCTTGTTCGGGCCCGTGAGCATCAATCCGGAATACGGCCAGGCGTCCAAGGAACTCATCCTGTCCTATCTGAAGAACAACCGCTCCGCGGATGATCTCCTGCCTCTGGTGCGAGCCAAGAACCCGCCTCGTTCGATGAGTCTGCATGACGCCGATCTCGATGTCCTGCAGCGCTGTGCCTTCGACCTGGAGCATGTCTCCAGCCTCGTCAGCGACCTTGAGCCCGACGCCAAGGCCGTGCCGGTCTTGCTGAAGCACTATCTCAAGCTCAACGGGCGTCTCATCGCCTTCAATGTGGATGAGGGCTTCGGCGGCTGCCTTGACGGACTCATCGTCGTGGACCTCACCCAGACGGACCCTAAGTTGCTCGCGGCTTACATGGGCGACGAAGGCGCGCGCCAGTTCCTCGAGTATCACGATTTCGACGCCGCCAAGCACCAGGCATGAAAAAGGGCGGGCCTTACGGCCCGCCCTGATCGGTCGATGGCGGCAGGCTCAGGCCTTGGCCAGCGCCTGCTCGAGGTCGGCGAGGATGTCCTCGATATCCTCGATGCCCACGGAGAGGCGGACGTAGTCGTCGGTCACGCCGGCGCTGTCGCGTTCTTCGGCGGTGAGCTGGGAGTGCGTCGTGGAGGCCGGGTGGATAGCCAGCGAGCGGGCGTCGCCGATGTTGGCGACGTGGCTGTGCAGCTGCAGGGCGTTGATGAACTTGCTGCCGCCTTCGAAGCCGGACTTCAGGCCGAAGCCCACCAGAGCGCCGTAGCCGTTGGTCAGGTATTTCTTGGCGAGGTCATGGTACTTCGAGGACTTCAGGCCGGGGTAGTTGGTCCACTTCACCTTCGGATGGGCTTCGAGGAACTGGGCGACCTTCATCGCGTTGGCGCAGTGGCGCTCCATGCGGAGGTGCAGGGTTTCGAGGCCCTGCAGGAGCAGGAACGCGTTGAAGGGCGAGAGGCAGCTGCCGACGTCGCGGAGGAACTGCAGGCGCATCTTCATGATGAAGGCGATGTTGGCGCCGCCGGCCGGAGCGAAGGCCTTGAAGGCCTCCCAGTGCGGCAGGCCGTGGTAGGACATGTCGGGCTCGGTGAAGCCGGGGAACTTGCCGTTACCCCAGTCGAAGTTGCCGCCGTCGACGACGATGCCGCCGATGGACGTGCCGTGGCCGCCGATGTGCTTGGTGGCCGAGTGGACGACGATGTTGGCGCCGTGTTCAAACGGGCGGTTCAGGTAGGGCGAGAGGGCGGTGTTGTCGATGATGAGCGGGACGCCGACTTCCTTGGCGATCTTGCCGACTTCGGCGAAGGGGAAGATGTTGAGG
>JBKCKE010000089.1:0-2016 GCA_046301395.1 Verrucomicrobiota bacterium | reverse complement strand
GGGCTTCGGTAACACCTTGGCCAGCACGGGCGCGATCATCGTGCTCGGGGTCGTGTTCGGGAAACTCCTCGCCGAATCGGGCGGGGCAGGGGTGCTCGCCAAACAGTTCATCCAGACGCTTGGGCCCTCGCGCATCGGCCTCTGCATCATCCTCCTGGCCCTTTGCGTGGGCATGACGACTTGGTTCGCCGTCGGCCTGCTGCTCATCCTTCCGATCGTCATCACCCTCGCGAAGGAAACCGGTCAGCCCTTCTTGCGGCTCGTCCTGCCGCTGCTCTCGTTCCTCTCCGTCATGCACGGCCTGATGCCGCCGCATCCGGGGCCGGTCATCGCCATCGATGCGCTCAAAGCCGACATGGGCAAAGTCATCTTGTGGGCGCTGGTCCTGGGCATTCCCGTCGCCGCCATCGCCGGCCCGTTCTTCGCCCGCCTCGCCGTGAAGCGGGTCGAAGTCGCCACGCCGGAGTTCACGCCGTCGGTGTCCGCCGGTCAGACCTTGCCGACGTTCGGGCTGACGATCTTCACCGTCCTGCTGCCCGTCCTGCTGCTGCTCACGGGTACGTTGGTCGAGCTCCTGCACGCCAAGGAAGCGCTCTGGGGTCAGGTCGGTCTCTTCGTCGGGAACCCCGTGATCGCCCTGCTTTTATCGGTGCTTTTCGCGATGTGGGCGTTCGGCAGACGTTGCGGACGGAGCGCCGGCGAACTCCTGAAATTCTCCGAGCAAAGCGTGTCCGGCATCGGCATGACGCTCATCCTCGTCGGCGCCGGCGGCGGCTTCGCGCTCGTCATGCGCACGGCCGGCGTGGACAAGCAGCTCGCCGAACTCGCGGCCTCCGCGGGCCTCCCGCTGCTCGTCTACGGCTGGCTCGTCTCCGCCTTCATCCGCGTCGCCACCGGCTCCGCGACGGTCGCGATCACCGTCGCCTCCGGCTTCATCGCGCCCGTGCTCGCCGCGCATCCGGGCACCAGCCCGGAGCTCATGGTCATCTCCATCGGTTGCGGCTCGCTCTTCCTTTCGCACCTCAACGACAGCGGCTTCTGGATGGTCAAGGAATGCCTCGGCCTCTCCGTCGGGCAGACCTTGCGCACTTGGACGATCACCGAGACCCTCATCGGGTTTTCGGGCTTGGGCATGGCGTTGTTGGCGGAGCAGGTCCTTAAGCTGATTGGGTAGGGTCGGGACCCTGAGAGTATCGAGTTTGGAGTATCGAGTATCGGGGGAGTGTCTGCCTTGGGGTAGGGGCAGCACCGCGTGCTGACCTAGTTGGCCTCAGGTAGGGTCGGAATAGAGGGATGGCTGCATCGATGACAGAGGACAGAGGGCTGAATCGATGACGGAGGACTGAGTTGAGGACTGCGTTGAGGGCTGAGTGGAGGACTGAATGGAAAAGCCCGCCAACTGGGGCTGCCACCGGGCACCCGAAATGAACGGATGACTGAATCGATGACAGAGGACAGAGGGCTGAATCGATTAATCCCGGCCCCGAACCTGAACCTGATGACCCGAACCTGGCTCCTGATGGCCGAGACCTGAGACCTGAAAATGGGTAGCCCAGCCAATCATCCGGTCTCCGGTCTCACCTTGCTGGCTTTTCTTCCAACCCGCTAACCGCCAACCGCTTACCGCTAATACCTTTCTTGGGTAGGGTAGGGACGTGATCACCATCGCGTCCTCCCTTGGCGCTGCTGCCCCCTAGGACAGCACGTGGTGCTGTCCCTACCTGGACTCGGAAGGCCGCCGCAGGGCGAACGGCCGTCCCTACCAGCCGACCCGGCGATCAGCTCGACCAGGGGGCAGGGCAGGGGACCGGCGTCCCAACCCCAACCCCTAAACCGTGCTCCATGCTCACCCTTTTTGCTCAGTTTCGGTCTAATTGATTAAGCGGGGTGTGAATAACTTTTAAATGAGTCTATAATTCAATTAAATCATTTAAACAGTCATTAAAACGAATTAATGACTGAAATTTACCCATTTTTGACAAATTAATAATTACCCCGATCGGACAACACGATTAC
>JBKCKE010000088.1:0-10933 GCA_046301395.1 Verrucomicrobiota bacterium | reverse complement strand
CCATGCAGCTGACCAATCTCTGCCGCGACGTCGCCGACGACGCCCGGATGGGGCGGCGCTATCTCCCGGCCAGCCTCGTCGGCGACGTCGCGCCGGCCGAGCTCATCGATCCGTCGCCGGCTTTGCGCCTGAAGGTTCGCGCCGCGGTGGCGCGACTGCTAGCCTTGGCGGAAACTTATTACGTCAGCGGCGAAGCCGGCCTACCGTTCCTGCCCGTGCGGGCGCGACCAGAACGCGCCGCGGAGCGGCTGCGTCGTCAAGGCGGCGAGGGTGATCGTCGCCTTCCGCCAGTCGGGCACGAACGCCCGTCCTTCCCAGTAAGCGTGCTCGGCCGCGGCCAGGCGATGGCCGATCGCGCGATAGACGCGGCCTGCGACGAGGATGCCGGCGCGCGCCCGCACGGGCAGGAACGGCAAGCCGGCTTCGCCGCTGGCGTAATAAGTTTCCGCCAAGGCGAGGAGTCGCGCCACCGCGGCGCGGACCTTCGGGCGCAAAGCCGGCGACGGGTCGATGAGCTCAGCCGGCTCGACCTCACCGACGAGACTAGCCGGGAGATAGCGCCGCCCCATCCGGGCGTCATCGGCGACGTCGCGGCAGAGGTTGGTCAGCTGCATGGCGATACCGAGATCGACGGCGTGGGCCGCCGCCGCCGGCTCGGGCGCGTCGAGGACCCGGCACATCATCAGGCCGACGGTGCCCGCCGCCCGGTAGCAATAACGCAGGAGCTCCGCTTCATCCGCCACGCGCACGGTCTCGGCATCGGACGCCATGCCCGCGATGAGCTCACGCACGACCCCAGGCTCGATGCCGCATTCGCGCATGAGCGCCAGCCCGTCTCCTAAGATGGGATCGTCCGTTTGTCCGTCGGCGATGGCACGGTCCGCCGCGGCCAGCGCCAGCCGGGCCTGTTCAGGCGAAACCGCCTCGTCGACCAAGTCATCGAGCCGCCGGCAGAAAGCATAGAGCCTCGTCGCGCGATCGGCATGCGTCGGTCCGAGCAGCCGGCGAGCCCAGTGGAAGCTCCGTCCCTGACGGGCCAAGGTCGCCTCCGCCGCGGCCGACGGGGCATGCGCGGCGGTCTGGCTCATGAGGCGGCCGGGATGAGGGCGTCGATGACCTTGGCGGAACAGAGCACGCCCGGGACGCCGGCGCCAGGGTGCGTGCCCGCGCCGACCAAGTAGAGGTTCCGCACGGACTCGGATTTATTGTGGAAACGGAACCAGGCGGACTGACGGAAGATCGGCGCGACGGAAAAACCCGCGCCGTGCACGCTACGGTATTCGTCCCGGAAGTCCTCGGGGGTCTTATAGAAGTCGGCCGTGATCGACGCCTTGAGTCCCGGCAGCATCGTGCGTTCCAAGGCGTCGACGATACGGTCGCGCAGGCGCGGACCTTCGGTGGCCCAGTCGATATCGGCCTGCAGGTTCGGCACGGGGCAGAGCACGTAGAAACTGTCCTGGCCTGCCGGGGCGAAACTAGGATCCGTGGCGGTCGGCCGGTGCACGTAGAGCGAGAAGTCTTCGGCGAGCTTCTGACGGTGGAAGATGTCCTCGAGCAGCTCCCGGTAGCGCTCGCCCATCCAGATCGTGTGGTGCGCGACGTCGGGATAGGTCCGTGTGGTGCCGAAATACATCACGAACAGGCCCATCGAATAATGGGCCTGCGACAGCTTCACGCGCGTGGTGAGCGCCTGCTCGGCGCGCGGGACCAGGTCGCGATAGAGATGGGCCGCATCCGCGTCGGAGACCACGATGTCGGCGTCCACGACGGTGCCGTCGGCGAGCACGACGCCGCGAGCGACACCCTGCTCGATGCGGATCCGCTCGACGGTCGCGCCCAGGCGGACCTCCACGCCCTGCCGTTCCAGCAGGTCTCCGAGCGCCCGGGTGACGGCGCCGGTGCCGCCCATGGCGAAGTGCACCCCATGGGCGCGCTCCAGGAAGTGGATCAGCCCGTAGATGCTGGTGGTGTCGAACGGATTACCGCCCACGAGCAGGGGCTGGATGGAGAATGCCCGGCGGAGCTTGTCGCTGACCAGATGACGCGAGACCATCTGCCAGACGGTCTCGTAGTTGCGCAGGCCGAGCAGGTGTGGCACCTGCCGCAACATCGTCCCGAGACGGTGGAAAGGCTGGGCTGAGAGTTGGGTGAAGCCGATGTCGTAGATCCGGCGGCTGTGCTCGAGCAAGGCGAGGTACCCGACGCGGTCGCGCGGTTCGATGCGCTCGATCTCGGCCAGCGTGGCCTCCAGGGTGCCGCCGTAGTCGAAGGTGTCGCCGTCGGCGAACTGGAAGCGATACCACGGCGTCAGCGGGACCAGCTTGACGTGATCGGCGAAGCGTTCGCCGAAGAGCGCGAAGAGTTCCTCGAACAAGAAAGGCGCCGTGATGACCGTCGGACCGGCGTCGTGCCGGAAGCCCTCGCGCTCATAGACCTGGGCGCGTCCGCCCAAGGCCGCGCAGCGGTCGATGAGGGTCACGGCATAGCCTTTGGCGCGTAGCCTCAAGGCGGCGGCGATGCCGCCGAATCCCGCGCCGATGACGATGGCTTTCACGCCTCCGACTTAAACGGACTTCACCCGCTTAACGAGCGCGAAGGCGAATTCGGTCAGGAGCGCCCCCGCCTTGTTCGGCAAGGCGTCCGCGTGCCCGATGGCCGCTTCGAGATGTCCCCGCGCCAGCTGCCGGGCTTGGTCGGCGGCGAGTTCAGGCGAGCGACCCGCCGCGAGGAGCAGGACGATATTAAGGCTGTGCTGGGCGGCGTCGCCCTGCACGTCTTCGAGATCGTCGACCATCTGGTAACCGATACCGAAAGCATGGGCGGCGGCGCGGATGCGCGGCAGCCACGATTCCTGACCCGCGGCCAGGAAGGCGAGTTCGAGCGGGAGGCTCAGCAGGACGCCGGATTTGCCGACGACGATTTCTTCGTACCGAGCCACTTCGGCGAGGGCGCAGTCCTTGGTGGCCAGCTCCGAGCATTGGCCTTGGATCACTTGGGCCGTGCGGGCGTGAACGCAGCGCAGCAAGGCGGGCAGAGGAGCGGGGTCAGGGAGGTCGGCCAGGGCGCCATAGGCGGCCGAAAGCAGGAGATCGCCGGTGCAGAGGGCGACGTCCGGACCGAAAGCGGCGCACACGGTCGGAAGACCGCGGCGGAGTTTCTCCTTATCCTGGAGGTCATCGTGGACCAACGAGGCGTTGTGGAGGAGTTCGACGCAGGCGGCGAGGCGGACCGCTTGGTCGCCGACGACACCGAGGGCCTCACAGGCATGCAAGGCCAGCCGGGCGCGCACTCTCTGGCCGCCGGCTTCGAGGTGATAGCGGGCGGCGCGCAACGTGGCGGACACGCCGGTCCCCGCCGCCACCCGGACAAGCCCAAGCATCAGACGTTCGACCTGGAGGAGGGCGGAGTCGGTGGTGGTGTTCATCGGGTGGGGTAGGTGACCGGGTGTGACCGTCTGGAAAGGGTCCGGGCCGAGGGGCCCGGAAGGTGGGGATACGAAAATCGGACAATGGAGCGTGCGCCCCATTGTCCGATTCGTGAGGGGTCCTTAGTTCTTGTCGGACTCGCTGACGGCAGCGGCCCAGATGATGACGCCGAAGCCGATCTTGTTGACCACGTCAGCGAGGTTGTAGACCACGTTGAGCATGACCGCGGAGTCCTCGGGCTTGCCACCGGTGAGGTAGCCGAGGAAGTAACCGATCGGGTAGATGGCCCAGCCGAAGACGACGATGGTGCGCATCAGCTTGAAGGCCGACTGGACGGCAGGCGGAGCGGACTCGGCGCTGGTCTTGCTGGCTTCACCGGCGTAGATCTCGTAGATGATGTAGAACCAACCGGCCATGCTGACGATGAAGGCCGGCCAGTAGGCTACGACCTGGGCTTCGCCGAGGTAACCGGCGACGAGCATCACCAGGGTGCCGATCATGAGGCGCCAGAACACGCCGCCCGAGACCTTGGTGACCGCGGAGAGGATGAGGTAGAACTCGACCATCAGGAGAGGCACGGTGATGAGCCAGTCGATGTAGCGGAAGACGGTCGGGGTGGAGTTGGTGGTCACCCAGACGTCGCGCATGTAGAAGTAGTGGGTCGCGGCCACGAGGGTCACGAGGCCGGAGACGGTCAGCGAGGTCTTCCACTTCGCCTTGACGCGCTGCGTCTCGAGGAAGAAGAAGGCCGTCGCGGCGACCAGCGCCATCGAGATGACCCAGAAGGTCACGCCTACGAGGTCATCGGACTTCAGGTTGCCCTTGGCGGCGTCGGCAGCCATCGCGGAGGCAGGGGTGAGAAGGCTAAGGGCCAGCAAGGCGCCAACTTTAGCCACGGCGGATTTTAGGTATGTAATCATGGGGTGGGGTACGAGAAGATAAGTATCGGCATATCGGCCCGATTCAAATCGCTAATCGATTTAGTCCGGCCGTTCTGCCGATGTGTAAATAAATTATTAATACGGTGCCCCACGATCTCGTCGGCGGCGCCAGGGTTCGCCTCAAATCTACGCTTATCCCAATGAATCGTCGCTTTCGGCGAAATATGCGGGCGCAACGGGCGCTCGCTCGTCCCCTGCCGCCGGCGATGACTTATAGGGAGGTTATCCTCCCTATAAGCTTTGAGCAGTGGGACCAACACGCCGTAACCTTATCTCACCTTTGCACTTTTGCCCGCGACTCCGCCGTAGTTGCACCTTTGCAATGCCTCTTTCTCAAGTCCACGTGCCCTCGTGCGCTCGAGTCCTCTATTAGTGTCCCCTCATCTGGCGGCCTACGCCGCCCCTATACTCTATACTCGAAACTCTTTACTCTCGTCGCCCTCACTGCCCGACATAGTCGAGGACGAGCACTTTTTCGAGTATGTCGGGCAGGAGGGCGACAAACGCCTGATGCGCCGGCTCGTGGAGGTACTGCTTCTCGAGGGCTTCCTTCGAGGCGAAGGTCAGCGTGAAGATGTGCGTGAAACCCTGGTCGAGGCCTTCCGGGCTGACGTTCGTACCCCACTCGAAGGCCTGGATCGCCGGCAGCTTGCCCGGCAGCGCCTTGAACGCTTCGACCACTCCGCGGACTTTCTCCGCCGACGCGTCGGCCTTGAACTGGAAGATCACGATATGGCGGTAAGTGCTCATCCCCCCAGCGAGTGCACCTTCCGTCCTCCGTCAACCCTAGGTAGGGATGCGATGACATCGCATCCGCTGTCTCTAGGTAGGATCGAGCGGCCCGCTCGACCGCGACGCGACGCCGTCGCGCCCCTGCCCATACGGCTGACCGGGCCGGTCAGCCCTACCTATCCCCCTTTGAAGTCGCAAATTGCGACTTCAAGTTTCCCGCCTGCCCAACCTGGAAGCGCATCTCTCTGGCCAACCCGTCAACTGGTCAACTAACTCTGCATCGTTCTGGTCCTCTAACCCTCCTGACCTCGTGCCCTCGCATCGTCCCCTTGCCCACGTGTCACCGTGTCAACGTGCCCCCTACGGCTTCGCCGCGCTAACCCTTGAGCTGCGCAAACCGGACGTGCAGGAGGGCCCGGCCTTTGGCCGAGAAGACGCAGGAGTCTTTGGTCGGGGAGAACTGGACTCCGTCGCACTTGGCGAGCTGAGCGCGCTGGACGGCGTAGGCACGGAGCAGGAGCACCGAGCGGACATGCTGCAGAATGTCCTCGTCGGACTTCGCGAGGAAACCCGGCAGATCCTCGACTTCGATCACCAGACCCGGAAGACGCTTCGACATGTCCGCAAACCAAAGAAGAAGCCGATTGGCCGTAAAGACCGAAGAGGACTGAATCGATTCTGGGGCTGAATGGATAAACCCGCCACCTGCCATCCGGAATGATGCCTCTGCCTCTAGGTAGGGACGCGTCGGCGAAGCGTCCGCCCTTCAGTCCCCTCGGACGCGACACCGTCGCGTCCCTACCTCGAGACACGCCCCCTGCGGCTTTTTACCTTTGGCATGCATCGCCCCCACCCTACGTTACACCGCATGCCTCTGAGTCGTCGTGATACCCTCCGCCTCCTGCTGGCGGGAGCCGCCTGGGCGCCGTTGGCGAGCCTGGCCGCCGATCGCCCCGCGAAGCGCTCCCCTAAGAAGGGCTGGGCGGGCAACCGTCCGGAATCTGAAAAACAGTTCGGCTGCACATGGTGGTACACGTGGACCTGCCAAGGCAGCAGCACGCCGAGCTATGAATTCGTCCCGATGGTGAAAGGCCATCGCCGTCCCGTGCCGGACACCGAACTCTCGCTGCTGAAGGACCCGACGGCCAAGCACCTCCTCGGCCTGAACGAACCCGAGCGGGACACGCAGGGTAACCTCACTGTCGAAGAGGCCGTCGCGGCCTGGCCGGCGATGGCCGCGTTGGCCACGGAGAAGAAGCTGCGGCTCGGTTCTCCCGGCGTCTCTTCCGACGGACTCGGCGGCGCGTGGATGCGCGAGTTCATGGAGCAGGCCCAGCGCAAGAAGCTGAAGGTCGATTTCGTCGCCGCCCACTGGTACCGCAGCGCCGATCCCGCGGCCTACGAAGAATGGCTGAAGGAACTCTACGCCACCTATCGCCGGCCGATCTGGGTCACCGAATTCAACGCCATGTTCACCAAGGCCGACGACAACGGCCACGCCCAGTTCCTCCGCGGAGCGCTCAAGGCCATGGAGCGGCAGCGCTTCGTCGAACGTTACGCCTACTTCAACCCCAAGGACGGCAAGGCCGCGCTCCTCAAGGACGGCGCGCTCACCAAGCTCGGCGAGATCTACCGCGACGCGGGAGGTTAAAAATTAGGGGACACGGGGGCACGAGTAACGGGGACACGGGGACGATGCCTTCATGTCCTCGTTTACGCACCTTGCCCCTTGCGGCTCCGCCGCGCTAGGTAGGGTCGGGACCGCGTCACGACATAGCTGCATTTAGGCAGGGACGCCTCGGTGACGCGTCCGCCCTTGCCCCTCTCGGTCGCGACACCGTCGCGCCCCTACCTTACGGCCACCGTGCGGCGGGCGTGCCCCCATACTCAATTCTCCATACTCGATACTCTCGCATCTCCTGCCCTCGCAGCTCCCTCTTGCCCACGTGTCCCCGTGTCAACGTACCCCCTCGCGGCTCCGCCGCGCTAGGTAGGGCAGCGGCGGCGATGCGTCCGCCCTTGCCCTCAAGGCAGTCGCAGGCTAGCGGTCGGCGTGGCGGGCACGTCAAAGCGCTCCGCCAGCCAGGCGCTCAGCTGGGCCGGCGTAGCCGGGGTCGGCACAGCCTCGAGCACCACGCGGCCGTTGACCGTGACCTTGACCGGCCGCGCGAGATCATCGACGAGGCCTTCCCTCAGACGGATCGTCAGCCCGGCTGGGACGTCGCCTTCGAGCACGATCTCCCGGCCGCGGGCGGTCGCCACGATCTTCTGCCCGGATTTCGCGGAGCCGGCGGGCAGCTCCAACCAATAGAAACGTTCGTGGGTGACGCCGGTCTGGACCCAGACGATCTTGCGAGGCCACGGGTCTCGGGCGAACTTCGCCATCCACGGCAGCGCCTCGGCATCTTTGCGGTCCATCCAATGCGGCAGACCCGGATACACCCGGCCAAGATGCTCGTACCCGGTCGGATCCTCGCGACGCAGGCGGCCGAACTCCGCGATCTTGTCCGCGACAATCTTGTTCCGGCCATAGGCGGCGTCTTCGCCCCCGATGAACATCGCGAACGGCAGATTACGGACACCCAGCGTGTTCACGCCGTTGGTATGCCCGGCCATCATCGCGGCGGCGGCGAAGCGATCGGGGATGCGCGGAGCGAGCTGCCAGACGCCGTCGCCCCCGGCGGAATAACCGAGCAAATAGACCTTATCCGGATGCACGCCCCGGACGGCGATGAAATCCTGGATCAGGCGATCGAAGAGCCGGTCGATGTGCGGCTGGTGCCAGAGGTTCCAGGTATCGGTCGGGGCGCGGGGCGCGACCACGATTCCTTCGGGCGGCGCGTAGAGGCGGATCTGGTTCTGCCATTGCTGATCATTGACGGCGGCGGTCGTGCCCCCGCCGCCATGCATCGAGATCCACAGGCTGCGTTGGCCGGCGGGGGCGAGGTTGAACTCCTTTTCCAGCCAGCGCAGGGTCTTGCCTCCTGCGTTCAGTTCGCGAGCGGCGACTTCGGCGGCCCGCTCGGACTGGAGTTCCGCCTGACGTCGGTCAGCGGCCTGGCGCAGGGCCTCCGGTAGCGGGGCGCCGGCATGGACAGCGACGCACCCGCCGACGAGCGCATGGAGGAAGAAATAAAGCAGCCGCGGGGGACGGAACATAGGGTCGTCTTATCCGCCGAACCGCGCCGAGACGAGCCATCTTCCAGCCCCTCCCACGAACCGACCTTCGCCGGCAAGCCCCGACCTCGTGCCCTCTCGCGGTTCCGCCGCGCTCGGTAGGGTCAGCACTGCGTGCTGACCTAGCTGCCTCTGGTAGGGACGCGTCGGCGACGCGTCCGCCCAAGCCCTACACCGTCGCGCCCCACCCTCAAGACAAGGCCCCACCGGCCCTCCTGCCCTCGTGTCCTCTAGTCCCCGTGTCCTCTAGCCCTCGTGTCCTCCGGTCCTCGTGTCCTCGTTTACATCCCCTTGTCAACGTGTCCCCTGCGGCCATCCGGCCGCATGCCCCCCTCGCGTCCATTGGACACGCCTGATATCATGAAGGGACCACGCCCGACATGATGATGCACACGTTCAACTACCGCGACTACGAGCCTCAGGAGTACCCCTCGGCCGATCCGCTCCCGGCGCTGACGGGACCTAAGGCCGTCGCGCAGGAACGCGAGTGGCTCACCATGCAGGCGCATCCGATCAAGGAGACCATCGATTTCTTTCAGGTCAGTTTCGAAAAGTATCCGGCCAGATACTCGCTGCCCGATCCGCTCGAGCATCTCTTCCTCGTCGCCTACGGTGCCCACCCCCTGTTCGGGGCATGGGCAGCGCGACGGGCAAGTTGTCTGATTCGCTTGTCTCATGGCGCGCAGCACGAATTCGACGCCCTGACTTTGGCGTCGGACACCTTCGCCCGCTATCCCTTCACGCTCACCCTCGCCTATGACTGCGCCTGGCGGGTCGTGGACAGCGCCGAAGCCGCCGGCAAGCCGGCCGACGTCATCGCCGCCTGGCGCGCCCGCGCCGCTCAGATCCACGCGCATGTTGTGAGGGGGCAAGTGGGCACGAGTTACGGGGACACGGGGACGATGCCCTGACCCTCATGACTCGAGGTAGGGTCAGCACTGCGTGCTGACCTAGCCGCCTCTGGTAGGGACGCGATGACATCGCGTCCGCTGTCTCTCTGCGTTCCCAACCGCTAACCGCCGGAAAGCAAAGGGGCAGACTTCCGCGACTTCCTTGCCAAAGACCGGGCGAATCACGAGGATGCCCCCGTGGTCATCCTGATGAAAGCCCCCCTCCGTCAGCTCCTTGCCGTCTTGCTCACGTCACTGACCACGCTGGTGGCCGCCGAGTCGACGCCGAAAAAGCCCAACGTCCTGCTGATCCTGGCGGACGACCTCGGGCTGGAGTGTCTTTCCAGTTACGGCGGGACTTCGCACCAGACCCCGAACTTGGATCGCCTCGCGAAGGAAGGGATGAGGTTCACGCATTGTTTCGCCAACCCGCTGTGTTCGCCATCGCGGGCGCAACTGCTCACCGGACGTTACCCGTTCCTGAACGGCCTGAAGGTCGTCCTCTCCAGCAAGAAGCAGGAGGATATCTTCCTGCGACCAAGCCAGCCGAGCTTCCCTCGTCAGCTGAAACAACACGGCTACGCCACGCAGATCGTCGGAAAGTGGCACGTCTCGCTCGAGCACAAGCATGACACCATCCGCGACTTCGGCTTCGATCATTACCAGACCTGGAGCATCTTCGATGACCGGGGCCAGAAGACCACGCGCTACTGGAACCCGTACCAGCTCCGCGACGGCCGCATCATCGCCGAGGAAGTGCGCAAGCGCTACGGGCCGGACGTCGACCTCGAGACGCATCTCGATTTCATCCGGAAGTGCGCGCAAGAACAGAAACCCTTCCTCGCCTTCTACTCGACCTATCTGCCGCACTACCCCTGGGAGCCCACGCCTGACAGCAAGGAGCAGGGTTATCGCGCGCCCGATGTCGCCCACAAAGGCGATGCGAAATACTTCCCGGAGATGGTCGCCTACCTCGACCGCCAGATCGGCGCGATGCTCCGGACGCTCGATGAGCTCGGCGTCGCCGACGACACCATCGTCATCTTCCTCGCCGACAACGGGACTGACGTCGGCCTCCGGCACCAATGGGGCGACGGCCGGGTGATCGCGGGAGGCAAAGGTACGATGACGGATCGTGGCACGCGGGTCCCGCTCCTCGTGCGCTGGCCGGGACGGATCAAAGCCGCGGCCACCTGCGCGGACCTCATCGACCTCTCCGATTTCTTGCCGACCCTTTGCGCGCTCACCGGGGCGCCGCTACCCGCCGCCCGCATCCACGGGCGGTCGTTCGCGCCGCAGTTGCTCGGCCAGCCGGGCCAACCTCGCGAATGGGTGCATATTCAGAACGCGAACCATCGCCAGGTCCGTGACCGCGAGTTCATGCTGAACAACCAAGGCGAGCTCAGGCGAGTCGTCGAACTATGGGAGGACCCGGCCAAGCCCGACGCGAACACCGACCCAGCCAAAGAAGCGGCCGCCCGCAAGAAGTTGCAGGCCATCTTCGACGAGCTCGGGCCATGAGAGCTCCGGGCCGCACCACGTGCTCAGCCAGACGGGGTCAGGCCGTACCCTGCATCTTAGCGCACCTAGATTCGGGTCTTTCGGGCGTTTCTAGGTACACCCCTTACTATGGTGCGGCCTGACCCCTTTGGCTGAGGGCTTTCCGTCAGGGATTGTCCTGCGTCGATACTCATCAGGACCGGCCTGACGCTTGGACCATGGCACGTCGTCGTCGACTCATCTCCAACCAAGGGGCCTATCATGTCTA
>JBKCKE010000087.1:0-6927 GCA_046301395.1 Verrucomicrobiota bacterium | reverse complement strand
ATCAGTCAGCCCGGCGTCGGCGACGATCTCGCCGCGCAGGCCGGCGCCGCGCACGCGCAAGGCGGCGCGGGCGGCCGTCACGGTCGTGCCATCGCGCCAGGCGGTGGTCTCGGCTTCGCCGGCGAGGCGCCAGTCCCGGAGGGCTCCGTCGGCCGCGAGCTGGGCCTCGGCGCTCAGCCGGAGGCCGCGCAGACTGATGCGACCGAGCTGTTCGCCGGTCTCTTCCCCGAGGAGGGCTTGCGCGGAGAGTTCCGCCGTGCCGTCGCTCCGGCCGGAACAACGGATCGTCACCGTCGCGCCGCCCGAGCCCTCTGCGGCGGTGAGCGCGGTGTCGAGCGCGCCGAGGAAGCCGGCGAGGCGGCGCGGGAGCGGTGCGGCTTCGGTCGTCGCCGGGCCGGCGCGCAGGAGGCCGGCGGGTAGTTCGCCGCTGACATGGCAGGTGATCTTGCCTGCGCGCACCTGCGCGATACGGAGGCTGACCCAGCGTCCTTCCTGGGCGACGTCGAGCGTAAGCTCGTCGATGAGGCTACGTCGACGCCCGTCCTGCGCGACGGACGCCGGGCACCACAGGCGGCCACCGTTCAGGCGCAGGCGGGTCGGCGCGATCTCGCCGGCGAGCAACCGGGCCGGATGGAGCGCGAGCTCCGCGCGGGCGGCGGCGAAGACGTCGCCGGTGAGTCCGTCAAAGGCGACCGTGACGTCGTCGGCCGCGAGCGTGAGGTCAGGCAGGACCCACAGCGCGCGCGCGCGGAAGTCGACGCCTTGGGCGGCGAGCCGTTCGGTGACGGCTTCGGTGACGAAGTCCGGCAACCGCACGGGCCCGTCATGGTCGGCGAGCCAGGCCAGACCGAGCTGGACCGGAAGCAGGAGCAATAGGCAGGTGTTCGTCAGCCCGCGCAGGAAGCGACGCAACGGTGAGCTGCCGGGCTGCGCTTTCATCTCCCGGTTTCGGACAGCAGCGGAGCAAGGAGGGCGGCGAGCGTCGGTTCCAGGATGAAGTCGTCATCATCCGTCTCGTCCCGCAGGAGCAGCAAACGGTCGTTGAGCGGGGCGGAACAAAGGTAGGTCCGGATCGTCTCGCTCGCGGCGCCGGCGCCGGTCGCCGCCTGGTCCGTCACCCGCAGTTCGTAGCTCCAGCCGCCGGCGCCGCCGTCGCGTCCGGGGACGGCGGTCGCGCGGACTTCGGCGAGCCCCAGGGCGAGCCGGCGCGCGCTGGTCGGATCGAGCCGGCCGGTGCCGGCCCAGTTGCCGTCCGGCCCGAGGCGGGCCTCGCCGACCACTTTGCCGTCGGCGCGCGAGGTGAGGCGTAGTCCGCTGACACGCGCGCCTTGCGGCAGGGCGGCCACGGTGCGGCGACGCCACGCGGAAGGTTCGACGTTCTGGTGTCCGCCGTCGAGGAACGTGACGTCACAGATCGCCGCCAGGGGCGAACCCTTGGCGTGGACGAGGCGGGTGCCCGCGCCGTTGTCGGGATCGTCGGTGAAGCCGAGCACGATGCGCTCCGCTCCGAATTCGAGTTCGACGGTCTGGCCCGTCGCGCCGGCGCGCGGCTCGCGGACGGCGGGCAAGGTCAGTCCGCCGTCGACGGCGGGCGCGCGCCGGGTGGCCCGCAACTGGGAGAGTCCGGCGAGGAAGCGACCCACGAGCCGCGCATCGGCTTCGCGGCGCTTGGTGGCCGTGGAGCCGGGCGCGACCGGAATCTCCCAGCGCGCGTCTTCGCCGAGTCCGTCGAGCCGGTGCAGTGTGATGCTACGTCCGCCGGCGGAGACCGTGAAGCCCGTCACGAGCGCCGGATCGAAATCGGCGGGCCGCGTGTCGGCGAGCGTCGCGCGCGGGGCCATCCATTCCCGCAGCTCGCGCGCCTCGATCAGGAAGACGGCGGCGTTGTCTTCCAGCTTCGCGCAGAGGAGTTGCGGCTGGCCCGGCGCGGGGCGGCCGACGAGCAGCATCTGGCGGCGGGCGTTGCCTTCGAGCGCCAGGCGCAGGGCGGGCGCGCCCAGGCCGGTCGCTTCTTCGGGGAGGTCGGCGAACTTGGCGACGCGCAGGTTGGCGAGCGCGGCCACGGCGCGGGCGCGGGCGTCGGGATCGGCCGGGGCGTCGTCCGGGGCTACGAAGCGCCATTCGGGCAGCTGGACGCGTCGGCCGACGCGCGGGCGCGCTTCGGCGACGAGCGCCGTGACGGTCTCGACGTCCTTCTCGCGCTGCCGCACCGAGACCGCGCGGGCCTCGAAGTCGGCGATCTCGAAGATACGGTCGACCCGGTAGCTCTCGGCGCTCGCGCCCAAGGCCGCGGCCATCGCGTCCGGGAGCGGCACGATGCGGCGGCCGTCTTCGGTGAGCAGGAAGTGGCGGCGGGTCGAGGGCTGCACGCCGACCTTGACCTCGACGGCGGCGCCGGCGTCACCGGTGACCTTCACGGTCCAGCGCGCCGGTTCGAGGCCGTAGTCCTTGAGGCTGGCGCCGTTGGCCGTCACCTCGGCGACGTCGAAGCCGCTTTCCGGACTGATGAAGCGGAGTTCGTCGATCATCCGCTGCACGGACCAGACGTTGGCCGGCCACTCGAAGGGTTCGAGCACGCGCCAGCCGGCGGGTCTTTTCTCCAAGAGGACCCGGGTCGGGCCTTCGGCGAGGGCGATGCGCGCCGGGTTGGCGGGGAAGAGCTGGGTCTGACTGATCGCGGCCGTGGTCTGGCCGGACATGGCGCGCCACACGAGACCGAAGGCGATCAGGTTGGCGAGCAGGAGGACGACGGTGGTGCGGGAGATCCGCATGGGCACGTCAACTCCTGCGACGCCACACGGAAACCGCAAGCCCGACTGCGAGCACGCCGAGCGGAATGAGGGCGAATCGCAGGGCCAAGGCCCAGAAGTCAGCGGCGGTCGCGGTCAGCTGATATTCGCCTCCGGTCCGGGCAGGCAGCGAGACGGCGCGTTCGCGGTCGCTGAGCCAGGCGGCGGCCTGCGTCAGGAACGCGCGGTTGCCGCCGCGGTCGAGGCGGCTGTTCGCCGCGATCTCGGAGGTGCCGACGACGACCAGTCGGCCGCCGGCGCCGCCGACGCCTTGCCGGATGCCGGTCGCGCGTTCCGCCGCGGCGACGACGCAGACCGGGCCGGGCTGGTCGCGCTCCGGGTCGAAGCGCAGCGGCCGACGGGCGGGGTCCGTCTCGCCCCAGGCGGCGTCCGACGAGAAGACGAGCTGCCACACGCCGAGCGTGCTGTCCGGCGCGCTGGCTTCGTCGAAGCGGGCGGGGCGGAGACGGGCGGCGACCAGCGGGAGGTTCTGTTCGCGGAGCGGCTTGGTGAGCGGGTGTTCCTTCGCTTCGAGGCGGAGCAGGCCGACGTCTCCGTCGGTGGTGCGCCGCGCGGGGTCCGGCTCCTGCAACTCCGCGTCGGGGGTGAAGATCGCCCACTCGGAGAGCACCGGTTCGAGGCCGTGGTCGCGTCCCGGGTCGAGCATGACGAGCACCCGGCCGTTACGTTCCTGCAGGTACTTGCGGAGACGGTCGTTTTCCGCGGCGGAGAAAGGCGTCACCGGACCCGGCACGAAAACCATCGAGGCGTCACGGGGGACTTCGCTCACCGTGGCGAGGTCGAGCGGCCGGACCTCGAAGTTGCGGTTGCGGAGCTGACGCGAGAGGAGCGACATCCCGCGCACGGGCGAGGCATCCTCGACGCCGAGTTCGCCGTGTCCCTTGGTCACGTAGCACACGGCGGGCTTGTCTTCGGTGACTTCGATCAAGGCGGAGGTCACCGCTTCTTCGCCGCGGAAGGCGCCCTCCTTGGTCACGAAGTCCCGGTAGCTGAGGTATTTCGCCCGCCCGCCGCAGGCGAGCACCAGCACGACCGTGGCGTCCGGCGCGCCGTGACGGCCGGCGAGTTCGGAGAGGAGGGGCGCGTTGCGACCGTCGCCGGCCTGCTCGACGGCGAGCCAGCTGCCGCCTTGGCGGCCGGCCTCGACGACGTAAGCATCGAGCAGCTTGTTCAGGCGGGCGCGCAGGTGACGGGCCTCATCGGCCTGCTCGCTCGTCAGCACGACGGCGCGGACCCAGCCGCGGGCGCGGCCGGCGCCCACGGGGCTGCGTCGGCCCGCGGCGCGGACGGTCTCGACCGATTCCGGGGCGAGCGAGTGGCGGCGGTCGGCGGAGATGTCGCGGCGGAGGCGGAATTCGGGCAGCGAGGCCAGCGTGTTCACGGCCACCGCGAGGGCGATCGCCAGGAGCGCCTGCGTGAGGCGGTTCAGCCGGCGGATGGGCCGGACGGAGCCGAAGTCGTCGCGCGGGGAGCTCATGTCATTCCTGGCCCTCCACGGTGAGCACCGCCAAGCCGAGGCAGAGCAGGGTGCCGGTGCCGTACAGCACGAGCGGACGCGCGTCGAGGACGCCGTCGGTGAAGTCCTGCAGGTGGCCGAACGTCCGCAGGTGCGCCGCCGGTTCGCGCAGCCAGCCGAGCCATTCCCAGCTTTCGATCGGCAACGTCTCGAGCGCGCCGCCCGCGGCCGTCAGCGCCAGCAGGCAGATGAAGGCGAGCAACGCCGCCAGCGCCGCGGAACGCGTCACGCAGCTGCAGAGGATCCCGATCGCGACATGCAGGAGGCCGCTCACCGCGATGAAGCAGAGGCCGCCCCACAGCGCGGAGGCTTCGCCGAGCGCGCGGGCGTTCGCGCCGTCCAGCCGCTGCGCGGCGAGGAACGGGAAGGCGGCGAAGGCCAGCCAGAACAGCGCCCAGACGATCCAGACCGCGAGGAACTTCGCCCAGACGACGGCGGCGGGGCTCGCCGGCGTGGTGAGCAGCGCCGCGAGCGTGCCCGAGCGGCGTTCCTCGGCGAACGTCCGCATCGTCAGCAGCGGGAGCACGCAGAGCAGCGGCAGCCAGAAGAACCAGAGCGTCGCCTCCACGGGCGACCGCGGGGCCGGCGCGCGCGCGGCGTCGACGAGCGCGAAGAAATGGATCCCGCCCATCAGCGCGAGGAAGAGTCCGGCGGCCGCCCAGGTGTTCCAGGAGAGCGCGGCGCTGCGCAGCTCGTGCGCGAGGAGCGTGCGGAAGTGTCGCATCAGGAACGGCGGCCCTCCCCGGGGGCGCGGCGCGTGGCGGCGAGGAAGATGTCTTCGAGTCCGACCCGCTCTTCGGCGATTTCGCGTAGCGCGAGCCCCGCCCCGATGAGCGAGCCGGCGAGCGTCTCGCGCGCGGGCGAGCCGACGGGCAAGGTGACGCGGAAGGTGTTCCAGCCGTCGGCGGAAGCGACGGCGGCGACGTCGGCCGCGGGTTCGGCGGCGCGGCAGGCGGCGAGCAGCGTGGCCTCGTCGGCGCGCGTCACGACGGTGAACGCGGCCTCCGGCAGCAGTTCGCGGCGCAGGTCTTCGGTGCGGCCTTGGGCCACGAGCCGGCCGCGGTTGATGATGACGACCTTGTCGCAGACCTGTTCGACCTCATGCAGGATGTGGCTCGAGATGAGCACGGCCATCTTGCCGCGGAGCGAGCGGATCAGCTCGCGGATGCCGAGGATCTGGTGCGGGTCGAGCCCGATGGTGGGTTCGTCCAGGATGACGACGCGCGGCTCCGCAAGGAGGGCGTCCGCGATGCCGACGCGCTGGCGGAAACCTTTCGAGAGCTGGCCGATGAGCCGGCCCGACGCGCGGCGCGTGAGGTCGCAGTCTTCCATCACGCGGCGCACGCGTTCGGCGACCCGGTCCGGCGCGACGTCCTTGAGGCGCGCGCGCAGGGTGAGGTATTCCTCCACGCGGAGGTCCTCCGGCAGCGGATTGTTCTCCGGCATGTACGCGAGGTGACGCTTCGCGCCGGCGGGATCGAGCGCGACGGAGACGCCCCAGATGGCCGCGCGGCCCGAGGTGCCGGACATCGTGCCGGCCAGGATGCGCATGGTGGTCGACTTGCCGGCGCCGTTCGGGCCGAGGAAGCCCACGATCTCGCCCGGCGCCACGGAGAAGCTCAGGTCCTCGACCGCGGTCAGGGAGCCATAGCGCTTGGTCAGCCTTTCCGCCACGACGGCGGCTTCCGGCAGAGGCGCGGCTTCGTTCATGGGTTGGGCTCCGGAGGGAAGGGTGACGGCCTCGTCGGCTCCGTGCCGACGGGTGTCCAGAAGACACGCCTAACGGCCTTTATTGGCAAGGTTATTAGGGGCTCGGCCGGAGCCGGAGGCCGCCGGACCGATGCCTTACTTGCCGGCCGGGGCGACGGGAGCGATCAGCGAAGGCTCGGAGCGGACCAGCATCTCCTTGTCGGCTTTCCAGACGTGATTGGCGCGGAGTTTCTTGTCCATCGCGTTGAGCCACTTGGTGGCTTCGGCGGTGTCACCCTTGGCGACGGCGACGTTGGCCAGGGTGAGCATGGCGAAACCGCGCAGGGTCTCGGCGGCGGAGACGTCATCGGCGACCTCGGCAAGGGCCTTGGTCGCGCCGGCGTCACCGGTTTCCAGGCGGCACAGGGCGGCGTAA
Organism: Verrucomicrobiota bacterium; assembly: GCA_046301395.1. Lineage (GTDB taxonomy): Bacteria > Verrucomicrobiota > Verrucomicrobiia > Opitutales > UBA953 > UBA953. Next base: position 476 of record JBKCKE010000087.1, on the reverse strand, counting down.
AGGCGGGCGCGGGCGGCGAGGGCGGAGACCGCCGGGGTGTTGCCGGCGAGGCCGGCCAGCCGACGGGCTTCGTCGTAGGCCTTGGCGGCGTCGGCGAACTTGCCGGCACGCTTGAGATCATCGGCGACGTCGGTCAGGGCGACGGCGGCGAGAGGTTCACCGGCATGGCGACCGGCGAAGGCCCGGCGGGCGGCTTCGTCCTGGCAGGCAGTGAATTCTTCGCCGAGGGCTTCGCGCTGGCTTTCGTTCCAGAAGAAAAAGGCGAGGTAGCCAAGGATGCCGACCACGACGGCGACGGTCGCCTTGACGATCACGCCTTGGTTGCGCTCCCAGAAGAGCCAGAGACGGTCTTCGGCGTCCGCATTGACGAAATCCTCGTCGACGACCACGAGGTTGCGGTCATCGCCGGCCGGGGGCTGCTTGCTGGAACGGTCTTCGGGCATGGGGGGTCAACCCTTGGGAAAGGACCGTTTGTG
>JBKCKE010000086.1:0-2190 GCA_046301395.1 Verrucomicrobiota bacterium | reverse complement strand
CGGTTGCAGCGAGACCTCACCTGCGTGACCGTTCCCTGGGTGCCGGTCGGCGACGCCGAGGTGCGTTTCCTGATCAACGAGATCGTCTGCGGCGAGGAATCGGACGTCGATCCGCGCGGCGGACGTATCGCGCACTTCGATCTCTACCTGCGTGCGATGCACGAGGCCGGCTCCGATACGACCGCCGTCGGTAAGGCGCTCGCCTCTGTCCGGGCGGACGGTTCGACCGCCGCCGCGCTGGTCTCCGCTGGGGTCCCCTCCGGAGCCGCCGCTTTCTCCGGTGCGACCTTCGCCCTGGCGACGAATGGCAAATCCCATGAGGTCGCCGCGGCCTTTACCTTCGGACGCGAGGACCTGATTCCCGACATGTTCACGGAACTCGTCACGCGCCTCAGCCGCGAATACCCGGGTAAGCTCGACACCTTCCGTTATTATCTGGAGCGGCACATCGAGGTCGATGGCGGCCACCACGGCGCGATCTCCCTCCGGATGGTCGAGCTGCTCTGCGGCGACGATGACCGCAAGTGGGACGACGCCGCCATAGCCTCCGTCGCCGCCATCGAGGCGCGCATCGCCCTCTGGGACGCGATCCTGGCGGAGCTGGTTCGCGCTGGCTGAGCGGTTTTTCGGCCGTGTCTCGGCAGACGAAGCACGTTGACCGGCTGGCCGGTCGGATAAGCATACGGACATGACTCATCCTGCAGGCACGTCGCGCGGCGTGGGCATAGCATTGGCGGCCGGAACCGTCGCCGCCATCGCTTCGATATTGCCGCGAAGCGCCATGTTCGTGGGCGATTTCCTCGTCCACAAGACCCTGCTCGCGTTGGTGTCCGTTTATCTGTGGTCCGCTGCTTATTATCTGCTCCATCGGTGCCTGGTCTTCCTGTCCCCCGTCTGGAGGCCGCTGTTCGCCCCGCTCTTGTTGGTGGTCTGGTCCGTCGCCGCCGCCCCCTTCCTTCTTGGCGTCCTCGTCATGGGGCCCGGATTCGCCGAATATGTCCACGCTTGGGAGGCGGCCGCCGGCTGGTTCACCTGCGTAGCCGCCATAGTGCATCTTTGCCTATTGCTGGGTGAACGCTTCATTCCTGTCCGTCTTCGTGCGGAGCCCGTCACTTCGATCATCCGACCCGAGGTCGGCTGGGTCGCCGGGCTGGTGCTGGCGCAGCCGGCAATCATCGTCGGCTGGGCGGCGGTCTTCTTTCTGCAGGATGCGATCTGGATCGTCGGCGGCACCGGCGGCGGTCCCATCGTGAAACTGTTGCTCTATTCTTTGCCGGCCATGGCCGGGGCCGGCCTATATGTCGCCGTCTATTGCCTGCTCTGGCGGGTCAGCCCGCTCTGCCGACCTCTCTGGGCGCCGCTCTGGGGGCTCGTTTGGTTCGTGCTTACTCCTCTTTGCGCGCTGCTCTTCTATGGCGCGTTCATGGGGTTTCTTGGCATCGTCATGGCGTATGCCTTCACCTGCCTGACGGCCGGCTGTCATTATCTGCTGATGCTGGGTTGGCGGTGTGTCAGTCGACTCAGGGCTGCCTGACGCGGAAGTTGCGGTACTCGACTTTCATCGGAGGGCCGACGTGTACCTGGACGCCAAGTTTGCCTTCCGGGTGACGGGCAGCTGCGTCGTCATCGATGACCACGCTCATGACGTGACCGTTGAGGATATGGACCTGCGTGCCGCCGCGGACGATGAGGTGATACTCGTTCCAGTCGCCGCTGCGGATGAAGGCGGCGAGTTCTTTCGGGTCGCCGACCGAACCGACGACTTCGGCCTTCTTGCCGGGGCGGATGCGGGTAATCTGGCCGCGGAGGGCGTTGAATGTGCGTCCGCGCTCCTCGTAGTTCTGTCCGGCATGCTTGTTCTGACCGTCGATGTCCGCCTGCGGGCCGGTCAGGGCGAAGGTCAGCCCCGCGACGTCGGCGCTGTGGTAGTTGATGCCGCTGTTGCCACGCTCGGAGATCCGATACTCCGCCTTAAGCTCGAAATCGCCGGGCAGGGACCCTTCCCAGACGATGAAGGTATTGCGCTTCACGATGGTCTCCGGGGTGATTTCGCCGACGAGCACGCCGTTCTCGCAGCGCCAGTAGACGGGGTCGCCGGTCCAGCCCTTGAGCGTCTGGCCGTCGAAGAGCTGCTTCCAGCCCAAGGTCTCTTCCGCCGAGGCGACGGGCATGGTCTGCTTCGGCGTGGGC
>JBKCKE010000085.1:0-6490 GCA_046301395.1 Verrucomicrobiota bacterium | reverse complement strand
TGCCGCGCTCGCCCTGGCCGAGGTCGGCGGTGCGAAGGCCGTCCCGGTGCTCGCCTCGCTCGCGAAGGATGCCTCGCTCGCGGATAGCATCCAGGAAGCGCTCATCAAGGTCACCGGTCCTGGCGTCACTGACGCGTTTGTCGCCGGCATCACCGACACCAAGGCCGACGTCGCCGCGCGTAACGCCCTCATCAAGGCTGCGGTCGGCCGTAATCTCCGTTCCGTCGCCGGCGCCCTGTGCGTCGCGGTCAAGGAAGAGCCCATGCGTCTCGAATGCCAGAAGGCCTTGCTCAAGCTCGCCCAGCCGGCGGATCTCGCCGCCCTGCGCGACGCCGAGCAAGCCGTGACGAACGAGACGACCAAGGGCGCCCTCGGCCGCCTGATCAAGAAGCTCGAAGCGGTGAAATAAGGTAGGGCTGACCGGCCCGGTCAGCCGTGTCTCGAGGTAGGGTCAGCACTGCGTGCTGACCTAGGTGTCTTTAAATATGGTGACGGGTGACGGCCATCGGGGCATCAGCCATTCGGCAGTCGGCTTTTCAGCCATCGGCTATCGGCTTCGGGTTTCGGCCATACGCGATGCGACTAGGTCAGCACGCAGTGCTGACCCTACCTGCGCAGCGCGCACCCTGGTCCACTTGCCAGCGTGCCAGCATGTCCCCTACTTCTTAAGCACCCACCGCACGCCGCCGTCGAGGTGCTTGATGAAATCCGGTTCGGAGAAAGATTCCTTGGTGTGGCCGAGCGCGGTGTAGAACATGCGGCCCTTGCCGACTTCCTTGCACCAGGTCATCGGGTGATGGTCGCCCATCTCCTTGCCCTTCTGCGGGGCGTAGGACTTCTCGTCGATCTCGATGAGCACGACGTTGTCTTTGGCGAGATTACGGAAAGCATACCACTCATCCTTGCGCTTCCACTCGGCGCCGAGGTGGGCGTTGGCGGGGTGGTCCTTGACGATCGGACGCAGGATTGCGACCTGCTGGGCGGGGTGGCCGTTGAAGAGGCCGCCGACCATGTCAGCGAACCACGGCCAGTATTTTTCGGCCGGGCCGGCGTCGGACGCCGCATGTACGCCGACGAACGCGCCGCCATTCTCCATCCAAGCTTGGAAAGCCGCGCGACGCGCTTCGGCGACTTTGGCGTTAGCCTCTTTGGCTTCCTTGGAAGCATCCTTCGCGAGGACATCGCCCATCACGTCGCCCGTCGTGCTCATGAACGCCACCACGCGGACCTTCGCAAGGTTCTCGGCGGTGAAGACGGCGGCGTCTTCGGTGATCTCGACCTCGAGTCCTTGGGCCTTGAACTGCTGGGCGAGCAGGGCGTTGCCGAGCGGGATCGAATCCTTGTGACGGAAGCCGGCGGTCTTCGAGAAGACCAGGGCGCGGTTAGGCTCGGCGGCGAAAGCGGCCACCGAGGCGAGAAGCAGGGCGAGGAGGGAGCGCATGTTCTTAATTAGGGGGCTAGTATCCACAGGGGCAAGTGGACATGGGGAGATGCAACGTTAGTTGATCCGTTCATCAGAGATCCAACGTCGCAAGGGGAAACCGGAGACCGGATCATTAGCGGGGGGTCTTGAGGTAGGGACGCGTCGGTGACGCGTCCGCCCTAGGCGGAGGGCGCTCAACCCTGCCCGACCCCAGAAGCCGATGGCTGTCGGCTGAACCGCCGACTCCCGAAAGGCCGAGGTCCAGGTGGCCGTCACCCGTCACCTGAGAATGATTTCATGCCCGCAGCAGCCTATCCGGCCTCCGGTCTCCCTTTGAGTTTCTGTCTCAAGGTAGGGACGCGTCGGTGACGCGTCCGCCCTGGGCGGAGGGCGCGGCGTAGCCACGCCCCTACCCTCGGCCGCCCTGCGGCGGCCGATAGGGCAGCACGCGGTGCTGCCCCTACCCATATCAGGGGCTAGCGGTAAGCGGTTGGCGGTTGGAAATCACCCAGACTCAAAAGGGAGACCGGATGATTGGCTGGGAGCTTCATTCTGCCATCGATTCAGCCATCGCCGTTTCCATTCAGCCCTCCATGCAGTCCTCAACGCAGGCCTCCACTCAGTCCTCCCGCTTCAATCTTCCCGCACCATTTTCCTTTCCCACCTTCATCCCTCCGCCACTCTCGGCCCATGTCCGAAATCCTCCTGACCCTCCGCGAAAGCAAGGCCTCCCCGGTCGGCTCGCGCTTCCAGGCCATCTGCGCCCTGGGTGACATCTCCACCAAGACCGCCAAGACCGGTTCGACCTATTATGAGGCCGTCATCGCGGACGCCACGGACGACATCAAGATCCGCGTCTTCGGCGATTCGCCCGTCAAGCCCGTGCTCGTCACCCTCAAGGCCGGCGCGGTCGTCCGCGTGGGCGGAGTCGTCGGTGATTTCAACGGCCGACCTGACCTCAAGGTCGATACCCTCGCCCCGGTCACCGACGCCGAGCGTTCCGACCCCGCCATCATGGGGCGACTCACGCCGGTCTCGCAGCATGACCCCGTGAAGATGAAGGCCGACCTCCTCGGCATCGTCAGCCGCATCCCGCACGCCGGCCTGCGCGCGACCGTCGAATCGGCCCTCGAAGAGCATGGCGAACGCTTCTACGAAGCCGTCGCCGCGCTCGGCATGCATCACGCTTATCGACACGGCCTGCTGGAGCATACCCTGCGCATGGCCAAGTGCGCCGAGGCCCTCCTGCCGCTCTATCCGAAGGTCGACCACTCGCTGTCCGTCGCCGGCATCGTGTTGCACGACATGGGCAAGGTGCAGGAGTATTCGCGTCTCGAGCCCGGCATGGCCAAGGCCGGTTTCACCCGCGCCGGCAACCTCCACGGCCACCTCGTCCTCGGCGCCTTCATCGTGCGCGCCCACGGCACTAAGGTCGGCCTCGAAGCCTCGCTCATGGAGCGTCTCGAGCACATCCTGCTCTCGCATCACACCATGCGCGAATATGGCGCCTGCGCGACGCCTTCGACGCCGGAGGCCGTCTTCGTGGCCCGCATCGACGACATGGACGCCAAGCTTTCCGCCGTGGAAGAAGAACTGCGCAAAGCCCCGCCCGGCGCCGAATTCATGCCTCTCCGCGCCATCGACGGCCAGCTGCTGATCACCCCGCCGAAGACCGGAGCCTGATCGCGTGCGCCTCGAAGAGCTGGATTTCGAACTCCCGCCCGAACGCATCGCCGCCACGCCTGCCGCGCGGCGCGACGCCTCGCGCCTGCTCGTCGTCCGACGCGCCACGCGCACCATCGAGCATCGTCGTTTCAGCGACCTGCCGGAGCTCCTGCCGGCCGGTACCGTGCTCATCCGTAATAACGTCTCCGTGCTGAAGGCACGCCTCTTCGGCGTGCGTCCCACCGGCGGTAAAGTCGAGTGCCTGCTGCTGCGCCCCACGCTGGATCCGCTCGAATGGTGGTGCATGCTGCGGCCTGGCAAGCGCGCCGGCGACGCCGCCGGTTTCCTCGTCGACGGACGTCGCGCCGTCGCCGTCGAGAACGCGCACGGCGAATATCGCGTGCGCTTCGACCTGCCGGCCGGCGAGAGCGTGCAGGACTTCGCGGAGCGTCTCGGCGAGATCCCGCTGCCGCCTTACATCGTCGAAGCGCGCAAGGAGCGCGGGCTCGCGCCCACGGATGACGCCGAGCGTTATCAGACCGTCTACGCCGACCCCACGGCCGCGCGCGCCGCGGCCGCGCCCACGGCCGGATTGCACTTCACGCCCGAGCTCCTGGAGACCCTCCGCACGCGCGGACATGAGGCGTTCGATCTCGTGCTCGACGTCGGCCCCGGGACGTTCCAGCCCGTCACCGCGACGGACATCACCACGCACGTCATGCACTCCGAGACCTACCGGATCCCGGCCAAGACCATGCAGGCCCTGCGGGAGCGTCGTCCGCGTCTGGCGATCGGCACTACCTCCGTGCGCGCCAGCGAGGACGCCCGCCGGAAAGTCCCCGGCTTCGCGCATGAGGGCGATTTCGTCTCTGAAGCTTCTCTCTTCATCCAGCCCGGGGACACCCTGGGCTGTTGCGAGTACCTCCTGACCAACTTCCACCTCCCCAAGTCGACCCTCCTGTGCCTCGTCGGGGCCTTCCTGACCCCCGGGGACCCCTCCGGGGTGGCCTGGCTCAAGGAGATCTATGCCGAGGCCATCCGGGAAGAATACCGCTTCTTCAGTTACGGGGACGCCATGCTGGTCCTCTGATTTGACAAGTTTTTGACAAATCGGCCATTATATGCTCGTTTCTGTCATTTAAACCCGGACTAAGCCCTGATTCTCTGCGTAAAACGGCCTGGAAACGCCCGAATGAGGGAAGCTTCATGGATCTTGGGCGCTAGCACTGACCTGTTGGGCTTAAAATGGGAGAAAAGCAGGTAATTCACAGAATAGGTTTTCCATCTAGGTAAATCAGAGCATTTTCTAGGGAGTAGTCCCTCCCCGGCTACCACCCCTATATGTCCGCCTCAACCCGACGAGCCCGCCCCCGCGGAGCCCTCTCGCGTGCCTCCCTCATGGTGGCCGCGGCCATTTTTAGCGTCGGCGTCTCTACGACGCCTCGTGCGCAAGCGGCGAACCTGAGTTGGACCCAGACGGCCGTTAATACCTACAGCTGGACTGACTCGGCCAACTGGGGCGGAGCCGGGTCGCCCAACGCGATCGGTGATATCGCCAACCTGAGCGGGGCGCTCGAAGGAGCGCAGACGGTGAACCTCAACGCCGTCATCACCATCGGTGAGTTGATTTTCGTCCCTTCCGCGCCCTCTTCAGCCGCCGGGTTCACCTTGGCCGGAGGCACGAACGGTTTATTGGTCTTGGACGACACGGACGGCGCCGTGTCCATCAAAAAGCTGACCGGATCACCCAGCCTGGACACGATTTCCGCTGATATCCTGTTCAACGATAATCTCACCATCACCAACAACTCCGGCGGCGGCACGCTGACGTTTTCGGGCGCCCTCCGGTCGGTCGCTTCCGACGTCACGCTCACAGGGAACGGCCCCGTAGCCACGGGCTCCACGATCACGGGAGTCATTTCGACGGCGGGCAATTTGATCAAGAGCGGCACGGGTATCGTGCAGCTCAACGGTGCTTCGACTTATGCTGGCACGACGACGATCAGCGCGGGACGCCTGATCGCGAACGTCGCCGGCGCCTTCCCGATCCGTTCGGCCATCACCATCGAGACGGGCGCCATCCTTGAGCCCAAGGCGGCGCTCACCTTCGGTTCTCTCGCCGGCGGCGGCAGGCTGGATAATCCGAACTCTACCGCCCGCACCATCACGGTCGGCCGCAACGATACGAGCACCACTTTCTCCGGCACCATTACTTCCGCGACGTCGGCCAGCATTCTCATCACCAAAATCGGGGCCGGCACCCTCTTGCTCCAGCCAACGGGAACGAACGCCAGCACCTACACGGGCCTGACCACCGTCAACGGCGGCAAAATCACGCTGGACACGTCGAGCAGCACGCTGGGGAGCGGTTTCCTGGCGGGCACTGCCCTGACGCTGGGGGGCGGCGCCTTCGAGATGATCGGGCGAAGCGGCGCGACCACCACCCAGACGCTCGGCGCCCTGATTATCTCCGGGGCGGGCGTAATCACGGTCACCGCCAACGGCGGCACCGCCACGAATCTCCGTTTCGCCAATTTCACCAATTCCGCCGCCGGCAGCACGCTGCTCGTGACCGCCCCGACCAATACGGTCGTATCCAATACCACCGCAGCTCTCACTAATAACATCCTCGGCGCCGGCCGGTCGGTGTTCTCGGACGGAGCGGGTGCGCTTAACTGGTTGAGCCAGGGCTCCACCACCCCGTTCCAGTGGACCGGTCTCGGCACGGGCGTGGGCACGACCCCCGCCTACACGGGCACCCTGCCTGCCGACGGTACGGGCGTTACCACCGGAAATTACACCCTCTCCGGCAGCCAGGTTCAAAGCACGGCGGCCAGCACGATCTACACGCTCAAGATCACTCCGACGGCGGCGTCGCAGAGCCTCGACCTCGCCACCTTCAATATGACGGCGTCGGGTTATCTCGTCACCGGTACGCACGCCTACGAAATCAAGGGCACGACCGGGGCGCTCACGGCGGCGACGGATCTGGTGATCCACCAATATAACTCTGGCGGCCTGACCATCAACGCGCCTCTTTCAGGCGCCGGTGCGTTGACCAAGACAGGTACGGGCGTCCTGACCCTCGGAACCGGCGCGAACACGATGACGGGCGCCATCACCATCAACGCCGGCGTCCTCAGCTTCAGCAGCGTCACCGCCGCCGCCGCCGGCAGCCTGGGCAACGGTTCCACGACCGCCGTCAATATCCGCGATGGAGGCACATTGCGCTACACCGGTCCGACCGGGACGATCAGCGGCACCGCCACGACCCCAGGCGCTCATACCTACAATCTTACCGGCGGCAACGCGACGATCGAGGTCACCGACGCCGCCGCCACCTTGACCTTGTCCGGCGTCATCAGCGGCGCCGGCGGTCTCACCAAAGCCGGCCCCGGCGTC
>JBKCKE010000084.1:0-13785 GCA_046301395.1 Verrucomicrobiota bacterium | reverse complement strand
GCCCCGTGGGGCGTGCGGCCGCCCGGTGTGAGCGCAACCGGCTCCCCCCCCCCGCGGCACCCCCCGCCCCGCCGCCGCGCTCGCGCCCTCATGCGCGCCGCGTCACCTCGGCGGCGGCAGGCTTCGGCTTCGGTGATCGCGGCGCGCATGAGGGCGCGAGCGCGGCGGCGCCGGCGGATCTCCGGATGCGCGGCGAGGTAGCCGAGGATTCCGGTCACGGTCGTCGCGGCCACGACCAGAACGAGGGCGGTCGCGTTCGCGGACCAGAAACCGTCGGCGTCGGCGAGCGAGCCGGCAGGCGAGCCGCGGAAGAAGGGCGAGGAGCGGTTCGGCTCGGGCGTCGCGAGGCCGGTCGGCGGTTTCGGCTGGGCGGCGACGGGCGCGGCCGGATCGGCCGTCACGAGGTCGACCTGCGCCGGCGCGTTGCCGGTCACGGTGATCTCGAGCGGGGTGAACTCCAGGCGGCTGAAGGTCTTGGTCGCGGGATCGAACGCGGCGAGGCGGACGGCCGGCGTGCGCAGCTTGCCGGGCAGGCGCGGCACGAGCGTGTAGACGAACATGCGCTGGTCTTCGGCGTGGCGGCGGCGCTCGGTGGCCGGGAGGACGTCCCAGGTCTCGTCGCCTTTGAGTTCCGGCGGCAGGATGCGGTCAAGGTTGCCGTCGCCGGTCAGGATCGCGCGCAGGCGGATGGGTTCGCCGACCTCGGGCGTATCTTTCGAGACCTGCAGGCCTTCGGCGACGAAGCGGCCGATGGCGCCGTTCCACTCCGGCGGGCGTCCGCGTTCCGGCACGTGCGCGACCGTCAGGCGACGGCGGAAGGCGAAGGGCCGGTCGCGGCCGCCTTGGTTGAAGGCGCCGGCTTCGCCGTTCTGCACCAGCATGATGCCGTTGAGGGAGAATTCGCCCGCGCCTTCGCGGATGGGGGTAAGGTCGAACGTCGTCTGCAGGCCCTGGCCGAGCGCGTCAGGCAAAGGCTGTCGTTCGGCGGTGACGACCATCGAGAAACCTTCGGCGAGCGACTCGAGTCCGTAGCTCGCGACGACCGACTCGTCCGCGCCGCCGCGCATGCGGATGGCGCCCCGGACCAGTTCGCCCACGTAGAAGACGCGGTCGGGCAGGACGAGTTCGGCGCGGGCCTGGGCTTCGCGGCGGAAGGCGACCTGGTCGCTGACGAGGAGGCGGATTTCCGGCACGACCACGACCATACGGGCGAAGCGCAGGTTGAACGAAGGGATGACATGTTCGCCGAGCGGTTCGGGGGCGACGCCCGAGAAGTTGAAGGTCGCCTCGTTGGAATCCGGCCGGATGATCTGGCCGGACAGGCGCAGGGCCATGCCGCGCGGCGGCTTGATCTCGCGGCTGATGAACTGGGCGCCGCCGAGCACGACGTCGGACTCGACCATGATCTGGAGGCGGAACGGCTGGCCCGGCGCGGTCACGCGCGGGGTGATCTCCCAGTGGACGCGGTCCTCCGCGCGGGCGAGGAGCCCGAGGCAAAGCACGACGCAGACGGAGAGGAAGCGGCGCATCTCAGTAGTCCTTGCCTTTCTTGTCCTTGGGCTTGCCGCCGCTGCCGCCCTGGCCGTCCTGCTGGCCGGCGGGCATCTTGCGTCCGAATTCGTTCTTCAGGCCTTCGAGGGAGCCGCGGGCCTCCTGTTCGGTCATCTTCTCTTCCTTGCCTTCTTCGCCCTTCTTGTCGCTGCCGGAGCGGGGCTTCGGCTTGCGGCGTTCGGGCGGGAGGAAATCCTCTTCTTCGTCCTCGTCGCCGCTTTCCGCTTCGGGCGGCAGCTTGTCGTCGGGGATGCGCTTCACCAGCTCGCGGATGACGTCGCGCAGCTCCTCGAGCTTCTTGCGCTGGGCCTCGATGGCCTCGTCGAGCGCGGCGGTCTCGCGACGCAGGGCGCGGAGGAGTTCCTCGACGGCCTCGGCGTTGGCCTTGCCTTGGGCGTCGGCGGCGTCGAGTTCGTGCGCGCCGCGGAAGTCGCCGACCGAACGCGTCCAGAGGGCGATCACGCCGGAGCGCTTGGTGACCATCGCCTCTTCCTTCGGGATGAGCTTCTTGATGGTGCGGTAGGTGTTGATGCCGCCGCCGAGCGCGGCCGTCGCGGGTACGTAGTCCGGCTCGCGGCCTTCGGCCTTCGCCTTGTCGAGCAGCTCGATCTGATCCTTCATGTCCGAGATGTCGGCGTCGGCCGCCTCGAGGTAGGAGCGCGCGATGGAAAGTTCGGTGACGTCGCCGGCCGTGCGGCCGCCGAGGCCTTCCTTGCCCTTGCCGAAACGGACGTGGCCGAGGTTGTGCAGGGCCGGCGGGCGGAGGGCGTCGTCGTCGCGGCCGAGCGAGGCGCGCAGGGCTTCCTCGGCGCCGGCCAGGTCGCCTTCGGCGAGGCGCTGCGTGCCGCGGTTATGCAGTTCACGCGCGTCGAGCCCGGCGAGCGGGTCGGCGACTTTCTCGGCGGCGCGGGCGGCGGACGCGAGCAAGAGGAGGGCGAGCAGGGTTCTCATGGCGTGGTCGGGCGGCGGCGGGTGGAGAGGAGGGATTCGGCGACCAGCAGGAGGAGGGCGAGCCCCAGGAACCATTCTTCGCGGGGGACGCCTTGGCGGCCGGCGCCGCGTTCGTCGGTGCCCGCCTGGATGGCGAGGCGGAGGGCTTCCATGCCTTCGCCGGCCTGGCCGAGTCGGACGAAGCGGCCGCCGGTGGCTTCGGCGACCTCGCCGAGGGTCTTCTCGTCGAGGCGGCTGAGCACCTCTTCGCCGGCCGCGTCCTTGAGCGTCTCGATCGAGCCCGTCTCGCCGATGACGCGGATCGGTCCGCCCGAAGGCGTGCCGACGCCCACGGCGTGGACGACAAGCCCCTTACGCTTGAGCTTCTTCGCCATCTCGACGCCGCCGGACTCGAGGTCTTCGCCGTCGGTGAGCAGGATGAGCAGCTTGCGGTTGCGGTTGGAATAGAAAGCCAGCTCGGCTTCTTCGACCGCGCGACCGAGGTCGGTGCCGCTCACCTGGATGCTCGTCGTGTCGGTCTCCTCGAGCGTGCGGTAGAAGGCGTCGTAGTCGCGCGTGAGCGGGCATTGCAGGAAGGCCTGGCCGGCGAAGGCGATCAGGCCGACGTTGCCGGTGCCTTTGCGGCGGACGAAGTTGGCGATGGCGACCTTGGCGCGGGCGAGCCGCGTCGGGCTCATGTCGGCGACCAGCATCGACTTCGAGACGTCGAGGGCGAAGACCACGTCTTCGGTCGCCCCTTTCTGCTTGGACTCTTCGACGCCCCAGCGCGGACCGGCGAAGCAGGCCACGAGGAGGGCGAAGGCGGTCGCGACGGCGGCGTCCTTGGTCAGCCGGCGCGCGGCGGAGAAACCGGACACCAACCGGCCGAGCAGCGTCGCGGAGGCGAAGCCGGTGAGTCCCTTGCGGCGGCGGTGTTCCGTCCAGCGCAACGCGACGAAGAGGATCAGTCCCGCGGCGGCGGCGACCGCCAGCAGGCGCGGATCCTCGAAATGCGGGTCGGTGGTGTCCATGGCTCAGGGCGCGCGGGGCCGCAGGACGGCCCAGCCGATCTCGGCGAGGAGGAGGAGGGCGGCGAGGCCGACCCAGATGAGACGATGGCTTTCGTAGACGACGGATTCGCGGAGGCGCACCTCGGTGCGTTCGAGGCGGTCGATCTCTTCGTAGACGCGTCCGAGCTGGGCCTGGTCGAGCGCGCGGTAGAAGCGGCCGTCGGCGATCTTGGCCATCTTGGCGAGCATCACGTAGTTCGCCGGGTTGATGGTCTGCATCGGGATCGTCCGGCCGAGGGCGTCGCGGTAGAGCTGGCCGGTGCGCGTGTCGAAGCGCGGCAGGACCGTCGGCTCGTCCTTGCCGAGGCCGATGCAGTAGAGGCGGATGCCGAGGGCGGCGGCGAGCTCGGCGGCGGGCACGGGCAGGATCGCCTTGCTCATGTTGTCGTCGCCGTCCGTGAGCAGGATGATGACCTTCGAGCGGCGGCCCTTGATGTTCTTCATCCGGTCGACGGCCATCGCGAGGCCTTCGCCGATCGCGGTACCGGTCTCCTGGATGCTGCCGATGTGCATGCGATCGATGCCTTTCTCGACCCAGATCTTATTGATCGTGAGCGGGCTCAGCAGGTACGGCTTGCCCGAGAAGACCACGGCGCCGATGCGGTCGTCGGGCCGCTTCGCGAGGAAGTCGTAGATCACGTTCTGGCTGGCCTGCCAGCGCGTCACTTCGGCGCGCGCCGTGCTCATGTCCAAGGCCATCATCGACCACGAGAGGTCCACGACGAGCATGATGTCTACGCCTTCCGCTTCGCGCTCGATCTCCTTGTTCGCGGTGCGCGGGCCGGCGATGGCGATCACGAGCAGGATCGCCGTCAGCAGGCGGAGAAAGACGCGCAGGCGACCGGCGCGTTCGCGGACAGGTCGGCCGACCGCGCCGAGCAGCGTGGTGTCAGGGTAGAGGAGCGCGGCCGCCCGACCGCTGCGACCGCGCAGCCAGGCAGAGACCGGCACCAGCGCCAGGAGGAGGAGCGCCCACGGATACTGGAAGTCGAAGCCGAAGAGTTCCATCAGGCTTGGTCACGCCGCGGGAGCGGCGGCGGGACAGGGAGGGGCGGAGGGTTCGGGAGCGGCGTAGTCGCGGGCAACGCCGGGGAAGTCGCCGCGACATTCGTCGCGCGCGGAGTCACGATCGGCGGCGGCGTGGGCCGGGCGAAAGTCCGGCGGGCGTCTTCGACGCGGCGGGCGGCTTCGCGGACGCCGGCGATCAGCAATGAGGTCTCCAGTCCGGCGCCGGCGAACTTCGCGGCGTCGGCGCTGCGCAGCGCGGCGGCCAGCGGCTGGCGCGCGGGCAGGAAGACCGGGATGACGCCCGTCACCGTCAGCAGTTCTTCGGTGGCGAGCGAAGGCAAGGCGCGCGCGTCGACGGCGAAAAGGTAGCCGCGGAAAGCCTGCGTGACGCGGACCACCGCTTCGGCGGCCGGCAGGGTCTCGGCGGCGAGGAGTTCGGCCTCGAGCTGCGCGTGGGGCGGCCGCGGGGTCGGGGCGCGCCGGAAGAGGCGGACCGCGACGAGCGCGAGGACGGCGACGAACGCGACGCCGAGCACGGCGACTCCCCAGTAGGAAGACCAGAAGCCGGGCGGCACCTCGGCCTTGGGGCCGAGCAGCGTGAACGGGATGTCTTCGGCGGGAGGCATCAGCGGCGGCGCCGGCGGCGTTCGAAGAAACGGGAGAGGGTCGGGGCCACGGCGGCGCCGGGGTCGAGGCGGGCGACGTCGGTGCCGGCGCGGCCGAGGAGGGCGGCGGTCTCGGTCAGGCGGGCTTCGGCTTGGGCCGCGAAAGCCTGGCGCACGGCGAACGAGCTCGTGTCGACTTCGCGGATCTCGCCGGTCTCGGCGTCCTCGAGGGCGACCACGCCGACGTCGGGCAGGACGCGTTCGCGTTCGTCGACGAGCTGCACGCACGCGGTGTCGTGGCGGGAGTTCAGTTCGGCGAGCGCGGCGGCCATCGCGTCGCCGCCTTCGGAGCCGGCGAGGAAGTCGGAGACCACGAAGACCATCGAACGACGGCGGAGCGCGCGGCCGAGGCGACGCATCGGCTGGACGAACGAAGTGCGGCGCGAGACGGGACGGAATTCGAGGACCTCGCGGATGATGCGCAGCACGTGGCGGCGGCCTTTGCGCGGGGCGACCCAGAGTTCCTCGCGGTCGGTGAAGAGGAGGAGACCGACCTTGTCGCCGGCCTTGAGCGCGGAGACCGCGAGACAGGCGGCGACGTCGGCCGCGCGTTCGCGCAGGGTCTGTTCGCCGGAGCCGAAGCCCGCCGAGCCGGAGACGTCGACGGCGAGCACCAGCGTGAGCTCGCGCTCTTCGCGGTGCAGGCGGACGAACGGCTTGCCCGTGCGCGCGGTCACGTTCCAGTCCATGGCGCGCACGTCGTCGCCGGGGACGTATTCGCGCAGCTCCTCGAAGTCGGTGCTGCGGCCCTTGAAGCGCGAGAGGTAGGCGCCGACCATCGCGTCATTGACCTGACGCAGGGCGACGATCTCGACGCGCTGCGCGCGGCGGAGGGTCTCCTGCGG
This sequence comes from Verrucomicrobiota bacterium, assembly GCA_046301395.1. Lineage (GTDB taxonomy): Bacteria > Verrucomicrobiota > Verrucomicrobiia > Opitutales > UBA953 > UBA953. The sequence continues at coordinate 7,716 of JBKCKE010000084.1, read as the reverse complement.
GTGGGTCGGGACGGGCGTGGCCACGGTCGCCGGGCGGGCTTAGGGGACGCTGACGGCGTCGAGGACGCGGCGCACGATGGCGTCGGCGTCGACCCCTTCGGCGTCGGCTTCGTAGGTGAGGATCAGGCGGTGGCGGAGGACGTCAGGCGCGATGTCCTTCACGTCCTGCGGGGTCACGTGGTCGCGGCCCTGCAGGAAGGCCCAGGCCTTGGCGGCGAGGGTGAGGTTGATGGTCGCGCGCGGCGAGGCGCCGAACTGGAGGAACTTGGCGAGGTCGGGTCCGCCCGGGTGCTGGCCGCGGGTGGCGAGGACGAGCGAGACGATGTAGTCGCGGATCGGTTCGGCCACGTGGATCGCGTCGACGGCCTTGCGGGCCTCGAGGATCTCCTGCTGCGTGATCACGGCTTCGACGTCGAGCTTCGGCGAGGTCGTCGCCATCGCGTCGAGGATCCTGCGTTCCTCCTCGCGGGTCGGGTAACCGATGTTGAGCTTCAGCATGAAGCGGTCGACCTGGGCTTCGGGCAGCGGGTACGTGCCTTCCTGGTCGATCGGGTTCTGCGTCGCGAGGACGAGGAAGGGCGCGGGGAGCTTGTGCGTCTCGCCGCCGAGCGTCACCTGGCGCTCCTGCATCGCTTCGAGGAGCGCGGACTGCACCTTGGCGGGCGCGCGGTTGATCTCGTCCGCGAGGACGAAGTTCGCGAAGATCGGGCCGCGCTTCACGGCGTACTCGCCGGTCTTCGGGTCGTAGATGAGCGTGCCCACGATATCGGCCGGCAGGAGGTCGGGCGTGAACTGGATGCGCGAGAAGTCGGCGTGGACGGTCTGGGCGAGCGTGCGCACCGAGAGCGTCTTCGCGAGGCCGGGCACGCCTTCGAGGAGGACGTGGCCGTTGGCGAGGAGGCCGATCAGCAGGCGATCGACGAGGTATTGCTGGCCGACGACGACCCGGGCGACCTGTTCGCGGAGGCGCGGCACCCAGGTGCCGGCGGCGTTGATGGTGGTGGACATAGGGGTGGGGAAGGGGCGCGCGGGGTGGCGCGTTCGGCGGTTCTCCGCCCACTTGTCAGCGTCCGGTCGGACCGGACTTGTCTCCGATTTAGCCGGACAACCGGGACTTCTCAACCGCCGCCTTCACAAAAGCGGCGAAGAGGGGGTGGGCGCGGTCCGGGCGGGACTTGAATTCCGGGTGGTACTGGACCCCGACCATCCAGGGGTGGTCCTTGACCTCGACGATCTCGACCAGCCCGCTCTGGGGGTTGGTGCCCCCGACGATCAGGCCGGCGGCCTCGAGCTTCGCCCGGTAGGCGTCGTTGTATTCGAAGCGGTGGCGGTGGCGTTCCTTGATATGGTCCGTGCCGTAGGCGGCCCGGGAGCGGCTGCCCGGGGTCAGGGCGCAGTCGTAGGAGCCGAGGCGCATGGTGCCGCCCTTGGTCACCACGCTCTTCTGGGATTCCATCAGGTGGATCACCGGGTTCTTGGTCTCAGGTGCGAACTCGGTCGAATGGGCGTCCTTGAGGCCGAGCACGTTCCGGGCGTATTCGATCACCGTGATCTGCATGCCGAGGCACAGGCCGTAGTAGGGGACCTTGCGCTCGCGGGCGAACTGGGCGGCGATGATCTTGCCTTCGATGCCGCGGTTGCCGAAGCCGCCGGGGACGAGGATGCCGTCCAGGCCTTCGAGGGAAGCGGTGCCCTTGGTCTCGAGGTCTTCGGCGTCGATGCGCACGACTTCGACGGCGGTCTCGTTGGCGATGCCGCCGTGGGTGATGGATTCGTAGACGGACTTATAAGCGTCCTGGAGCTCGATGTACTTGCCGACGACGCCTACGCGCACGCGGTGCTTCGGCTCGAGGAGGCGCCGCACGATCTCGCGCCACGGGGAGATGTCGATCGGCCGGCACTGCAGGCCGAGGCGCTTGACGACGACTTCGTCCATGCGCTGTTCGGCGAGCTGCATCGGCAGTTCGTAGATGGAGTGCTCGACGTCGCGGCACTCGAACACGCAGTCCAGGCCGACGTTGCAGTAGAGGGAGAGCTTCTGGCGGTTGTCTTCGCCGATCGGGCGGTCGGTGCGGCAGACGAGCAGGTCGGGCTGGATGCCGATCTCGCGGAGCTTGGCGACGGACTGCTGCGAGGGCTTCGTCTTCAGCTCGCCGGCGGCCTTGATGAAGGGCACCAGCGTGCAGTGCAGGAAGGCCACGTTCTCGCGGCCGGCGTCGTGCTGGAACTGGCGGAGCGCCTCGAGGAAGGGCAGGCCTTCGATGTCGCCGGTCGTGCCGCCGATCTCGGTGATGAGCACGTCGACGCCTTCGCCGCCCTTGAGGATGCGGTCCTTGATCTCGTTGGTGACGTGCGGGATGACCTGCACGGTCTTGCCGAGGTAGTCGCCGCGGCGTTCCTTCTGGATGACGGTCTCGTAGACCTGGCCGGAGCTGAGGCTGTTGAGGCGGGAGAGCTCACCGGAGGTGAAGCGTTCGTAGTGGCCGAGGTCGAGGTCGGTCTCGGCGCCGTCGTTGAGGACGTAGACCTCGCCGTGCTGGTAGGGGCTCATGGTGCCCGGATCGACGTTGAGGTACGGGTCGAACTTCTGGATGCGCACCTTCAGGCCCCGGCATTCGAGCAGGGCGCCCAGGGCGGCGGCGGTGAGGCCTTTGCCCAGGGAGGAGATGACGCCGCCGGTGACGAAAATATACTTCATGGAAAGGTGGTCGGGAGGGCTGGGGAGCGGATAAAAAAGATAAGACCGGCAGGTCCTGTGACGGAAGCCGGTCTGGACTTTCGAATTGCATGGCCGAAAAAAACCATGGCAAGCGGTTTTTCCGGTCGGTCCAGGGGGCTGGCCCGGGTCCAAGGGCGTCCCGGGGTGGGCGGTCATTCGACCCCTTATGAGGGTTTTTCACAATCGGGGGGTGTCTCGCTAATACCTCCCCTTTTCCCTGCGTCCGGGGTGGGAACAACGGAAACTGCCTATTTGATGCTTTTTGCATCCCGTCCCGCTCCGCCATGTCCGCAAGCTCCTGTTGTTCTAGCTGTCGTCCCTCTTCCATCGGGAAGAAGGTCGTGATGGCCCTCACCGGCCTCGTCCTCGCCGGCTTCGTGCTCGGCCACATGACGGGCAACCTGCTGATGTTCAAGAGCCCGGCGGCGATCAACGCCTACGCGAAGTGGCTGCACGAGAACGTGGCCCTGCTCTGGACCGCCCGCTCGGTGCTTATTATCAGCGTTTTCGCCCATATCTGGGTGGGTATCCAGCTTACCCTGGAAAACCGCGCCGCCCGCGCCGGTGGCCCCGCCGCCGAAGCCACCCGTCGCGCGACCTTCGCTTCCCGCACGATGCCCTACTCGGGCGTGGTGATCCTGGGCTTCGTGGTCTTCCACCTCCTCCACTTCACCCTGAAGGCGGTCGCCCTGGGTGACGTCGCCTACGGGGACGACGTCTACAAGATGGTCGTCGCGGGCTTCTCCTGCAAGCCGGTCGCCGTCTTCTACATCATCAGCATGCTGCTGCTCTGCCTGCACCTCAGCCACGGCGTCAGCAGCGTCTTCCAGACCCTCGGCCTGCGCAACGAGCGCTGGCGCGGGCGGCTCGACGTCCTCGCCCTGGCTTACGCCTGGATCGTGGCCCTCGGCTTCATCTCCATCCCTCTCGCCGTGCTCACCGGCTGCCTGAAGTAACCGTCACCTCCAGCGCCCCGACCCATGAAACTCGACTCCAAGATCCCCGCCGGCCCGCTGGCCGACAAGTGGAACAACCATAAGGCGAAGCTCCGCCTGGTGAACCCGGCCAACCGCCGCAAGTACCACGTCATCGTGGTCGGCTCCGGCCTCGCCGGTTCCGCCGCAGCCGCCTCCTTCGCCGAGATGGGCTACGAGGTCTCCTGCTTCTGCTACCAGGACAGCCCGCGCCGCGCCCACTCGATCGCCGCGCAGGGCGGCATCAACGCCGCGAAGAACTACCAGAACGACGGCGACAGCGTCCGCCGCCTCTTCCAGGACACCATCAAGGGCGGCGACTACCGCGCCCGCGAAGCCAACGTCTACCGCCTCGCCCAGGTCTCGGTGAACATCATCGACCAGTGCGTCGCGCAGGGCGTGCCTTTCGCCCGTGAATACGGCGGTCTCCTCGCCAACCGCTCCTTCGGCGGCGCCCAGGTCTCGCGCACTTTCTACGCCCGCGGCCAGACCGGCCAGCAGCTCCTCATCGGCGCCTACTCCGCGCTCTCCCGCCAGATCGGCCTCGGCACGGTGAAGATGTACACCCGCCACGAGATGCTCGACCTCGTCCTCGTCGACGGCAAGGCCAAGGGCATCGTCACCCGTGACCTCGTCACGGGCGCGATCGAATCCTGGGCGTCCGACGTCGTGGTGGTCTGCACCGGCGGCTACGGCAACGTCTTCTACCTCTCCACCAACGCGCAGGGTTGCAACGTCACCGCGACCTTCCGTGCCCACCGTCGCGGCGCCGGTTTCGCCAATCCCTGCTACACGCAGATTCACCCGACCTGCATCCCGGTGCACGGCGAAGACCAGTCCAAGCTCACCCTGATGTCCGAGTCGCTCCGCAATGACGGCCGCGTCTGGGTGCCGAAGAACGCCGCCGACTGCGCCAAGCCCGCCGCCGAGGTCCCGGAAGACGCGCGCGATTATTTCCTCGAACGCAAGTACCCGAGCTACGGTAACCTCGCCCCGCGCGACATCGCTTCCCGCGCCGCCAAGGAAGTCTGCGACGAAGGCCGCGGCGTCGGCCAGCTGGTCGACGGCAAGCGCCTCGGCGTCTACCTCGACTTCTCCGCCGCCATCCAGCGTCTCGGCGAGTCCGAGATCCGCGCCCGCTACGGCAACCTGTTCGACATGTACGAGAACATCACCGGAGAGAACGCGTATAAGCAGCCGATGCGCATCTTCCCGGCCGTGCACTACACGATGGGCGGCCTCTGGGTGGACTACAACCTGCAGTCCAACATCCCCGGCCTGTTCGTCGGCGGCGAAGCCAACTTCTCCGACCACGGCGCCAACCGCCTCGGCGCCTCCGCCCTCATGCAGGGTCTGGCCGACGGCTACTTCGTCCTGCCTTACACGGTCACCGACTTCCTCGCCGGCGAGAAGCCCGGCAGCCGTCCGTCCAAGGACGCCCCGGAATTCAAGGCCGTCGTCAAGGACGTCAACGACCGCGTCGCCAAGCTCCTCTCGATCAACGGCACGAAGTCGCCCCGCTATTACCACAAGGCCCTCGGCAAGATCACCTGGGAGAAGTGCGGTATGGCCCGCGACAAGGCCGGCCTCGAAGGCGCGATCCGCGACCTGCAGGCCCTCCGCGACGACTTCTGGAAGAACGTGAAGGTCGTCGGCTCCGGCGACGCCCTCGCCCCTGAGCTCGAACGCGCCGGCCGCGTGGCCGACTTCCTTGACTTCGGCATCATGATGTGCCTCGACGCGCTCACCCGCGAAGAGTCGTGCGGCGGCCACTTCCGCACCGAGCATCAGGACGCCGGCGAAGCCAAGCGCGACGACGCGCAGTACGCCCACGCCGCCGTCTGGCAGTGGACCGGCGACGGTCAGCTCCCGGCCCGCCACGCCGAACCCCTCGTCTACGAGGAGACCCAACTCTCCACCCGCTCTTACAAGTAATCACCATGGTCCAGGACAACGGAAAAGAAACCACCCTCGCGCTCAAGCTGCGCGTCTGGCGCCAGCGCCGCGGCCAGCCCGGCGCCTTCGAGGAGCACTCGCTCCCCGCCGTGCCGACCTCGGCCTCGTTCCTCGAGATGATGGACATGCTCAACGAGCAGCTCATCAAGCAGGGCAAGGATACCTTCGCCTTCGACCATGACTGCCGCGAAGGCATCTGCGGCATGTGCTCGATGACGATCAACGGCATGCCTCACGGCCCCCTCCCGGGCGTGACGACCTGCCAGCTGCACATGCGCAACTTCCGCGACGGCGAGACGATCACCGTCGAGCCGTGGCGCGCCCGCGCCTTCCCGGTGCTCAAGGACCTCGCGGTCGACCGCTCCGGCTTCGACAAGGTGATCCAGTCCGGCGGCTTCATCACCGTCCGCACCGGCTCCGCCCCCGAGGCCAACAACATCCCGGTGCCCAAGCCCGTCGCCGACGAGGCCATGGACGCCGCGGAATGCATCGGCTGCGGCGCCTGCGTCGCCTCCTGCAAGAACGGCTCCGCGATGCTCTTCGTCGGCGCCAAGATCAACCACCTCAACATCCTGCCCCAGGGCCAGGCCGAGCGCGACCGCCGCACCCTCGCCATGGTGAAGACCATGGACGAAGCCGGCTTCGGTAACTGCACCAACTACGGCGAGTGCCAGGCGCATTGCCCGAAGAGCATCACGCTCGACGTCATCGCCAAGCTCAACCGCGACTATCTCCGCGCCCGCGTGAAGGAGTTCTTCTCCTCCACCGGCAAGCCTTCCAAGGGCGGAGACTGAGCGCGGCGCGATGCGCCCGCGAGGGGCACGTGGGCAAGGGGACACGGTGACACGGGGAAATAAAGAGGGCGCCGTCAGGCGCCCTTCTTGTTTGGGTAGGGTCGGGACCGCGTCACGACCTAGCAGTCTCGAGGTAGGGTCAGCACTGCGTGCTGACCTAGCGGCCTTGAGGCAACACTCCCCCGATACTCCATACTCGAAACTCCATACTCGCGGGCTCCGCCCGCCTTCACTCCGCCTCGACGACCGACTGCTCGCTGACGCAGGTCAGGACGACGCGGTTGTTGCCGTTGGCGGCTTGGATCGAGCGGACGAATTCGCCGACGGCACCGCCGTCCTTGAGCGTCACTTCATAGGTGAGCTCGGTCATGAGCCCGGCCTGCACGGTCTCGACGGACTTGAGCACATGGTGCGCGAGATGGCGCGTGAAGACGGCCGCGAAGGCCTGGTCGGCGTCGACGTCGGTGCCCACGCGCACGCGCAGGAGGTGCGAGCCTTTGAAGGAGGAGAAGAGGTTCGCGCGCGCGAGCAGGAACACGAAGGCGCAGACGAGCGGGACGGTGACGCCGGCCAGCAGGTATTGGCGCGCGCCCACGGCGAGGCCGGTCGCCATGGCGAGGAAGATGAAGCCGATGTCGCGCGACTGGCCGACGTTGCGCCGGAAGCGGATGATCGAGAACGCGGCGAACATGCCGAAGGCGGTCGCGAGGTTGCCCATGACGACGAGGATCACGAGCGTGACGACGGTGCCGAGGATGAGCAGGGTGTGGACGTAGTCCTGCGAGTAGCGCGTGCCGCGGTAGGTGCGCTTATACGTCCAGGCGACGAGCGCGTTCAGCAGGAAGCTCAGCACGATGGCGAAGAGAATCTCGGTCGCGGCCGGCGGGGTCGCGGGCGGAGCGGACAGCAGCTGCGTGAACAGGTCGGGTTCGGGCGCGGTCGTCGCGACGAAGCAGGCGGGGAAGGGCAGGTTCATTTCAAGAAAGGCGGCCGGGGGTTTCGGCCAACAGGTTGATACATGCGGAATATTTGCTGAAGGGTCGAGGGTGGAGTCCGGCCGAACCTAGGTAAGCGGCCAGTTCATACGGGACCGACGTCGAGCCTTTGACTTCCATGACGGCGAGGTCTCGCGGGATGACCCGGAGCCCGCCGCCTTCGTCGTCGACGACGGGGGTGAGTCGGTCGAAGCGGGCGCGGATGCCTTGGTCGAAGGTCACGCGGAGCTGTTCGGTCCCGTGCGCGTCGCAGAAGCGATAGGCGCACCGGTCGTAGC
>JBKCKE010000083.1:0-2666 GCA_046301395.1 Verrucomicrobiota bacterium | reverse complement strand
GGTTCAGGCCGCGCACGTGCGCGCCCCAGCTGCCGGCTTCGCGACGGAAGCACGGCGTGTAGCCGACGCGCTTCACGGGCAACGAGGCCTCGTCGAGGATCTCGTCGCGGAAGAAGTTCGTGACCGGCACCTCGGCCGTCGGGATCAGATAGAAATCATCGGTCTGCGCGTGGTACATCTGCCCTTCCTTGTCGGGCAGCTGGCCGGTGGCGGTGGCCGAGGCGGCGTTGACGAGCAGCGGCGCGTGGACCTCGGTGTAGCCGTTGGCGCCGGCTTCTTCGAGGAAGTACTGGATCAACGCGCGGACGAGGCGGGCCATGTCGCCGACGTAGAACGGGAAGCCCGCGCCGGTGACCTTCACGCCGCGCTCGAAGTCGATCGCCTTGTTGAACCAAGCGATGTCCCAGTGCGGCTTGGCCGCCGGAGAGATGAGCTTCGCGTGGTCGCCCCACTCGAGGATGACCTTGTTGTCGGCCTCGGTGCGGCCTTCAGGCACGGTGTCGTGCGGGATATTCGGGACGGAAAGCGCGACGGCCTTCATCTGCTCCTCGGCTTCGGTGACCTTCTTCTCGAGTTCCTTCACCTTGGCGGAAGCGGCCTTCATCTCGGCGACCTTGGCCTGGAATTCCGGCGAGCCCTTGGGCATCGCGGCCATCTCCTTGTTCGCGGCGTTCTGCGCGGAACGGGCGACTTCGAACTCGGCCACCGCGTGGCGGCGGGCTTCGTCGGCGGCCAAGACCGCGTCGAGGTCGACCTGGAACTTCTTCCGGGCGACGCCCTTGCGGACGAGGTCGATGTTTTCGCGGAGGAATTTAGGGTCCAGCATGGGCCGACTTTGCCCAATTCCCCCGCCCGAGGGCAACGGGGAATTATCGTCCGCGCTGGATTCGGCCGGCCAGGAAGCGGGCCAGCCAGAGCGCGTTCTCCCGGTCGACGCCGGCGGCGCTCAATCGCAGGTCCTTGGCTCCGTCGACCTTGAACTCGACCTGATAGGTCGTGGAGTAAGAACTGCGCCCCCGTTTCGTCGCCTCGGTGAGGCTGCACGAACGGACTTCAAGCCAAGGGGCCGACTGGGTACGATAGACCCCCAGGGCGCCGGTGCGGATCGAGAACTTGCCGCCCGCCAGCTCCACGATCGTGCGGCCGGCGACGGACATCACGGTGAGGCCGATGAGCGCGACCGATCCCACCAGGAAAGGCAGCCCGAAGAGCGACATCATCCAGTTGAACTCCCCCTTCGCGATCTGCATGCCGTAGATACCGCCGAGCGAGCCGCCCGCCCAGACGAGCGTGAAAGGCACGAGGAAGATCGCGATGCAACTGCGGGTCGACAGCGTCAGCCGGAAGCCGTCCATCGTCTCGACCAAGTCCACGCCCTTCGGCGGAGTCATCACCGGCACGATATGCCGGTCGGCGAAAGGCACGGCGGCCTGACAGGCCTCCAGCGGGAAAGGCTTCTCGCAGAAACGGCAGACAGCGACCCCCTGGGAAGGCGCAAGGTCGGCCGCCTGGATCGGCAAGCCGCAATCAGGGCAGTGAAATTCCACGGGGGCAATTTGGCCGCGTCCTTGAAGACTGCCAAACAGATAAGCCCCGCCGCGCGAACGGCGGGGCTTATTTTGCTATGCTTTCGCTTAGACTCGGCTCGCCTCGGGGGCGAAAACTTCGTCGGGACGGAAGAAACGACGGACCTCGGCATCCGCGGCAGCGGGACTGTCGGAGGCGTGGCAGACATTGCGCATCATCTCGGTGCCGAAATCGCCACGGATGGTGCCCTTGGGGGCCACTTTAGAATTGGTCGGTCCGAGGAGTTCGCGGACGCGGGAGATGACGTTCTCGCCGACAAGGACGGCGACGATCACCGGACGGGAGGACATGAAGGCCTCGATCTCCGGGTAGAAAGGCTTGTCCGCGACGTGTGCGTAATGCTCGCGGAGCTGGGCCGGGGTCAGACGGGTCATCTTGCAGGCCTGGATATCGAAGCCGGCGGCTTCGAACCGAGCGAGGACCGTTCCGCAGAGGCGGCGTTCCATGCAATCAGGCTTAAGGATGATAAGAGTCTTTTCCATAGGGGTGCCCTTCGGACTGAAGGGTCGTTAAATATGCGGTTTTTCGACCAGAAACACAAGCCGAACCTTTAGAGCCCCCCAAGGACCCCTTAATTCCCCTTAAAAACGAGGCAAATAGCCTGCACCGCCAAGGCTTTCCCCTGCCCGATCGAGTCCATCCCCTCGTTGGTCGTGGCCTTGATGCCGACCTGGGAGGGGGAAATTCCGACGATTCCGGCCACCGTCTCCTTCATCGCATCGACATGCGCCATGACCTTCGGGCGCTCGCCGATGATCACGATGTCGACATTACCGACCACCCAGCCGCCCTGCGCCTTCGCTTCGGCGACGGCCTTCTGCACGATCACGGCGGAATCCAATCCTTTGAGGGAGGCGTCGGTGTTCGGAAAATAATGACCGATGTCACGCAGGCCGGCGGCGCCGAGGATGGCGTCGGCGACGGCATGCAGCAGCACGTCCGCATCGGAATGCCCGTCCGGGCCGACCGGCGACGGGATGTTCACCCCGCCCAGGATGCACGGACGACCGGCGACCAGCGGGTGGATATCATACCCGAGACCGACGCGGAAGGCTGGCTGGGCTTGGCTCATAGGGGGT
>JBKCKE010000082.1:0-2558 GCA_046301395.1 Verrucomicrobiota bacterium | reverse complement strand
AGCTCAAGGACTGGGGCTTCCCCATCCGCGACGACCTCGACGTCCAACAAGGCGTGGACGCCGCCTGGAAGGCCATCCAGCAGCTCGACGTCCTCCGCCGCGACCTCCCCTTCCCGACCGACGGCGCCGTGGTGAAGGTCAACCGCCTCGAAGACCAGCGTCGTGCCGGTACGACGAGCAAATTCCCGCACTGGGCCGTGGCGTTCAAGTTCCCGCCTGACCAGGCCGAGACCATCCTCCGCAAGATCAGCATGCAGGTCGGGCGCACCGGAGCCATCACGCCCGTCGCCGAACTCGACCCCGTCCTGCTGGCTGGCTCGACCGTCGCGCGCGCAACCCTGCACAACTCCGCCGAGATCGCCCGCAAGGACATCCGCGAAGGCGACACCGTTCGCATCCAGAAGGCCGGCGAGATCATCCCGCAGGTACTCGGCGTCGTGCTCGCGAAGCGCCCCGCCGACGCCCAGCCGTTCGACTTCGAAGCCCGCCTGAAGGAACTCGGCCTCGACGCGACCCGCGACGGCGAGGAAGCCGCCTACAAGCTCCGCGCACCCTCGCGCGACATGAAGGTCCGCCGGCTCGTGCATTTCGCCAGCAAGCAGTGCCTCGACATCGACGGCCTCGGTGACGCCGTGGCCGAACAGCTCGTGGACAGCAAACTCGTCGACGTCCCGGTCGATGCGCTCGGCATCAAGCCGTCCGAATGGCGCATGCTCGAAGGCTTCAAGGATAAGTCGGTCGACAACATGATGGCCGGCCTCGAACAGGCCAAGCAACGCGAACTCTGGCGCGCGATCCACGCCCTTGGCATCCCGAACGTCGGCATGCAGACCGCCAAGGACCTCTCTCGTCACTTCAAGTCCATGGACGCGCTGGAAGCCGCTCAGCCCGCCGACCTCCTCATCACCAAGATCGGCAAGAAGGGCGGCGTCTCGTATGAATCCGTCATCTCCGGCGTCGGCATCGAAGTCTCCGAGTCCATCCTCTCCTTCTTCAGCGACCCCAACCACCGCGATTGGGTGAAGGCCATGCGCGCGGCCGGACTGAACCTCGTCGAAGCCGCCGCCGCGAGTTCGGTGGAAGGCGTCGCTGGCAAGACCTTCGTCCTCACCGGTACCCTGCCTACGCTCGGACGCGACGAAGCCCGCGACATGATCGAGAAGGCCGGCGGCAAGGTCTCCGGCAGCGTCAGCAAGAAGACCGATTACGTCGTCGCCGGCGAGGAAGCCGGCTCCAAGCTCACCAAGGCCCAGGAACTCGGCGTCGCCATCCTCGACGAAGCCGCCCTCCGCGCGCTACTCGGTTAAACATGACAACTCCGAACATCCTCCCTGACGCCGCCGCTGACCTGGCCCGCAATGGCGATGCCATCGGCATGGGCGCCCTGCTGAAGGGCGGGCTGGCGGTCGATGCGCGCGATGCGAAGGGCAACACGCTCCTGATGCTGGCCAGCTACCATGGCCGGGCCGAGGTCGTGAAGCTGCTGCTGAAATCGGGCGCCACGGTCGACCTGCGCAATGACAAGGGCCAGACGCCCTTGGGCGGCGTGGCCTTCAAGGGTTACGTCGAGATCGCCACCCTCCTCCTCGACGCCGGCGCGGATCCCGTGGCCGACCAAGGCGGCTCGACTCCGGCTGACTTCGCCACGCTCGCCGGTAAGACCGAAATCCTCGCCCTCCTGCAGGCACGCCGCGATAACGCCGCCAAGCCCACCCGCTGGTACAGTAAGTTGATCGGGTGGTTCCGGAGGTAGGGCTGACCGCCTCGGTCAGCCGCGGTTGAGCGAGGGCGCTCAACCCTACCGGATACAACTATGTCGTGACGCGGTCCCGACCCTACCTGGAGACATAAACAAAAAAGGACAGCACGTGGTGCTGTCCCTACCTTATTTAGCGTGCGCTTACTTGCAGCAACCCGGCTTGCCGGCGACGAGGTCGGCGGCGCGGGCGTGGAGGTCCTTCTTGGTGGCTTCGTCGGTCGCAGAGGCGGCGAGGAGCTCGAGGGCCTTGAGATTGTTGGCCTTCACCATGGCGTGATGCGCGGCGGAGGCGCGGCGACGGGAGACGAAGAGCAACGAGAGCTGCAAGACGAGCACAGCGGCGAAGGAAGTGACATGTCCGGCGATTCGTTCGGCGCCACCGCGCTCCAGGCCGGTCCCAGCGTTACGGACGAATTCCGCGCCCGACTTGACCATGATGATCGTGAGGATCACGACGCCCACCATCGCGAGGCGGGAGACCAAGCGATTGCACTTGGCGGCGCGGCAGAAGACTTCGGAAGCGGAGGTCGGAGGGGTGCAGGCCATGATGGGGAGAAGAGTGAGCGACCCGACTCCGCTGGCAATCCTGCAGTGGGTAGGGTCGGGAACGCCGGGAGAGGACTGAGTCGAGGGCTGAATCGATGAGAACAAACCATCTTGCCACCTGCCACCCGAAACAAATCAGGCGGCATGAATCTTTCCCCATACTCAATACTCGACACTCCATACTCTCCGGCACTTTCCGGCACTCTCCGCCCTTGCCCTCCCCCTATCCTCTGCTTCTAGTCCGGCGTGGCCA
>JBKCKE010000081.1:0-2069 GCA_046301395.1 Verrucomicrobiota bacterium | reverse complement strand
CTATTCATTAGTGCCTTCCCCCTATCACTTGGAAGGTTGTCCCCCGCCCCGGAATCCCCCAGGCTAGTCCGAACCCGATGGCGGACCTCTCCACATTGCCCGAAGTGCTGCCCTGGCCTTTCATGGTCTGCAGCCGCAAGGGCGAGGTACTGTTCGCCAACCCGCTGGTCGAGCGCACCGTCGGCCGCAAGGTCCAGGTCGGGACCACCATCGACCGGCTCTTCCTGGAACTGGAGAACGGGCAGCCGGTCTCGACCCTGCTGCGCTCCGCGGCGCGCTGGTCCGCCTGGAGCGGGATGCTCGAGCTGCGTAACGAGGACCTCGGCGAACCGATCCGCGCCGCCAAGATCATCCTGCAGCCCGACCCGAAGTTCGACCGCCAGGTCTGGCTGATCTTCGCCGAAGACCCGCAGGTCAACGGCACCCCGATCCTGACCCCGCGCTCAGGCATGAGCCTCGCGCGCACGCTGATCGAGAACTCCCCGGACTTCATCATCTTCCGCGACCTGCAGGGGCGCATCCTGCACACGAGCCGCAGCCTCGACGAATTCCTCTCCCTGCCCTACCGCGGCTTCGGGGCGGACCTCACGCTCGCCGACATCCTCTCCGCGAAGACGGCCGACCAGTTCCGCCAGTTCGACGAAGAGGTCGTCCGCACGGGCCAGCGCGTCCTGCACGCGGTCATGCACTTCGAGACCCAGGACCGCCGCTCCCGGCTCGTCCGCGTGGTGCACGAACGGATCAAGGGCGGCGGGGGCCTGCCGAACGGTCTGCTCACGTTCGCGCTCAACATCACGGAGTCGGTCGACGAACATAACCGCCTGCGCATCGCGCTGGAGAAAGCCGAGGAAGTCGCCGCGGCGAAGTGGCAGTTCGTGGCCAACGTCACCCACGAGATCCGCAACCCGATCAACGCCATCCAGGGGCTCTGCGAGACGAACCTCGAAGCGACCACGCCGGCGCCGCCCGAAGTCCTCCGCAAGATCCAGTCCTGCGCCCGCGAGCTCGAGGACACCGTCCGCGACGTGCTCGATTTTTCCCGCCTCGACCGCGGCAACGTCACGATCGAGAGCATCCCCTTCAATCCGGTGCGCGCGCTCGAGGAGGTCATCGCCCAGTTCCAGCACCAGGCCGACCGCAAAGGCGTCGAACTGGCCGCCTTGGTGCGCGCCGACGCGCCGCAGTCGGTCCTGGGCGACCCGATCAAGTTCCGCCGCATCATCGCCAACCTCATCGGCAACGCGGTCAAGTTCACCGAGAGCGGCCACGTGCACGCCGAACTCGACCTCGAGGAACGCAACGGCCGCCTCCGCGCCCTGCTGACGGTCCGCGACACGGGCATCGGCATCCCCGCCGACCGGCTCGAGAGCATCTTCGAACCTTTCACGCAGGCCGACGCCACCACGACGCGTCGCTTCGGCGGCACCGGGCTCGGGCTCACGATCGTCCGCAGCCTCACCCAGGCGATGGACGGCTTCATGAAGGTGACCAGCGAGGTCGGCGTGGGCTCGACCTTCGCGGCCACGGTGATGGTCGAACCCAATCCGGCCTTCGCCGCCCCGCCGCAACCGAAACTCTCGGGCCAACGCATCCTCGTCGTCGCCGGCCACCCCCGCGTCCGCCAATGGTTCGCCGAGACGCTGGCCTTCTGGGGCGCCACCTGCGTGCAGACGCCGACCTACGACGAAGCCGAAGCCCTCTGGGCCGGCGCCGCCGCCTCCGAAGAGCCGTTCGACCGGGCCATCATCGACCTGCCGGACGACGTCAGCCCGCGCCTCCCGGCCTTCCCGCGCGAACAGGTTATCCTGGTGACGTCCTCCGAAGTGGAGTTCCGCAGCCAGGCCCAGCTCTTCCGCCCGGTCAGCCTCACGGCCCTCTGGACGCGCTTCAGCACCGAGGCCCCGACGCTCGACGACGCCGAACCCGTCGCCGGACGCCTCCGCGCCAGCCGCCGCCTCCGCGTCCTGCTCGCCGAGGACAACGAGGTCAACCGCGAGGTCGCCAGCGCCCGCCTCCGCCGCGCCGGCCACGAGGTCAGCGCGACGGTCGACGGCTCCGCCGCGCTCGAT
>JBKCKE010000080.1:0-11874 GCA_046301395.1 Verrucomicrobiota bacterium | reverse complement strand
TCGGGATAATCGATGACTTCGACCTTACGGATGTTCTCCTGCGCGAGGATCGCGGCGGGGCCGCCGATGGAGCCAAGGTAGAAACCGCCGTGCGCCTTGCAGGCGTTGGTGACGGTCTCGCCACGGTTGCCCTTGGCGATCATGACGAGCGAGCCGCCATGCTTCTGGAAAAGCTCGACGTAACTGTCCATGCGGCCGGCGGTGGTCGGACCGAACGAACCGGAGGCCATGCCGACGGGCGTCTTCGCGGGGCCGGCATAATAGACGGGGTGATCCTTGATGTACTGCGGGAGGCCTTCGCCCTTCTCGAGACGCTCGCGGATCTTGGCGTGCGCGATGTCGCGCGCGACGACGAGCGTGCCGGTGAGCGCGAGACGCGTGGTGACCGGGTGCTTCGAAAGCTCGGCGCGGATGTCCGCCATGGGACGGTTGAGGTCGATCTTCACGACCTTAGTCGCGTCCGCATGCTTGCGCGCCTCGGCGGGGATGAAGCGGCCGGGATCCGTCTCTAGCTGCTCGATCCAGATACCATCCTTATCGATCTTGGCCTTGGCGTTACGGTCGGCGGAACAGGAGACGGCGAGCCCGATCGGACACGAGGCGCCGTGGCGCGGGAGCCGGACGACGCGCACGTCGAGGGCGAACCACTTGCCGCCGAACTGCGCTCCGATGCCGAGCTGATGCGCGACCTTGAGGAGCTCGGCCTCGAGCGCGGTGTCGCGGAAGGCGCGGCCATGCTCGTTGCCGGTCGTGGGCAGCGCGTCGTAGTAATGGGTCGAGGCCAGTTTGACGGCCTTCATGGTCGCTTCGGCGGACGTGCCGCCGATGACGAACGCGAGGTGATACGGCGGGCACGCGGCGGTGCCGAGCGACTGCATCTTCTCGGTCAGGAACTTGACGAGGGACTTCGGATTCAGGACGGCCTTGGTCTCCTGGTAGAGGTAGCACTTGTTGGCCGAACCGCCGCCCTTGGCGACGAAGAGGAACTCGAACTTGGAACCCTTGACGGCGGCGAGGTCGATCTGCGCGGGCAGGTTCGTGCCGGTGTTCTTCTCGGTATAGAGGTCGAGCGGCGCGAGCTGCGAGTAACGTAGGTTGTTCTGCGCGTAGGCCTGGTAGACACCCAAGGAAAGGGCGTCGGCGTCGTCGCCGCCGGTCCAGACCTGCTGGCCCTTCTTAGCGGTGATCTGCGCCGTACCGGTGTCCTGACAGAAAGGCAGCACGCCCTTTGCGGCGACCTCGGCATTGCGCAGCATCGCGAGCGCCACGGCGCGGTCGTTGTCGCTGGCTTCCTGGTCCGCGAGGATCGCGGCGACCTGCTCGAGGTGCTCGGTGCGCAGGTAGAAGTTGATGTCGTGGAGAGCCTGGTTGGCGAGGAGGGTCAGGCCCTCGGGCGCGACCTTGAGGATCGGCTTGCCGTCGAACTCGGCGACGGAGACGTGCTCCTTGGTGAGCAGGCGATACTTCGTGGTATCGTCACCCAACGGAAAGGGATCCTGGTAATGGAAGGGAGAGGCCATCGCCGTCACCATACGGGACGCCCTCCCGCCCGCAAACGGAAACAGGTCAGCGCGCGGGCATCTGCGCCGGCGCGCCGAGACGCACGCCGCCGAGGACCACGCCTTCGGCGAGGTCGACCGAGACCAAAGCCAGGCCCATCTCACCGGCGGCGGAACGCACGAAGCCGGCGACCTTACCTTCGGGCGTCTTCAGCTCGAGGCCGACGGAGACCGGACCCTCGACGCGACGCAGGATGCGACGCAAGGACCCCATGGACTGGATGCGCGCCATGACCTCCTGGCCGAGATAACAGCCCTTGGTGTAGCTGACCCAAGCGTCGAGGCCGCACTCCTGCGGAAACTCATTGGCGCCACAATCCGCCGGCACTGACGGTACGCCGGCGGCGATACGGGCGGACTCCAACTCAGCGAGGCTGCCCCGTTCGCCCGGCGCGGCGGAACCCGCGGGCGTGAGCACGTCCCAGGCGGCGACGCCGAAGCGACGGGTCGGAAAAAGTTTCGTGGCGGAGATCGCGGGCGTGGCGCCCCAGGCGACGTAGCGCTGCCATCGGGCGGTTTCGTCCGTCGCGATGACGTCGTCGGCGATGACGTTGGCGGTCACGACCGCGATGAGCGCCTCCGCCGCGAGGTGCGGGCAGAGCAAAAGGAACGAGTCATCGGCTTCCTTGGCGACGACCGTGTGCGCGAGCACCCGGCCTTTGCGATTCAGCCAGAGCGCGTCGGTCAGCGCGACGCCGCGCAGGTCCGCCGTGCACTGACCCTGCAGGAACGCCGCCGCGTCTTCGCCCGTGATGCGGACGACCGCGGTGTCAGCTGAGGCGAAACGCACGGCCATCAGACAAGCAACGCCCAGAGCCGGGAGACGGCCTGCAAAGCCAGGTTCGCGTAGATCGCCGCCATGACGTCATCGAGCACGATACCGAAACCTCCGGGCAGCTTTTCGAGCGCCTTGATGCCGAAAGGCTTCGTGATGTCGAAGAGGCGGAAGAACAGGAAGCCGAGCAGGATGAAGACGAACGAAGTCGCCCCGCCGTAGACGTGAGGATTGAAGAGAAAGACCAGCGGCATCGCGGCGAACTCGTCGAGGATGACCTCGGACGGATCCTTCTTGCCGATGAACGCGGCGGCGACTCCGCACAACAGGATCGCGGTCAGGACGACGAGCGAATCGAAGATGAACTCATGCGGGCCGCCTTTCTGATGCGCGAAGCGCACGACGAGCGCCCACCACAGCAAACCCGCCGCGGAGCCCCACGTGCCCGGCGCCTTGAGGCGACCGAGCGGACCGAGCGTCGCGATCTGGACGATCATGAGGCCAGGCCGGGCAGATGCCGGCGATGCCGGATGAGGTAACTGAGGCCCGAGAACACGGTCAGGGCGACGGACAGCCAGAACAAGGTCATGATGATGCCTTCCCAGCGCTGATGCCATTCGGCCGAGAGCTTCCAGTGCGACTCATACGCGCGCAGGCCGATGAGGTGGCCGATGGCCAGGATCTGCAGGAAAGTCTTGATCTTGCCGAGGCCCTCGGCCTCGAGGACCTGACCCGAGGCGGCGGCGACGAGGCGGAGGCCGGTGATCAGGAATTCCCGGATGACGATGAGCATCACGCCGAAGGACGTATAAAGGACCGTCGAAGCGTCCGGCGACAGCGGCTCGCCGGCGTCGCTCCAGCGCGTGACCGGCAGGCAATCGACCGCGGCGAGGCCGATGAGCAGGCCGAGGATGAAGATCTTGTCGACCAGGGCGTCCATCAGGCGGCCGAAGTCCGTGACCGCGTCGAGCTTACGGGCGATCCAGCCGTCAAAGATGTCGGTCAAGGCCGCTAGGATGAACAAAGCGAGCGCCGCGCTGGCCCAAGGGCCGGCCCAGTAAGTCCAGACCGTGATCAGGAAGATGGCCGGCAGGCGGGCCGCGGTCAGGATATTAGGGAGATGCCGAAGAATATGCATGCGGGCTTGCGGAAAGGATGTTCCCGACCGAGAGTGAGCCGCAACAGGAAAACGATGCCCCGAGCCCTCCGCACCGCCGTCTATCCCGGCACCTTCGATCCGGTCACGCTCGGGCATCTGGACGTCCTGCGTCGCGCCTCCCGGCTCTTCGACCACGTCATCGTCGCCGTCGCGCCGAGCGACAGCAAGGGCCCCTGGTTCTCCGTCGAGGAACGCCTCGGCATGGCGCGCGAGGCCTGCAAGGGCATCCGCAACGTCAAGGTGCTCGAACTCAAAGGCCTGACGGTCGAGTTCGCCCACCGCCACAAGGCCGCCGCCATCATCCGCGGCCTCCGCAAATTCAGCGATTTCGAGTTCGAATTCGACCTGGCCCACGCCAACCGCCTGATGGCCCCCGAGATCGAGACCGTCATCCTGATGCCCAGCCAGGACCAGTTCGTGACCTCCTCGAGCTTCGTGAAGGACATCGCCCGCCACAAGCTCTCCCAGGCCGCCGCCTTCGTCCCCCGCTGCGTCCTGCCCCACCTGCGCAAAAGGCTGGCGGAAAAGGCCTGAAAAGGCCCGCCTCCGCTGTTGACCGTGGGGGGTAGTTCTATTTGCTCGGCCCTTCCCCCCGCGACGACCGCCGACCGGGGGCCTCCCTCCCTTTATACATACCATGGACATCAAAATCCAAGAAACCAACCCGACCCGCCGCTCCGTCACCGTGACGGTCCCCGCCGCGACCGTCGCCGCCGCCGAGAAGGAAGTCGTCAAGGGCTTCTCCCGTGAGGCCGCCCTCCCCGGCTTCCGCCCGGGCAAGGCTCCGGAAGCCGTGGTGCGTCAGAAGTACGCCAAGCAGATCGCCGACGAGGTCAGCCAGCGCCTCCTCTCCCAGGGTTATGAACGCATCCAGGAGGAGAAGTCCTTCACCGTCTACACCGTCGCCGACGTCCAGAAGGAAGCCGGCTCCGGCGCCGACGCGGTCTTCCGCTACGAAGTCGACGTCGTACCTGACTTCAAGACCCCCGACTGGAAGGCCGTCAAGGTCCCGGTCGAGGAAGTGACCGTCGCCGAAGCCGACATCGACCAGCATCTCCAGAAGATCCTCGAACAGCGCGCCCGCTACGAGAAGACCGAAGACGCCGCCGCCAAGGGTGATTACGTCCGCATCGGCTACGTCGGCACCGTCGACGGCAAGCCCGTCAGCGAGCTCGACGCCGAAGCCAAGTCCTACGGCAGCGCCGAATCCACCTGGGAAGAAGCCGGGGCCGAAGGAGCCGCCGTCGCCGTGCCCGCCATCGCCCAGGCCGTGATCGGCCTCAAGGCCAACGGCACCGCCCAAGCCGAGTACGTCTTCCCCGCCACGCATGAGCGCGAAGCCCTCCGCGGCAAGAAGGTCAGCTACGCGATCACCGCGAGCGAAGTCCGCCGCAAGGAGATCCCGAAGGTCGACGAAGCCTTCTGCAAGGCCGTCGGCGTGAAGGACGAAGCCGACCTCCGCGACCAGCTCCGCAAGGGCATCGAAGGCTCCAAGAAGCAGGCCGCCGAGACCGCCCGCCGCGAAAAGGCCGTCGACGCCCTCCTCGCCGGCCAGGAATTCCCCCTGCCGGAATCCGCCGTCATGTCCGTCGCCCAGGGCCTCTTCTATCAGTACGCCGAGATGCGCCTGCGCAGCGGCACCAAGCCCGAAGAGCTCGAGACCCAGCGCGACGACATCCTCGCCGAAGCCAAGAAGGCCGCCGCCCTCCGCGTCCGCGCCCAGTTCGTCCTCTCCCGCATCGCCGAAGAGCTGAAGCTCGAGGTGTCCCGCGAAGAGCTCGGTTCCGCGATCATGCAGGCCGCCCAGGCCAGCCAGACCCAGCCCGAAAAGCTGGTCAAGGACCGCCAGCGCCTGGCCGAAATCCGCCGCGACACCCTCCTCAACAAGGCCCTCGACGCCGTCCTCGCCGGCGGAGTCGCCGCCTGAGGTTGAGATTTCGCCCGTTCCGGGCACAGTCCTTCTCGCACCACCATGTCCTACATCATTCCTAACGTCGTCGAACGCGACGCCCGCGGCGAGCGAGCCTGGGACATCTACAGCCGCCTGCTCAAGGACCGCATCATCTTCATCGGCTCGCCGATCTATGATGACGTGGCCAACGCGGTCATCGCCCAGCTGCTCTTCCTGCAGATGGAAGACCCGAAGAAGGACATCTCGATCTACATCAACTCCCCCGGCGGCTCCATCACCGCGGGCATGGCGATCTACGACACGATGAACTTCCTCACGTGCGAGGTGAACACCTACTGCATCGGCCTTTCGGCCAGCATGGCCACCGTCCTCCTCGCCGCCGGCACCAAGGGCAAGCGCCACGCGCTCCCGAACTGCCGCGTGATGATCCACCAGCCGAGCGGCGGCGCCGGCGGCCAGACGTCCGACATCTCGATCGCCGCGAAGGAGATCCTCCGCTGGCGCGACACGCTCAACCACGTCCTCGCCAAGCACAGCGGCAAGACGCCTGAGGAACTGATGCGCGACTCCGACCGCGACTTCTACATGACGGCCGAACAGGCGAAGGCCTACGGCCTCGTCGACCACGTCGTGATGCCCAAGTCGGGCCGCGCCTAAGCCCATGGCCGGCGATCGCGCCGAAAGCTGCTCCTTCTGCGGCAAGCCCGCCGCGCAGGCCGGCAAACTCATCGCCGGACCCGGCGGCGTCGGCATCTGCGACGCCTGCGTGGGCACCTGCGGCCGCCTCCTCGAACGCGACAAGTCCCGCGACGGCAAGCCGGCCGCGTCCGCCGCCGGCGGTCCCGCGATGCAGGAAGCCCCGGCCAAGCTCCCGCTGGCGCCGATCAAGCTGATCCCGCCCACGCAGCTGCGCCTCGAGCTCGACGCCCACGTCATCGGCCAGGCCCACGCGAAGAAGGTCCTCTCCGTCGCGGTCTTCAACCACTACAAGCGCCTCAACGACCGCCAGAAGCCCGCCGACGCCGCGCAAGCCGGCGACCTCGCCGGCGTCGAACTCGACAAGAGCAACGTGCTGCTGATCGGTCCGACGGGCACGGGCAAGACGCTTCTCGCCCGCTCGCTCGCGCGCATGCTCGACGTGCCGTTCGCGATCGCCGACGCCACGACGCTCACCGAAGCCGGCTACGTCGGCGACGACGTCGAGACGGTCATCCTCCGCCTCCTGCAGGCCGCCGACATGGACGTCGAACGCGCCCAGCGCGGCATCGTCTTCATCGACGAGATCGACAAGATCGGCCGCAAGTCCGACTCGGCCTCGATCACCCGCGATGTCTCGGGCGAAGGCGTCCAGCAGGCGCTCCTGAAGCTCCTCGAGGGCACGGTCTGCAACGTCCCGCCTGCCGGCGGCCGCAAGCACCCGGAGCAGCAGTGCATCCGCGTCGACACGGCGGACATCCTCTTCATCTGCGGCGGCGCCTTCGCGGGCCTCGACCGCATCATCGCCCGCCGAGGTGGCGCGAAGTCCCTGGGTTTCGTCCCTCCGCGCAACGACGCCCCTTCCCTCTCGGCCGAACAGATCGTCGCCGGTCTCCAGCCGGAAGACCTCTTCTCCTTCGGGATGATCCCGGAGTTCGTCGGCCGCCTGCCGGTCATCTCCGTCCTCGAGCCCCTCGACCGTGAGGCCCTCATCCGCATCCTGACCGAACCGCGCAACGCCGCGACCAAGCAGTACCGCAAGCTCTTCGCCCTCTCGGGCATGTCCCTCGAATTCACGCGCGAAGCCCTCGAAGCCGCCGCCGACAAGGCGCTGGCCCTCGGCACCGGCGCCCGCGGCCTCCGCTCCGTCCTCGAAGGCGTGCTGCTCGACACGATGTACGCGCTGCCCGAAGCCGCTCCCGGTTCGAAGTTCACGGTGACGGCCGAAGCCATCCGCGGCGAGCAGCCGGTCACGGTGGCGGCGCCGAAGAAGAAAGCTTCCTGACCTCCATGCTCGCCTATCCGGCCATCGATATCCGCGGCGGTCGCTGCGTCCGCCTCAGCCAAGGCCGCGACGACGCCCGCACTGATTATTACAAGGACCCGGTCGAACCGGCCATCGTCTTCGCCCAGGCCGGCACGTCGTGGATCCACGTCGTCGACCTCGACGGCGCCTTCGGCGGCGCGCCGCTCAACCTCCCGGTCCTCCAGCGCATCGCCGCCCTCGGCCCGAAGATCCAGTTCGGCGGCGGCATGCGCGACCGCGCGACGGCCGAAGCCGCCTACGAAGCCGGCGCCAGCCGCGTCGTCATCGGCACGCGCGCCGCGACCGACCCCGCTTTCCTCCGCGAGATGGCGAAGTCCCATGGCCCGCGTCTCGCGGTCGGCATCGACGCCAAGGACGGCCTGGTGGCCGTCAAAGGCTGGACGGCCGTCACGGCCCTCAAGGCGACGGAGTTCGCCCAGGAAGCGGGCGAACTCGGCGTCTCGACGGTGATCTACACCGACATCGCCACGGACGGCATGCTCACGGGCCCGAACTGGAAATCCCTCGAGGAAGTGCTCAAGGCCTGCCCCTGCGGCGTGATCGCCTCCGGCGGCGTGTCCGGCGTCGAAGACGTAGCGCGCCTCGCCGAGATGGCCAAGGCCTACCCGAATCTCGTCGGCGCGATCGTCGGCAAGGCCCTCTACGAAGGCCGTTGCGACGTAGCGGGTTTGCTCAAGGCCACGGGCGAACGCTGAACCGTCCGGAGCGGGCGGCGCCCCTCCTGATGCTTGCCAAGCAGGCACCCCCGCCCAACATCGGCCTCCCATGGTCCTGTTCCGCCGATACGCCGCGCTGGTGGCGACGCTTCTGCTCGCCGCGACCGGCCTGCTCGCGGCCGAAGAGCCGCCCCTGACGGCGGCGACGATCATCGCCAAGGCGCGCGCGGCCCTCGCCGCCGACCCGGCCGACCTGGACAAGGTGAAGTCCCTTCGGATGGTCTTCACGGCCTACGACGAGCAGAGCCGGCCGCTCAACGCGACCACGCTGACCCTCGCCGCCGGCGGCTACCGCCTGCAGAGCACCGCTGACCGCGACCGCGGCACCGAAGCCGCCGTCTGCGCCGGCCGCCTCGAAGGCTGGACGAGCTCCAAGGCCGACGCCCTCTCCCCTCGCTCCGTCCGCCCGGTGCCCTACGAGGAATTCAAGAAGCTCCGGGACATGGCCCTCGACGACCTCGCCTTCTTCGCCGCGCCGCCGGCCGGACTCGGGACGGCGACCTACCGCGGACCCTCCGAAGTCGCCGGTCGCAAGACCCACGCGGTCGAATACGCCTACGGAAGCGGCCTGCGGATCACGCGCCACTTCGACGCCGCCAGCTTCGCGCTCGTGGCGTCCGACCAAGCCACCCCCAAGGGCGAACTGCAACGCCAGCAGGTCGAGTCGCTGACGAAGGTCGACGGCATCAGCTTCCCGGCCAAGGAGACGATCTTCGTCGACGGCAAGAAGTCCGGCGAAGTGACCTACGACCAGGTCAAGGTGAACCCGGCCTTGACCCCGGGGCTTTTCGATTTCCCTTCCTTCTGAGCCCATGACCTTCCTCCGCCTCCGCGCCAAAGACTTCCGCGCCAAACTCGGCGCCTTCGTCGGCACGGGCGAAGCCTCCCCCGACGTCCGCGACGCGGTGGCCGGCATCATCGCCGACGTGAAACGCCGCGGCGACGCCGCGGTGCTCGCCTACACGGCGAAGTTCGACCGCGCCAAGCTCACCGCCGCACGCCAACGCATCCCGCTCGCGGAACTCCGCCGCGCGGCCGCCGGCTTCGCGCCGGCGAAGAAGAAAGCTTTCGACGAAGCGGCGAAGTGCGTCACGGCCTTCCACACGCGCACGCTGCCCCAAGGCTGGACGGCGAAGAACCCGCACGGCGCCACGGTCGGCGAACGCCACCACGCGATCCGTCGCTGCGGCCTCTATATCCCCGGCGGCCAAGTGCCCCTCGTGTCGACGGTGCTGATGACCGCGCTGCCCGCCAAGGTCGCCGGCGTCCCCGAACTCTGCGCCTGCACGCCGCCCGGACCGGACGGCAAGATCAACCCGGACATCCTCGCCGCGCTCTACCTCTGCGGCGTCACGGAAGTGTACGCGGTCGGCGGCGCCCAAGCCGTCGCGGCGATGGCCCTCGGCACGCGCACCATCGCGCCGGTCGACAAGATCTTCGGCCCGGGCAACACGTTCGTGACCGAGGCCAAGCGCCAGGTCTTCGGCCTCGTCGGCGTGGACCTCCTCCCCGGCCCGAGCGAAGTGATGATCGTCGCCGACCGCACTGCGCGCCCGGAATGGGTCGCGGCCGACCTCTGCGCCCAGGCAGAACACGGCAGCGGCAAGGAGAAGCTTTACCTGGTCACGGAAAGCGAAGCCTTCGCGAAGCAGTGCCTCGCGGCCGCCCGCACGCAGTCCGCCTCCCTCACGCACGGCGAGAAGATCCGCAAGGCGCTCGACGCCAAGGTCTGCGCCATCCTGGTCCCGAAGATCGAGGACGCGGCCGAGGCGGCCAACCTCGTCGCGCCCGAACACCTCGAACTGATGGTCGCCCCGGCCAAGCTGAAAGCGCTGTCCGCCCGCATCACCACCGCCGGTGCCATCCTCCTCGGCCACCACACGCCCACGGTGCTCGGCGACTTCACCGCGGGCCCGAGCCACACGCTGCCGACCGGCGGTACGGGCCGTTTCTTCAGCGGCCTGCGCGTCGCCGACTTCCTCCGCCGCACGAGCCTCGTGGAATACTCCCCGGCCTCGCTCAAGAAGGCGGCCGGCGTGGTCGACGCGTTCGCCCGCATGGAGAACCTCGACGCCCACGGGCGCTCGCTGAAGGTCCGGCTCTGAGCCGCGTTCAGTCGCGCAACGTCCGCATCACTTCCGCGTGCAGCTTCGGCGCCGCGGCAATGATGTTGCCGGCCTTGACAGGATCGCCGCCTTCCCAGGAGGTCACGACCGCGCCGGCGCCGCGCAGGACGGGCAACACGGGGACGAGGTCCCACGGATTCATGATCGGATCGGCCACGACGTGCGCGCGGCCCGCCGCGACGAGGAGATGGCCGTAGCCGTCGCCCCACGTGCGCACGTGCGCGACGCTGTCGGCGAAACGGTTCCAGCGGACATCGCGATGCAGGCGGCGGATGTTATCAAGGTCGGTGGAGACGACGACGGCGTCCTTCATGGCGGCTTCGGCGACCCGCACGGAGCGGCCATTCAGCTCGCACGTATGGTTGTCGCCGATGATGCGCTCACCGAGGACGGGCTGGTCGATGAGACCGAGCGCGGGCTTACCTTCGTAGCGCAGGCCGATGAGGGTGACGTAGAGCGGGACGCGGGAGAGGAACGATTTGGTGCCGTCGATCGGATCGAGCACCCAGCAGTACTCGGCGTCGACGTTCTCGGGGCCGAACTCCTCGCCGAGGATGCCGTGGTCGGGGTAAGCCGCCTTGATGGCCGCGCGCATCTGGCGTTCGGCTTCCTTGTCAGCGACGGTCACGGGCGTGCCGTCAGGCTTGATCTCGACCTCGGTCTCGACGCGCGCGTGGGCCGCAAGCAGGACCGCGCGGGCGATGTCCGCGAGTTTCCCGGCGAAGGCCTTGAGCTCTTTCTGACGCGCTTCCGGAAGCATGTCCCAGAGGTAAGCCCGGACGGCCCCCGCTCCAAGCGAAAAGCCCCGCGCGGACTTGAATCAGCCGCGAGAATCCGGAGACTAAGGCCATGCGGCCCGCCTCCTGGCTCTTTGTCTTGCTTGGCCTTACGGCGATGGCGGCCACCATCCAACCCTGTCGCATCGAGGTCGTCGAACAAGGCGACGGCTGGCCCGTGCCCGGCGTCGAACTCCGCACGGTCCATGGCGTGCGGCTTGTCTCCGACAACGCCGGGCTGATCGCCTGCGACCTCCCTGAGCTGATGGGCCGCGAGACTTGGTTCACGGTCAGCGGCCACGGCTACGGAGTGCAGGCGGACGGGTTCGGCTATGCAGGAGTCCGCCTGACGCCCACGCCGGGCCAGACGCTCAAGGTCACGGTCGCCCGGACGATCCTGGCACGCCGTCTCGGTCGCCTCACGGGCGCCGGCTTGTTCGCGGAAGCTCAGAAGCTCGGCGAGCAGCTCGACTGGCAGGAAAGCGGCGTGCTCGGCGCGGACAGCGTGGTGACGGCGGAGTACGCCGGACGGCTCCACTGGTTCTGGGGCGACACGAACCTCGCGCACTACCCGCTGGGGATCTTCAACGTCTCCGCCGCGACGACCGAAGGCTTCACGCCTCCCGAACGTCCGCCCCTGCGACCGCCCTATGCCTACTTCACGAAGCCCGACACGAAACACCGTGAGCGCCGACCCGTCGGCGTGGCCGAGGTCCCCGGCGACGGGCCGACCTGGCTCTGGGGGGCGGTGACATTGCCCGACGCGCAAGGCCGACCGCATCTGGTGGCCACGGCGGCGAAAGTGCGCGGCACGATGGAGGCTTACCG
>JBKCKE010000079.1:0-4809 GCA_046301395.1 Verrucomicrobiota bacterium | reverse complement strand
CCTAGATTTCGAATACGTCCCGGGCCACGGCGACCTCGACGAGTTCGGCGGCCGGACGGGCGTGACCCCGGAGTTCCCGCAGGGGACTTATTATTACGTGCTGACCGAAGAGTTCCCCTTCATCCCGCGTAAGCTCAAGGGTACGCCGGATCCTTCGTTCAATAAGATGCGCATGGACGCCCATGCCAACCTCGGCGGACAGAGCGGCCCCGGCGCCAAGGGCAAAGGGAAAGGCAAGAAGGGTCCGCCTCCCGGCGTCTTCGGCGGTCCGCCTCCCGAAGACGCGAAATAAGCAGGCACCAAGAAGGCCTCCCGTCTGGGAGGCCTTCTGTTTGGCATGAATCGTCCGCTCAGGCGCCCTGTTTCGGGTCGAACTTTTTCTTCGGCTCTTCAGCCGCCGGCTTGCCGGCCGGCTTGGCGCCCGGATTGCCCGGCAGGCTGAAACCGCGACCTTCGACGAGCTGGAGGCGACGACGAATCTCCGGCGGCAGTTTCTCGACGGCACCCTTCTCCGTGATGTCGCCCTCGAAAGTCGTCTTGCCGTCCTTGTCCTTGATCACCGCACGCTTCTTGCCGTCTTCCTGCTGAATCGTGACCGAGCCCTCGGCGTCGGAAGCCATGGACGACGAGTAGCTCTTCGACCCGCCCTTGAAGCCGAACATCGTCATGGGGCCGAAGCTGAAGGAGAAGGTGTCCGTATTGGTGAGGCCCCCGCCGGACTGGGCGAGCAGCTCATCGACCGAGGGGATGTGCGAACGACCGCCCGGCGCGGGCAGGACGCCGGCCTGCAGGTCTTGGAGCTGCTTGAGGAGCTCCGGCGGGATCATGCCGCCGGGCCCGACGATGGTCACGCCCGGCGGGAGGCCGCGGGCCGCGGCACGGGCTCCGTCCTTCGCTTCGGCGCGCGGCTCGCGGTCGGTCCGGGCGGCCAGCGTGAGTTCGACGACCATGGGCTCGGGACCACGCAGGATCGTGAGCTTCACCTTGTCGCCAGGCTGGCGCGTGCGCACGAGCGCGCGGAATTGGTCGGCATTGAAGAGCACTTGGTCGTCGAGGCGCGTGAGGATATCGCCTTCCTCGATCTTGCCGACGGAGGGGCCTTTAGGATCGATGAAGCCGACGACGATGCCGACGCCGGCGGGCACGGAGGCGACCGCTTCATCGCGCGGGCCGACGTTGAGGCCGGCGTAGGCGACACCGGCGACGGCGGGCTTGGCGGCGGAGCTGGCCGGCTCCTTGTCCTTGGCCTCCGCCGTGCCGATGAGGCCGGCGAGCAGGAGCATGTGGAGGGGAATCTGGCGGAACGTATTCATGGGGGGTCCTTTAAAAGATGAGCGTCAGAGGTCGGCGGATTTGTTCAATGCGTCTCTAGGGGTAGGAACCCCAGTTGGTCGTTGGGGCGATAATCGATCAGGCGCGTCTGGGTCCGCGCGTCTTCCCAGCGGGTAGTGTCCTCCCAGCGCACCCGCACGGGACGGGCGTACGAGCCGTCGGCGAGTTCGACGGGGCGGAACAGCTGGACTTCCGGGCGCGAACGTTCGGCGCGCACGAGCTGGTAGGCGGGCGCCTCCGGCTCGACGGGCTCCGCGAGGAAGACGAAGGCGGCGAGCGCGGCCGCGGCGGCGGCGAAGCCGGCCGACCAGGCGATGACGACACCGCGTCGCGCGACGGGCGGAGCGAGTTCCGCGGCGAGGCGGGCCGCGACGGCGGGGCCGGGCGGGCGCGGGCGCAGGGCGCGGAGGGCCTGCTCGAGGTCGTGGTCGGGATCAGTCATGGGTGCGGGCGGTGATGTTTCGGCGCAGGGCCTCCATGGCATAGCGCCACCGCGAGGCCGCGGTGTTCGGAGAAATCGAAAGTTGTTCGCCGATCTCGTCGAAGGTCAGGTCGCCCCAGACCTTGAGGACGACGACCTCGCGCTGCTCGGCGGGCAGGAGCTTCAGCGACTCGGCGAGGGCGGCGAGACGCGGATCGGCCTCCGGCTCGAACCAGCTCACGGTGTCCATATCGTCGCCGACGATCTTCTCGCGCGAGGCCCGACGATCGGCACGTCGCAGGAGATCCAACGCGGAGCGCCGGATCGAAGTCACGACCAGGGCGTTGGGATTGCCGGGCAGGTGACGTTGATGTTTCCAAAAGCGTACAAATGCCTCCTGCAGGACGTCATCCGCGTCGGCCTCGCTCCGGGTCCACTGGCGCGCGATGAGCCGGAGCCGGGCGCCGTTTTCGGCGAACCAGGCCCGCCAGTCCTGAGCGGAATGGGCGTCGTGCATGTTTGTCACAAAGAAAGCGGACCGTGGGGCGGTTTTTGTCTCCCGATATCAAGACTTTAGGGGGGCGCCCTAAATCGTCAAAGCAGTTGCGATTCCTGCCCGCCCCTCCTAACTCCCTCCCAGATGCCCGCACCCTCCGTCCAGCCGCCTGCGAACGGTTTTTTCCGTTCCCTGATCCGCTGGTTCGACGCGGACTATATCCCGGAAGGAATCGAGGCCCTGCAGAGCACCCCTAAGAAGGTCGACTGGGCCCGCTCGATTCCCTTCATCATCCTCCATCTGGCCTGTTTCGGGGTCATCTGGGTCGGCGTCAGTCCGATCGCCGTGTGGACGGCCGTCGGCCTCTACTTCTTCCGGATGTTCGCCATCACGGGCTTCCTGCACCGGTACTTCTCCCACAAGACCTACTCCACCTCCCGCGCCTTCCAGTTCGTGATGGCGGTCTGGACCGCTCTCGCCGTCCAGCGAGGCGCCCTCTGGTGGGCCTGTACCCACCGTCACCACCACAAGCACTCCGACGAGGAAGACGACAAGCACTCCCCCGTGGTCGACGGCTTCTGGTGGTCGCATATCGGCTGGATCACCGCGAAGAAGAACTTTCCGACCGACTATTCGAAGATCTCCGATCTGGCGAAATACCCCGAGTTGGTCTTCCTCAATCGTTTCGATATTCTCATCCCGCTCCTCGCCGCGGCCGCGACTTACGGCGCCGGCGCCTGGCTGGGCGCCCACGGCTACGACACCAACGGGCCCCAATTGCTGGTCTGGGGTATCATCTCCACCGTCGTGCTCTTCCACGGCACCGGCTGCATCAACTCCCTCGCCCACGTCTTCGGGACCAAACGCTTCCACACCACGGGCGACGAGTCCCGCAATTCGTTCATCCTGACGCTCATCACCTTGGGCGAAGGCTGGCATAACAATCATCACCGCTACCAGGCCACGACGAAGCAGGGCTTCTACTGGTGGGAATTCGACCCGACTTACTATGGCCTGAAGGTGATGTCCTGGATGGGCTTGATCTGGGGCCTCAAGGGGGTGCCCGCCTCGATCTACGAGGAGGCAGCCAAGGGAAAGTCGGAAGCCTCCGCCCCCGGTGCGTGAACGGATCGCCATCGTCGGCTCCGGCGTAGGCGGCCTCGGCTGTCTGCGCTTCCTCGCCGCCCACCACGATGTGACGGTCTTCGACCGGGACCGTCGACCCGGCGGCCACGCCCACACGATCGACGTCACCGAGCCCGGCACGGGCCGCGCCCTGCCGATGGACACGGGCTTCATGGTCTTCAACGAGGTGACGTATCCGCACCTCTGCCGTCTGTTCAAGGAGCTGGGCGTAAAGCCCAAGAAGACGTCGATGTCCTTCGCCGTCCGCCACGACCCGACCGGCCTGGAGTGGTGCGGCAGCTCGCTCAACCACCTCTTCGCCCAGCGTCGCAACCTCTTCAGCCTGCGCTTCTGGAAGCTGCTCCTGCAGATCAACAAGTTCAACAAGCTCGCCAAAGTCGAATGGCAGTCCACCGAGGCCGAGACGACCTCGCTGCGCGACTGGTGCGCGCGCAAAGGGCTCGGTCAGGACTTCCTCGACCTCTACCTGATCCCGATGTCGGCCGCGGTCTGGTCCACGCCGGCGGAGAAGATGCTGGGCTTCCCGGCCGCAGCGCTGATGCGCTTCTTCCACAACCACGGCTTCCTCGGGCTCGACACGCAGCACCAGTGGCTGACCCTCGAAGGCGGCTCCCGCACCTACGTCGAGGCGCTGCTCAAGGCGCACCCCGCCGACTTCCGTTTCGGCCAAGGCGTGACCGGCGTCCTCCGCGACGGCGCGCAGGTCGTCGTGACGACCGCCGCCGGCGAAGAACGCTTCGACCGCGTGATCATGGCCTCGCACGCCGACACGACGCTCCGCCTGCTGACCGACGCCGACGCCGAGGAACGCCGCCTGCTCGGCGCCTTCGCCTACAATCAGAACGACGCCATCGTGCACACCGATATGGCGCCCTTGCCCCGCTCGCCCAAGGCGCGCTCGTCGTGGAACTACCGCACTTGGGCCAAGGACGGCGGCCTGGCGACGTCGACCCACTACTGGATGAACTCCCTGCAAGGGCTCACGGACAAGGGCGACTTCGTCGTGACGATCAATCATCCCGAGCAGGTCGATCCGGCGAAGGTGATCGTGACGATCCCGACGGAACACCCGCTGTTCTCGCTCGACGCCGTCGCCGCCCAGGCGGAGATCCCGGCGCTCAACGCCCGACCCGGCGCGCGCGTGCATTTTGCCGGCGCCTGGCAGCGCTACGGCTTCCATGAGGACGGTTTCTGGTCCGCCCACCGCCTGTGCTCGCAGCTCCTCGGCCGCGACGCCTGGGCCGCCTGATCAGAAGGCCAGCTTCTGCGCCTGCCGCTCGAAGCCTTCGGCCTGGAACAGCGGCTCGGGCTGCATCTTCACGAGGTCCGCGACATAGCGGTCTGGCACGCGCTCGAGGCGCGTGTTGTAGAAGGTCGCGATGTTCGCGTGATAGGCGCGCGCGAGCGCGATGCG
>JBKCKE010000078.1:0-3034 GCA_046301395.1 Verrucomicrobiota bacterium | reverse complement strand
GGTCGGGACCGCGTCACGACCTAGTTGTCTTGAGGTAGGGACGCGTCGGCGACGCGTCCGCCCCTACCCCGCACCTCACGAAGAGACCACGTAGAACCCCTCGCGGCGGAAGATCTCGGCCACGGCGGCCTCGCGCGCCTTGGAATCCGTCCGCAAAGGGCGAGCGAGCCCGTAGATCTCCTTCTTCACCGAAGGCTCCAGCCCATCGAGGTCTGCCAGACGCGTGGCTAGCTCAATCGGGCGGATACCATACTTATGGATCCACCCGCGCTGAGACTTGTATCGCAGCAGGTGCTGCAGGTAACGCTCTTCGGTCGGGAGGCCGGTCTCGCCGACATAGATGACCTGTTTCGGCGACTTCTTGCCTTCGCCATTGGCCCTTAGGACCCGATTCTTGTCCGCCGGAGTAAAGTACTTCAGCGGCATCAACAAGCCGGCGTACACGATGCGTTGCGGGGTGCTCTTTTTCTTGGCCATGGGGGCACCATGCCCAATCCCCTCGCCCTCGCAACCCAAGGTAGGGACGGCTTTCCGAGGCGTCCGCTCCTTAGCCCTCGCGGTCGCGACACGGTCGCGCCCCTACCCTTCCTCGCGCCCACAGGTTCTCCACGTGTCCCCTCGCGGCTTCGCCGCGCCGATCGTCGCAAAGAAAAAGCCCGCCCGGCTTTCGCCGGACGAGCTTTGGGTTCGGGCTGAGCGTGAACCTGCTTTAGAAGTTCGCGCGCACGCCGAAGCTGAGCGTGTTGTCGGCGCGGCCCAGGCCGAGCACCGAATCCTCCGTGGCGTAGGTCAGGTGAACGGTCACATATTCCACCGGCGTGTAAGCCAGGGTCAGGCCGACGGAGAAAGGCGAGCCGTCGAAACGCTCCGCCAAGGCGGTGCGAGCGGAGGCGGTGGAGAAGCCCTTATCCGTATCGAAATCGCTGAGGAACTTGTTCGCCGAGAGGATGGCGGTGAAACCTTCGCCCAGGGGGCGAGCATAACTGGCTCCGAGGACGAACTGCTGGTTGCGGAAGGCGTCGCCGACGAAGCCGCCCTTGGTCCGACCGGTGGTCTGGCCGTAAGCGAGGGAGAGTGTGACGATGCCCTGTTCGATGTGCATGTCATATTCGGCTCCCACGGTGAAACGGCGGGCGCCGACTTCCACGTTGAGGCCGGAAACCAAGTCGAATCGATCGGAGGTGGCATCGGCAAAACCCAGGGTCATGCGCGCGCCGTCCCAGACCTTGGCCTTGATGCCATAGGACATGCCGTCGAAGTCATCGACGTCGCGGGCGATCATGAAGTTATCGGCGGTGAGCGAGAAGCTGTCGGCCGGGGCCTTGACCTTGGCGGTCTCGGCTTGGGCGGCGGCGGCGACGAGGAGGAGCGGGAGTAGGGATTTCATGGCGGTGCCGATGGTGCCCGCGGCCAGAAGCCTTCAAGAAATTCTTGAGCGTTTCCTGTATCCATAATCTATTGTCACCAGACCGCCATCCGCCTGTGACAATCGATACGGCTTAGTGCGCCTCTCTTGCCAACCAGCCAACTGATCAACCGGTCAACTAGCGCTGTCTCGCCCTCCGAGCCCTCGGTCAGCCGTGCCTCTCGTTTGCTCCCCCGGTCCTCGTGCCCTCGATCATTGTCTCACTGGCCAACCGGCCAACTGTTCAACCGGTCAACTAACTCTGAATTGTTCTGGTCCACTGGGCCTCCGAGCCTCTGTGCCTCTAGTGCTCACCCCTTGCCCACGTGTCACCGTGTCCACTTGCCCCCTCTCGGTTCCGCCGCACCATCACCCGCATGCCCCAGCTGACTGACCGTCGTTCTTTCCTGCGCACCCTCGCCGGCGCGACCGGCGCCGCCGCGATCTCCGTCGGCTGCGCAAGCAGGCCGACCGTGACCCGGATCGTTGATACCCATACGCACTTCTACGACCCGACCAGAGGTCAGGGCGTACCATGGCCGCCCAAGGACAGTTTCCTCGACCGACCCGTGCTCCCGCCCGATTGGCAACGGGTCGCCGCCCCGCACGGCATCCGCGAGACGGTGGTGGTCGAAGCCAGCGCCTGGCCGCAGGATAACGACTGGATACTGCGACTGGCCGACGAGCATCCATGCATCGTGGGCTTCGTCGGCAATCTCCGACCGGCCGATGGCACCTTTGCCGGACATCTGCGCCGCCTCGCCGCCCACCCGCTCTTCCGAGGGGTACGCATCTCGGCGGGTAAACTGAGCGCCGAGCTCACCGACCCGACCTTCGCCCGCCATCTCAGCCTGCTCACGGACCATGGCCTCGCGCTGGACATCAACGGGCTCGGTGATTTCGCGGGGGCCGTCCGACTCGCTCGCTCCTTCCCCGGCCTGCGCATCATCGTCGATCACGTCGGCAATGTCCGTGATCCCGCCGCGCCGGACCAGGTCTGGCTCGAAGGCATACGCCGCCTCGGCGCCGAACCGAACATCTACTGCAAGCTCTCAGGACTGGTCGAACCGGTGAAGACGCCGCACGGTGCGGCGCCCACGAACGTGGCTTACTATCGGCCCACGCTTGATCACGTCACCGCCTCGTTCGGGCCGAGGCGCGTGTTCTATGGGAGCAACTGGCCCGTCTCCGACAAAGGCGCTCGCTATGCAGATGTCTTCGGCCTCGTGGCCGACTATTACGCCGAGCGCACCGCGGAAGACCGCGAGCGGTTCTTCTGGCGTAACTCCCTCGACGCGTATCGCTGGGTCTCCCGCGGCGCCTGAGAAGCCGGGGCCTGAATCAACTTGCCCCCTCGCGTCCTCGACTATCCCTACCCCTATCCCGACCCCTAATCTCGCCTTTGCACTTTTGCACCTTTGCACATTTAAATAACCCATGCCCCGGTTGCTCGCCCTACTGCTCCTGTCCCTCGGCGGTCTCACCGCGGCGGAACCGCGTCCGCTGATCATCGCGCATCGCGGGGCGAGCGGCTATCTGCCGGAACACACGCTCGCGGCCAAGGCCCTCGCGTACGGCCAAGGCGCCGACTTCCTCGAGCAGGACGTGGTCCTGAGCAAAGACGGCGTG
>JBKCKE010000077.1:0-60619 GCA_046301395.1 Verrucomicrobiota bacterium | reverse complement strand
CAGAAGAGCTTTGCCGGGTAATCGACCCGGCCGCCGCCGCCGACGGCGGGGAGGCGAACCGCCGGTCGCCCCGCTAAGTGCTTGAATTGAGGGGCTCAGTCCCGGTTTCCCCGAGCTGCGGCCGGGGCGGGCCGCGACGGTGCCGACCTTGACGTTTGGCTCCTCTCGCAGTAGATACCCCGGCACTCGCAGTCGGCCCGCTTTGATGGCGGATATCCGGCGCGGCCTAATTCCCCGAACATTCGAGCTCGTTTATCGGCTCAACCTTCCAAACGAGGGCTGGGTCCGCAAGGTCGGCTGTTCGGATTCCTTGAAACGTTGCAATCGTCCGGAGACGGACGCGGATCTCACGATGGCTTTCAGCCCGTTCAAATTCCTGCAGGAAGTGCGCTCGGAGACCGCCAAGGTCACCTGGCCGACGCGCCGCGAGACGACCATCACCACCATCATGGTGTTCGTGATGGTGGCGCTGGCCTCGATCTTCTTCTTCGCCGCGGACCAAATCATCCGCTATCTGATTACCCTGATACTGGGCATCCACTGATGAGCACCCAATTGATGGACAAGCGCTGGTACATCGTCCACGCCTATTCGAACTTCGAGACGAAGGTTCAGGAATCGATCCGCGAGCAGGCCAAGCAGCGCGGGCTCGAAGAGCTGTTCGAGCAGATCCTGGTGCCGACCGAGAAGGTCACCGAGGTGCGCCGCGGCCGCAAGATCGACGCCGAACGCAAGTTCTTCCCGGGCTATGTGCTGGTGAAGATGAAGCTGACCGACGAGGCGTTCCATCTGATCAAGAACACGCCGAAGGTCACCGGCTTCCTCGGCGCGGAAAACAAGCCGATGCCGATCTCGGAAGCCGAGGCGATGCGGATCCTGCACCAGGTGCAGGAGGGCGTGGAGCGTCCGAAGGCGTCGGTGTCGTTCGAAATCGGCGAGAATGTGCGCGTGGCCGACGGCCCGTTCGCCTCGTTCTCCGGCGTGGTGGAAGAAATCGACGAGGCGCGTTCGCGCGTGAAGGTCGCGGTGTCGATCTTCGGCCGCGCAACGCCCGTGGAACTGGAATTCGGTCAGGTCGAAAAGGTGGTCTGACCGGACGGCGCGGGGTATATGGCTCGCGTCAATTGAGGCCGTGGGAGGGAGGAGGCGGTCGCCAGCCCCTCCAACCGAACCACGGAACCTGAAACCGCCGGCCCCGTCCGGCACAACAGGAGTGATAGATGGCAAAGAAAGTGACCGGATACCTGAAGCTTCAGGTCCCGGCCGGTGCGGCGAATCCTTCGCCCCCGATCGGCCCCGCGCTTGGTCAGCGCGGCCTGAACATCATGGAGTTCTGCAAGGCGTTCAACGCGCAGACCCAGAAGGAAGAGAAGAACACCCCGATCCCGGTGATCATCACGATCTATGCGGACCGGTCCTTCACCTTCGAGATGAAGACCCCTCCGATGTCCTACTTCCTCAAGCAGGCCGCCAAGATCCAGTCCGGATCGAAGGCGCCGGGCCGCGACAAGGCCGGCAAGGTGACCAAGGCGCAGGTGCGCGAGATCGCCGAGAAGAAGATGAAGGACTTGAATTGCGATACCATTGAATCGGCCATGAAGATGGTCGAGGGCTCTGCCCGTTCGATGGGTCTGGAAGTTGCGGGGTAACGGGCCATGACAATCGGAAAGCGTCTGAAGAAGGCCCGTGAGGGTGTTGATCGCGAGAAGCTCTACCCGCTCGCGGACGCCATCAAGATGGTCAAGGAGCGCGCCAAGTCGAAGTTCGACGAGACGATCGAGATCGCGATCAATCTCGGCGTCGACCCGCGCCACGCCGACCAGATGGTCCGCGGCGTCGTCAACCTGCCGAACGGCACCGGCCGCACGCTGCGCGTCGGCGTGTTCGCGCGCGGCGCCAAGGCTGAGGAAGCCAAGGCTGCCGGCGCCGACGTCGTCGGCGCCGAAGACCTGGTCGAGAAGGTGCAGGGCGGTGCGATCGACTTTGATCGTTGTATCGCGACCCCCGACATGATGCCGCTGGTCGGCCGCCTCGGTAAGGTGCTCGGTCCGCGCGGCATGATGCCGAACCCGAAGATCGGCACCGTGACCATGGACGTCACCAACGCCGTGAAGGGCGCCAAGGGTGGCTCGGTCGAGTTCCGCGTCGAGAAGGCCGGCATCGTGCAGGCCGGCATCGGCAAGGCCTCGTTCTCCGAGGACAATCTGGTCGAGAACGTCAAGGCGCTCGCCGACGCGGTCTCCAAGGCGAAGCCGGCGGGCTCCAAGGGCACCTACATCCAGCGCGTGGCGGTTTCCTCCACCATGGGCCCGGGCGTGAAGGTCGAGCCGGGCACCATCCTCGGCTGATATCTTTGGCCGTGACGAGATAAAGAGGGGCGGGATCGGGCAACCGGTTCCGCCCTTTGTTTTTCCCGGAGCGTTTTCGAGCGGAGCAAACGCGTCAGAACGAGAATCGAGAGCCGCGTTCCGCTTCAATTGGAATGGAAAAGGCTCCAGGTGAAGCCTCTCGCAGGAAACAAGAACAATGCCCGATAAGGTCCTGGTCTATTCACGCTTTCCCAAGGCCCAGCTGATCCGCTTCGGCGAGCGCTATGAGCTGCTCAACGCGGCAGGCAAGCGGCTGGACGAAGCGTTCCCGGTGGCCGAGCTCGCCGACGTCAGCGCCATGATCACCGCGGGCGGCACGCCGCTCCGGGGCGATGCCATGGACATGCTGCCGAAGCTCGGCGCGATCGTCTGCTACGGCACCGGCTATGACGGCGTCGATCTCGCCGCCGCCGCCAGGCGCGGCATCGCTGTCGGCCACAGCCCCGGCGCCAATGCGGCCTCGGTCGCCGACATCGCGCTGACCTTGATGCTGGCATCGGTGCGGCGTCTGCCGGTCGCCGACAATTATGTCCGCAGCGGCGACTGGGCCGGTGCAAAACCGTCGCCGATGATGCGACCGCAGGCCGGCATGCGCGGCCGCAAGGTCGGCGTCTACGGCATGGGCGAGATCGGCCGCAAGATCGCGAGCCGCGTTGCGGCCTTCGAGACCGAGGTCGGCTATTTCAGCCGTACCAAATATGACCTGCCGTATCAGTACCTGCCGAGCCTCGAGGCGCTGGCCGACTGGTGCAGCGTGCTTGTCATCGCGGTCCGCGCCGGCGCCGACAATGTCAATGTGATCGACGCCGACATCCTGCGTCGGCTCGGCGGCGACGGGCACGTCGTCAACATCTCGCGCGGCTCGGTCATCGACGAGAAGGCGCTGGTTGCGGCTCTGACTGACGGAACCATCGCCGGCGCCGGCCTCGACGTGTTTGCCCAGGAGCCGCATGCGCCGGACGCGCTGACCGCGCTGCCGAACGTGGTGCTGTCACCGCATCTCGGCGGCCACACTCTGGAATCGCACGTCGCGATGCAGGACTGCGTGCTCGCCAATCTCGACGCGTTCTTTGCCGGTACGCCGCTGCCCTATAAGGTGAGTGGCACCTGAGCAGCTACCGGCTCCGTGACCGGAGCCGGCTCCCCGTCCGTCATATGAAACTGGTCCAATATTTGCTCTTGGCAAGCCAGGCAGGACCGGCTACATAGCGCCTTCCGGGCGTGCTGGCACTTGCTGGCATGTCTGTGCTCGCATTCCGAAAACCTGAGTTGATAGGAGATCATTCCTTTCCGCATGCCCGCAAGGATGCTCGAAAGGAAGGGGACCCGTCGCCTCGGATCGGAGTGAGAGCAGGGGGCTTCAGCGTGCTGAAGTGCCTCGATCCTGTCCAAGACTGCAGGCGCCCGCGAGAACTTCATGTTTTCAACGGCTTAATCGCATGGCCTGCATAGACGGGTGAAGACCGGATTTTGCGCTTCACGTCGCGGCATGTTCGCGGCTGGAAGGCTGGTTTGGTTCGAACCTCGACAGCCCATGGCCGTAAGGCTCTGGGAGGGCAGGCTTCTAGATGTCGTCTTGCCCGGCATGTCCGAGGGTCTTGGACCCTCCGGATCAGGTTTAGGGCGGGACGATGGGTGCAACCCGGCGGTCCTGCCTTCGCGGAAAGGCCGCCAACCGGAAAGAGCTTGCTGTGGAACGAGCGGCAAAAAAAGAGTCGGTCGAACAACTTAACGAGGTCTTCAAGACCACGTCGGTTGCGATCGTTGCTCACTATTCCGGCCTCACCGTGGCCCAGATGCAGAAGCTGCGCATGCAGATGAAGCAGGCGGGCGCATCGGTGAAGGTCTCGAAGAACCGTCTCGCCAAAATTGCTCTTGAAGGCACTGACGTCGCTGCCATCGGCTCCCTGCTGAAGGGGCCGACCGTGATCGCTACTTCGAACGATCCGGTTGCGGCGCCAAAGGTTGCCATCGAATTCGCCAAGGCGAACGAGAAGTTCGTCATCCTCGGCGGCTCGATGGGTAAAACCGTCCTGAATGTCGACAGCGTGAAGGCGCTCGCCTCACTGCCGTCGCTCGACGAACTGCGCGGCAAGATCGTTGGCCTCCTCGTGGCGCCGGCGACCAAGCTTGCTCAGCTCTCCAACGCGCCTGCGGCCAAGCTCGCGCGCGTCATTCAGGCTCATGCCTCAAAGGGCGAAGCGGCCTGACCCCTTCGCTAATCTCAAACCTGGTTCGAACCAAACGTTTAAGGAACTGAACAATGGCTGATCTGCAGAAAATCGTCGACGACCTCTCGAGCCTCACCGTGCTCGAAGCGGCTGAACTCGCCAAGCTCCTCGAAGAAAAGTGGGGCGTGTCCGCCGCTGCCGCCGTTGCGGTGGCTGGTCCGGCTGCTGGTGGTGCTGCCGCTGCTCCGGCTGAAGAGAAGACCGAATTCACCGTCGTGCTGGCTGCTGCCGGCGACAAGAAGATCGAAGTCATCAAGGAAGTCCGCGCCATCACCGGCCTGGGCCTGAAGGAAGCCAAGGACCTCGTCGAAGGCGCTCCGAAGCCCGTCAAGGAAGGCGTCAACAAGGAAGAAGCAGACAAGATCAAGGCCCAGCTCGAGAAGGCTGGCGCCAAGGTCGAGCTCAAGTAATGCGCGATCCGGGAGCGCCGCAGGGCGCTCCCGGGCCATGCAAACGGCGTGCGACAGGTTGTCGCGTGGCGTGTTGGACACAAAAAAGTGTGGGGATCCGTGGACTTAACCCTCGAATCTCCTTTATTGCCATCCCATATCGGGTTGGCAGCGGAAAAACACGGTAGGCGACGGGGGCGGCAGGGTCCCTGGCGGAAGCCGTTGGGAGACAGTCAGATTTCGGGCTTTTTCAGTCCGTAAAGCGGAGTGTTTGGACGGGCGGGTGCAGTGATGCGCCCCGCGCGTTGTTTTGCGTTTTGAAGGTGGTTGGGGCCGGGACCGGGATTTAATTCCTGACTTTGCGCTTCGTTCCTTCGAGACGATTCGAAATTCAACCCGGGGCCGATGGCAGTCGTTCCCGGAAGGTTCGCCCCACAAAGGCGACGAAAATGAGAGGCCACGATGGCGCAGCAGACATTCACCGGTCGCAAACGCGTACGCAAGTTTTTCGGTCACATCAAGGAAGTCGCCGAGATGCCGAACCTCATCGAGGTTCAGAAGGCGTCCTATGACCAGTTCCTGATGGTTGACGAGCCCGCCGGCGGTCGCCTCGACGAGGGCCTGCAGGCGGTGTTCCGCTCGGTGTTCCCGATCTCGGATTTCTCCGGCACCTCGATGCTCGAGTTCGTCCGCTATGAGTTCGAGCAGCCGAAATATGACGTCGACGAGTGCCGCCAGCGCGGCATGACCTTCGCTGCGCCGCTCAAGGTGACGCTGCGCCTCATCGTGTTCGATATCGACGAGGAAACCGGCGCCAAGTCGGTGAAGGACATCAAGGAGCAGGACGTCTACATGGGCGACATCCCGCTCATGACGATGAACGGCACCTTCGTCGTCAACGGCACCGAGCGCGTCATCGTCTCGCAGATGCACCGTTCGCCCGGCGTGTTCTTCGACCACGACAAGGGCAAGACCCATTCGTCCGGCAAGCTGCTGTTTGCCGCGCGCGTGATTCCGTATCGCGGTTCCTGGCTCGACATCGAGTTCGACGCCAAGGACATCGTGTTCGCGCGCATCGACCGCCGCCGCAAGCTGCCGGTGACCTCGCTGATGTACGCGCTCGGTCTCGACGGCGAGCAGATCCTGTCGACCTTCTACAAGAAGATCACCTACAAGCGGACCAAGGAAGGCTGGCGCGTGCCGTTCGACGCCAACCGTTTCCGCGGCTATTCGACCGTCAACGACCTGATCGACGCCGACACCGGCAAGGTGGTGCTCGAGGCCGGCAAGAAGCTGACCGTGCGCCAGGCGCGCCAGCTGCAGGAGAAGGGCCTCAAGGCCCTGCGCATGTCGGACGAGGAGCTGGTCGGCAACTATCTCGCCGAGGATCTCGTCAACCCGAAGACCGGTGAAATCTACGCCGAAGCCGGCGAGGAGATCACCGAGAAGTCGATGAAGGTGCTGAACGAGCAGGGCTACAAGGACCTGCCGCTGCTCGACATCGACCACGTCAATGTCGGCGCCTACATCCGCAACACGCTGTCGGCCGACAAGAATATGACGCGTGAGGACGCGCTGTTCGACATCTACCGCGTGATGCGTCCGGGCGAGCCGCCGACGCTGGATTCGGCGCAGGCGATGTTCCAGTCGCTGTTCTTCGATGCAGAACGCTACGACCTGTCCGCGGTCGGCCGCGTCAAGATGAACATGCGCCTCGAGCTCGATGCGCCCGACACCCATCGCACGCTGCGCAAGGAAGACATCCTGGCGGTCATCAAGACGCTGGTCGACCTGCGCGACGGCAAGGGCGAGATCGACGACATCGACCACCTCGGCAACCGCCGGGTGCGCTCGGTCGGCGAGCTCATGGAGAACCAGTACCGGATCGGCCTGCTCCGCATGGAGCGCGCCATCAAGGAGCGCATGTCGAGCGTCGATATCGACACCGTGATGCCGCAGGATCTGATCAACGCCAAGCCCGCGGCTGCCGCGGTGCGCGAGTTCTTCGGTTCCTCGCAGCTGTCGCAGTTCATGGACCAGACCAACCCGCTGTCGGAGATCACCCACAAGCGGCGCCTGTCGGCGCTCGGCCCGGGTGGTCTGACCCGCGAGCGTGCCGGCTTCGAAGTCCGCGACGTGCATCCGACGCATTACGGCCGGATCTGCCCGATCGAGACGCCGGAAGGTCCGAACATCGGCCTGATCAACTCGCTGGCGACGTTCGCGCGCGTCAACAAATACGGCTTCGTCGAGACGCCCTATCGCAAGATCAAGGACGGCCGGGTCACCGATGAGGTGGTCTATCTGTCGGCGATGGAAGAGGGCCGCTACCGCGTCGCGCAGGCCAACGTGCCGCTCGATGCCAAGGGCCGCTTCACCGACGATCTGGTGGTCTGCCGTCATGCCGGCGAAGTGCTGCCGGTGACGCCGGACAAGGTCGACTACATGGACGTGTCGCCGAAGCAGCTGGTTTCGGTCGCCGCGGCGCTGATCCCGTTCCTCGAGAACGACGACGCCAACCGCGCGCTGATGGGCTCGAACATGCAGCGCCAGGCGGTGCCGCTGGTTCGTGCCGAGGCGCCGTTCGTCGGCACCGGCATGGAAGGCGTGGTCGCCCGTGACTCCGGTGCTGCGATCGCAGCCCGCCGTTCGGGCGTGATCGACCAGATCGACGCCACCCGCGTCGTGATCCGCGCCACCGAGGATCTCGATCCGACCAAGTCGGGCGTCGATATCTACCGGCTGATGAAGTACCAGCGCTCGAACCAGTCGACCTGCATCAACCAGCGTCCGCTGGTGAAGGTCGGCGACATCGTCAAGAAGGGCGACATCATCGCTGACGGTCCGTCGACCGATCTCGGCGAGCTCGCGCTCGGCCGCAACGTGCTGGTCGCGTTCATGCCGTGGAACGGCTACAACTTCGAAGACTCGATCCTGCTCTCCGAGCGGATCGTGAAGGACGACGTGTTTACCTCAATTCATATTGAAGAATTCGAGGTGATGGCTCGCGACACCAAGCTCGGCCCTGAGGAAATCACCCGCGACATTCCGAACGTCTCGGAAGAAGCGCTGAAGAACCTCGACGAAGCCGGCATCGTCTACATCGGTGCGGAAGTCCGCGCCGGCGACATCCTGGTCGGCAAGATCACGCCGAAGGGCGAGAGCCCGATGACGCCGGAAGAGAAGCTGCTCCGCGCCATCTTCGGCGAGAAGGCCTCCGACGTCCGCGATACCTCGCTGCGCGTGCCTCCGGGCGTGCAGGGCACCATCGTGGAAGTCCGCGTGTTCAACCGCCACGGCGTCGACAAGGACGAGCGTGCGCTGGCGATCGAGCGCGAGGAGATCGAGCGTCTGGCCAAGGACCGCGACGACGAGCAGGCGATCCTGGACCGCAACGTCTATAACCGCCTCGCCGAGCTCCTGGAGAACCGCCAGGGCATTGCCGGCCCCAAGGGCTTCAAGAAGGATACCAAGATCACCCGCGCGGTGCTCGACGAGTATCCGAAGTCGCAGTGGTGGCTGTTCGCCTCGCCGAACGACAAGCTGATGGCCGAGATCGAGGCCATGCGGAAGCAGTACGACGAGTCGAAGAAGGGCCTCGAACAGCGCTTCCTCGACAAGGTCGAGAAGCTGCAGCGCGGCGACGAGCTGCCGCCCGGCGTGATGAAGATGGTCAAGGTCTTCGTCGCGGTGAAGCGCAAGATCCAGCCCGGCGACAAGATGGCCGGCCGTCACGGCAACAAGGGCGTGGTGTCGAAGATCGTGCCGATCGAGGACATGCCGTTCCTCGAGGACGGTACGCATGCCGACATCGTGCTCAACCCGCTCGGCGTGCCCTCGCGCATGAACGTCGGCCAGATCCTCGAGACGCATCTCGGTTGGGCCTGCGCCGGCCTCGGCAAGCGCATCGGCCAGACCATCGACGCCTATTATCAGAGGCAGGATCTCAAGCCGCTGCGCGAGACCCTGAAGAAGATCTACGGCGAGGATGAAACCATCAAGTCGCTGAACGACAACGAGCTGCTCGAGCTTGGCCGCAACCTCAGCCACGGCGTGCCGATCGCAACGCCGGTGTTCGACGGCGCCAAGGAAGCGGACATCGAGGAGATGCTGAAGCTCGCGGGCTTCGACGCCTCCGGCCAGTCGACCGTCTATGACGGCCGAACCGGCGATGCGTTCGATCGCAAGGTGACGATGGGCTACATCTACATGCTCAAGCTGCACCATCTCGTGGACGACAAGATCCACGCGCGTTCGATCGGTCCGTACTCGCTCGTCACCCAGCAGCCGCTGGGCGGCAAGGCGCAGTTCGGCGGTCAGCGCTTCGGCGAAATGGAGGTCTGGGCCCTCGAAGCCTACGGCGCCGCCTACACGCTGCAGGAACTCCTCACGGTCAAGTCCGACGACGTCGCCGGACGCACCAAGATCTACGAGCAGCTCGTCAAGGGTGACAACACCCTCGTCAGCGGCACGCCCCAGTCCTTCAACGTGCTGATGAAGGAGATGCAGGCCCTGTGCCTGGATGTCCGCCTCGGCTCGACCACCACCGCCACCCCGGATCGTAACTGAGCGTCCGTCGTACCCACACCCAGACCTTAACAGACATGATTCACCCGGAGCACACCCCCGAGTTCACCGCCAACGAGACGAAGGAACAGTCCTTCGATTTCGTCTCCATCTCGATCGCCTCCCCCGAGGAGATCGTCCAGTGGACCGGCGAGCAGTTCCTCGACGAACTCGACGAACACGGCAACCGCAAGGTCAAGGGCCTCAAGGAAGTAAAGAGCCCTGAGACCATCAACTACCGCTCGTTCAAGCCCGAGCCGAACGGCCTCTTCTGCCAGCGCATCTTCGGCCCGG
The DNA here is from genome assembly GCA_046301395.1 of Verrucomicrobiota bacterium. Lineage (GTDB taxonomy): Bacteria > Verrucomicrobiota > Verrucomicrobiia > Opitutales > UBA953 > UBA953. The sequence goes on along the minus strand of JBKCKE010000077.1, from coordinate 50,770 downwards.
TCCGCGACTACGAATGCTACTGCGGCAAGTACAAGAAGGTGAAGTACAAGGACGTCGTCTGCGACAAGTGCGGCGTCGAAGTCACCGTGTCCCGCGTCCGTCGCGAGCGCATGGGCTACATCCGCCTCGCCATCCCGGTCTCCCACATCTGGTTCCTGAAGAGCATGCCCAGCCGTCTGTCGCTGATGCTCGACATGACCACCCGCCAGCTCGAGCAGGTCATCTACTACCAGAAGTACCTGGTCGTCGACCCGGGCGCCACCGGCATGGAAGAGAAGGAGCTCCTCGACGAGGAATCCTACCGCCGCGCCGTCGAACAGCACGGCCCTGACGCCTTCAAGGCCCGCATGGGCGCCGAAGCCCTCCAGCAGCTCCTCAAGAAGATGGATCTCGCCTCCACGGTCGAGAACCTCCGCGACCAGCTCCGCTCCACGCGCTCCAAGCAGATCAAGAAGAAGATCGCCCGCCGCATGAAGATCATCCAGGGCTTCCTGGCTTCCGGCAAGCGTCCCGAGCACATGATCCTGACGGTGCTTCCGGTCATCCCGCCGGACCTCCGTCCGCTCGTTCCCCTCGAAGGCGGCCGTTTCGCCACCTCCGACCTGAACGACCTCTACCGTCGCGTCATCAACCGCAACAACCGCCTGAAGCAGCTCATCCAGATGAAGACGCCCGACGTCATCATCCATAATGAGATGCGCATGCTCCAGGAAGCCGTCGACGCCCTCCTCGACAACGGCCGCCACGGCAAGCCGGTCAAGGACCGCGACCGTCAGCTGAAGTCCATCTCGGACATGCTGAAGGGCAAGCACGGCCGTTTCCGCCAGAACCTCCTCGGTAAGCGCGTCGACTACTCCGGTCGTTCCGTCATCGTCATCGGTCCTGAGCTCAAGCTCAACCAGTGCGGTCTCCCGAAGAAGATGGCCCTCGTGCTCTTCGAGCCGTTCATCATCCGCCGCCTCAAGGAACTGGGCTTCGCCCACACCGTCCGCGGCGCCCGCAAGCACATCGAGCAGAAGAAGCCCGAAGTCTGGGATATCCTGGAAGAAGTGACCAAGGGTCACCCGGTGTTCCTCAACCGCGCGCCGACGCTCCACCGTCTGTCCATCCAGGCCTTCGAGCCCATCCTCATCGAGGGTGACGCGATCCGCCTCCACCCGCTCGTCTGTACCGCTTACAACGCGGACTTCGACGGTGACCAGATGGCCGTCCACGTCCCGCTGTCCTTGGAAGCCATCATGGAGTGCAAGCTCCTGATGATGTCCACGAACAACATCTTCTCGCCGTCCAGCGGTAAGCCGATCCTCACGCCGTCCCAGGACATCGTGCTCGGCGCCTACTACCTGACGCTCGAACCCGCCGACAAGCCGGCGGCCAATACCCATCTGCCGGTGCTGGGCTCCGTGTCCGAGGCGACGTTCGCCGAAGCCGAAGGCTCGCTCCACCTGCATGACTGGGTCCGTTTCGCCAACCCGGACTTCAACCGCAAGACCGTCCACGGCGAGACCAACGGCAGCACGATCGTCACCACGGTCGGCCGCATCATCTTCAACACCATCTGGCCTTCCGAACTCGGCTTCTTCAACGAGACCGTGAAGAAGGGCCAGCTCGGCGACCTGATCCTGAAGACCTACAAGTATTGCGGCCGCGAGGCTTCGATCCCGGTGCTCGACGCGCTCAAGGAGACCGGCTTCCGCATCGCGACCAAGGCCGGCATCTCCATCGGCGTGAACGACATGATCTACCCGAAGGAGAAGGAAGGCCTCGTCCGCGAAGCCACCGCCAAGGTCCGCGAATTCCAGCGTCAGAACGAGTCCGGCACGATCACCAACGACGAACGTCGTAACAAGGTCGTCGACACCTGGTCCGGCGCCACCGACGCCATCGCGCAGTCGGTGTACACCACGCTCTCGCAGTCCGCGAAGGTGGCCGGCGTGAAGAAGGGCGACCCCCGCCACGCCCACCGCATGCTCATCAACCCGGTGTACGTCCTCATGGACTCCGGCGCGCGTGGTAACAAGGCGCAGGTGAAGCAGCTCTGCGGCGCGCGCGGCCTGATGGCCAAGCCCTCCGGTGAGATCATCGAACGCCCGATCTTGTCCTCCTTCCGCGAAGGCCTCTCGGTCCTCGAGTACTTCATCTCGACGCACGGCGCCCGTAAGGGTCTGTCCGACACCGCGCTGAAGACCGCCGACGCCGGTTACATGACCCGTAAGCTCTGCGACGTGGCCATGGACGTCATCGTCACGGACTCCCGCGACGTCGCCCCCGGCTCCGAAGTCATCACGCTCGGCGACGCCGCTCTCGGCCGTCACCTGGCCGCCGACGTCGCGAACCCCTCCGGCGCCGCCAAGCTCCTCGCGAAGTCCGAAGCCCCGCTCACGGAAGAGCTGATGGCCAAGCTCCGCGACGCCGGCGTCGACCGCGTCCACGTGCACATCCCAAACGGCGTCTGGAAGACCCCGATCTACGACGGCGACGAGCTACTCGTCTCCCTCTCCGAACGCATCGTGGGCCGCTGCCCGTCCGAAGACGTCACGAACCCGCTCAATCCTTCCGAAGTCATCGTGAAGGCCGGCGAGCTCATCGACGAAGTCCTCGCCAAGCGCATCGAGACCGTCGGTCTCGACCGCGTCAAGGTCCTCTCCCCGCTCACGCACATGAACGTGAACGCGATCCCGCCCACCTCCTACGGCCTCGATCCTTCGACCGGCCGCATGGTCGAACGCGGCACCGCGGTCGGCATCATCGCCGCCCAGTCCATCGGTGAGCCGGGCACCCAGCTGACCATGCGTACGTTCCACATCGGTGGCGTCGCGCAGCTGAAGACCCCGGAAATCAAGTCCAAGGGCAAGGGCCTCGTCCAGTACGTCGACCTCACCACGGTCGCCGTCGGCGACAAGTTCATTGCCGTCAACGGCAACGGCTCGATCCGCCTCCTCAACGAGGCCGGTTCGCCGACCGAGGAATACCGCATCGTCGCCGGCTCGGTCGTCGGCGTCCAGGACGGCAAGTCGGCCGAGAAGGGCGTGCTCATCGCCGCCTGGGATCCGAACTCCACCCCGATCATCGCCAACGGCGACGGTAAGATCCGCCTCGTCGACATGATCTCGGGCGTGACCTTCACCGAAGAACGCGACCCGTCGAACAACACGTTCTACAAGTCCGTCATCGAGCACTCCGACGAGCAGAATCCCCAGATTCAGATCATCGGCGCCAACGGCAAGGAAGTCGGTTCCTTCTCCATCCCGGCCGGCGCCCGCGTCGAAGTCGACGAAGGCGACAAGGTCGCCCGCGGTTCCATCGTCGCCAAGATCCCCCGTCAGGCCGCCAAGACCCAGGACATCACCGCCGGTCTGCCGCGCATCTCCGAGCTCTTCGAGGCCCGTCCTCCGAAGGACGCCGCCGAGATCGCCAAGATCGACGGCACCGTCCGCTTCGAGCCTTCCGTCCGCGGCAAGAAGCGCCTCGTCATCGCCGACTCCATCGGCCGCGAAGAGGAGCACCTCATCCCGCACGGCAAGCACATCATCGTCGCCGCCGGCGACAAGGTGAAGCAGGGCCAGGTCCTTACCGACGGCGCCGTCGACCCGCACGACATCCTCGACATCCTCGGCCAGTCCAAGGTGCAGGATTACCTCATCACCGAAATTCAGAAGGTGTACCGCACCCAGGGTGTCGTGATCAACGACAAGCACATCGAAATCATCGTCTCGCGCATGCTCCGCAAGGTCCGCATCACCGAGCCGGGCGACTCCGATTACCTCTGGGGCGAACAGGTCGACCGCACTCTCCTCGCTGAGAACAACCGCTCCATCAACGAGCGCGGCGGTCAGATCGCGGAATCCGAGCCGATCCTCCTGGGCATCACCAAGGCTTCCCTCGAGACCGAGTCCTTCATCTCGGCCGCCTCCTTCCAGGAGACGACCCGCGTCCTCACCGACGCCGCCACGATGGCCAAGCGCGACAACCTGACCGGCTTCAAGGAGAACGTGATCATGGGTCACCTCGTCCCCGCCGGCACCGGTCTGCCCGCCTACCGTCGCATCCGCGTCTTCCCGACCGAGGCCACGGCCTGAAGCTGGCATTGAGGTCGCTCACGACCCCGCCCCTGACCGGGCGGGGTCTTTGTTTTTAGGCTATTTCCCCCTGTTTGGGGGTTGAAGCCATCCGCATTTCACCTATCTCTCTGGTACCCCCCAAGAACACCCCCATGTCTCGCTTCCTTATCGCTGCCTCGGCCCTCACCGTCACGACCCTGGTCCATGGCGCCAACTGGGTTCCGACTTCGCCCCTCGTGCAGATCGGCAACGACTGCGACCTCTTCTTCGACGCCTCCACCTACCTGGAAGTGACCGATAATCTCTACTCCGGCGCGACCAAGACGTCCGCCACGCAGTGGCTCGTCACCCCTGGCCTGGCCCTCGAATACGGCAAGGACTCCGCCTTGTCCGTAGAGTTCAAGGCCAGCCGCTCCCTGGTCCACTTCAACGGCTCCCAGTTCGCCGGACTCGAAGATGACCGCGACGCCCTCAGCCTCGGGGTGACTTACGCCGACGGCGGCCCCCTGAAGCTTTCGCTCAACTCCTCCTACCGCGTCACCGCCCGTAACGACGATCTGCAGATGCAGGGCGTCAGCGGTTCCGTCATCGGCGCCACGCTCGTCCGTCAGGGTAATTACGTCCATAACTTCCGCGCCGACTACAAGCTGACCGAACGTCTCTCCGTCGGCCTCGGTTACATCCGCAGCTTCAACCAGTACCTCGACCCGGTCACGATCGTGAACAGCGGGGTTTCGACCTTTAACACCAACCCGCTGACCGAGCTGAACACCCAGTCGATGCCGCTCAGCTTCGATTACCAGGCCTTCGAGAAGCTCAGCTTCGGCCTCGTCCTGCAGCATGACGTGACCGATTACTCGGCCGCTCCTTACTTCAGCAGTGCCACGCCGGTCCGCCCGGCCCTCGACCACCAGCGCCTCGAGAAGGACTTCGCCGGCCTCACGGCCAAGGGTCAGCTGACCGAATCTGGCAAGCTCAACGGCGTGATCCGCGCCGGCTTCAATCGCTACAACTACGACAACACCGAGACCCAGACCGACCCGTCCTACTCGGTCAGCCTGAGCCATGTGCTCACGGAGCGCCTCAGCCACTCGCTGACCCTCGGCCGTGACATCAGCGCCGCCACGACCAACGGTCGCATGGAGACCCTCACTTATAACTACGGCGTCAGCTACGCCGCCGCCGAAGACCTCGACTTCAACCTCTCCGTCTCCAAGAGCGACGTCGAAGTCGCCGCTAACTCGCTCCTGACGACGATCGACACGATGACCTACGTCCTGGGCGCCAGCTACAAGTACAATTCGCACCTGAGCTTCCAGGCGAATTACAACTTCACGGACGCCAAGGCCTCCAACGCCTCGTCGACCTTCGACTCGAACACCTTCTCGGTGTCCGCCTCCTTCCGCTACTAAGCGGCAGGGAAGGGCGCGGAGGCATGAGCAAGGCCCTGGTCTTCGTCGACCCGGCCGTGCTCCTCTCCGTGGGCTGGCGGATTTCCTGCCAGCGCCCCCTCTCGGCGGTCTCTCCGGGGGCATGATGCCCTGCGGGACCGGTTGACCCGGACCGGCTTCTTGCTTACCGTCTTACCCATGCCTTCCGTCCTTCATCGCCTGCTCGGAGTCGGCTGTCTCGCCTTCCTCCTCACGGCCTGCGCGGCTTCTGACGGCGCGGGTTTCTCTTCCACCGCCCTCGAGCCCGAGAACGTGCTCACCATCGGGGCCGGCTCCGGAGAGCCCGTTGCCGGTGCGTTCGTCCCTGCGCCCGCCGCCGCCGACGCCGTGAAGCCGGCCGCCGCGCCCGCTGATTACGTCATCGCGACGCCGACGGTGCAGGCCGATCCGGCCGACGGCCAGAACAGCTACCGCCTGCGCCCGCGTGATTTCGTCCGCATCCTCGTGATCAATCAGCCGGACACGCAGATCGAACGACGCATCAATTCCGACGGCACCGTCGACATCCCCTTCCTGAAGAAGCTCGTGCCGGTCGCGGGCCTCACGCTCACGCAGGCGCAGGTCGAACTCGCCAACCAGTTCCGCCAGTATTTCAAGAAGCCGCAGGTCGCCATCTCCATCGTCACCTACGCCGAACGCCGCGTGTATGTCTCGGGCTACGTCGGCAAGCCCGGCCCCGTCTCGATCCCGCCCGAAGAGACCCTCACGCTCGGCCGCGCCCTGGCGATGGCCGGCGGCGTCCTGCCGCGCGGCAACCGCTCCGAAGTCACCATCAAGCGCGCCCGCCCGGGTTCGCCGATGGTCATCACCAAGGACGTCCGGCGGATCGACGACGGTGACGAACCGGACTTCGTCCTCGAGGATGAAGACCAGATCTACGTACGCGACAGCCGCATCTAAGCCCACATGGCCACGCCCGACCCCGCTTCCTCCGGCCGCCCGGCTGAACCCGCCCGCGGCGGCTCCCGTGGCTATGGCTCTTATGGCTACGGCGGCTACGGCGCCGGGCAGGGGCAGGGATATGGGTACGGTGGCTACGGCTCCGGCCAGCGCCCCGCCTCCGCCAACCCGATCATGGGCTACCTGCTCATGCTGCGGGAACGCTACTGGTGGGTCATCCTCTCCGCGCTCGTCTTCCTGACGCTCGCCCTGCTCAGCACCTTCAATACGACCGCGGAATATCGCGCCACCGGCCGTCTCCGCGTCTTCCGCCTGGCCCCGAACATCAACGGCGGTTCGTCCGCGGCCGACGATAATTTCAAGATCGTCTCCAATGACGACTTCTTCACGGCGGTCGAGGCGATGCGCAGCGCCAACATCATCGAAGGCGTCTCGAAGCGTCTCACGGCGGCCGAGCTCAAGTACGTCCTGGAGCCTTATCAGGCCGGTAACATCTTCTCGGGTCCGCTGACCCCGCAGGAGGTCTTCGCCAAGCAGCGCGGGATCACCCCGCAGCGCCAGACCCTCGTCATCAACGTCGACTTCACCCACCCGAACCGCGACCTCGCCCGGCAGGTCGCCCGTCTTTTCTGCGAATCCATCCAGAAGTACAGCGAAGACGACCGCCTGATGGTCACGAACCCGCTCGTCGAGAAGGCCCGTATCGAGATCGAGACGCTCGACGACAAGGTCCGCCGGCTCTACGAGCAGAAGAACGAGCTCATCAGGAATCAGAAGCTCCTTTCCATCGCCAAGGACACCAATACGCTCACCACCGAGCGTTCGGTGCTCGTCAAGGACCGCGAGGAGACCCGCAAGCAGATCGACGAGAACGAGATCCTCGTCGCCGTGATCGCCAGCTACGAGCAGGCCGGTCGTCCGATCGGCGACATCCCGCAGATCCGGGCCGACACCGACGTCGCCGCCGCCCAGACCGCCATCAGCGCCTCGAAGATCCGCATCAGCCAGATGACGGAGGAACTCACCGACCAGCATCCTAAGCTCATCGCGGAGCGCGAGGCGCTCAATCAGGTCGAGCGTCAGCTCAACGAGGCCGTCACGCAGGCCGTGAAGTCCCGCCGGGCCGCCCTGGAGAACGCCAAGGCCCGCCATGAGGCCATCCTCCGTAACCTCGTCGCGAAGGAAGAAGAGATCTCCAAACTGCAGGCCGCCAACGTCGAGCTCGAGCGCGTCGACAAGGACATCCGCGCCAACGAGGAGTTCCTCGGCCGCCAGAAGCTCAATTACGAAGAGGCCAAGCTCCGCTCCTCGACCTCCGGCACCAGCACGTCGATCCGCATCCTCGACATGCCTTCCGTGTCGGACAAGCCGATCAACAAGAACTATTACTTCAGCGCCCTCGTGGGCCTCGGCCTCGGCCTCGGTTTCGGCGTGGTCCTGATCGTCGTGCTCGGCACCTTGGACGACCGCATCAAGTCCGCCCAGGACGTCGAGGGCTCCCTCGGCCTGCCCCTGATCGGCACGATTCCCAAGGTCGTCGCGACCGCCGGCCCGGACCGCGCCTTGCTCGCCCGTCAGGACAAGGACCGCATCGCCACGGAGGCCGTGCGGTCGATCTACTCGGCGCTCAAGGTCAATCCCGCCGTCGCCCAGGCGCGCGTCTTCCTGGTGACCTCCACCCGGCCGAGCGAAGGCAAGACTTTCGTCGTGACCAACCTGGCGCTGATCTTCGCGCAGCACTCCGAACGCGTGCTCGTCATCGACGCCGACTTACGCCTCCCGAACGTGGGTCCGTCGCTGGGCTTCACCGGCGACGCCGGCCTGAGCCGCTGGTTCAACGGCGAGGTTTCGTTGGATGACGCGATCGTGCATGACGTGGCGCCGGGACTCGACGTCTTGCCGGTCGGAATCAGCTGCAAGAACCCGACGCAGGTGATCAACCACCCTAAGTTCCTCGAGATGATCGACGGCCTGCGTGGCCGCTACGACCGCATCTTCATCGACTCGCCGCCCATCGGCGCCGTCTCCGATTCCCTCCACCTCCTGCCGAAGGTCGACGGGGTGCTCTACGTCGTCCGCTACAACACGGTCAACCTGCGGAACGCCGTTGCCTGCCTCGGCCGTCTGCGCGACGCCCAGGCCCCACTGCTCGGCGTCGTGCTCAATGCGATGTCCCTCCGGATGGCCTCGGCCTACACGGACACCTACGACTCCTCCTACCGTAAGTATTACGTCGACGAACCGTCCGGCACGACCCCGCCGACGCCCTGATTTCCCCTGTCCGCCATGCGTCTGCACCTGCTCCTGCTTCTCTCATCCCTGGCGATCGTCGGCTGCCAGCAAGTCCCGGTCACCGGCCGTTCGCAGTTCATCCTCGTCGACGAGGGCGAAGTGGCGGCGCTTTCGGCCACCGAGTTCGCGAAGATGAAGAAGCTTCCGGCCGACCCGCGTCTGCCGAAGCTCCGTGAGATCGGCCTGAAGATCGTCGCCGCCGCCCGCCGCGACGACAAGGCCGGCGTCCTGCCGCCCGCTTCCCGCTGGGAATTCGCGGTCATCGACGACAAGTCGCCCAACGCGTTCGCGATGCCGGGCGGCAAGATCGGCTTCCACACCGGCATGTTCGCCTTCGCGCCGACGGACGACGATCTCGCCGTGATCATGGGCCACGAGGTCGCGCACGTCATCTGCCGTCACGGCTCCGAGCGCGTCTCCCAGACCATGGGTGTCGCGATCGCCGCCGCCGTCGCCGACGAAGCCACGCGCGATTCCTCCGCCAAGACCCGCGGCACCTGGATGGCCGCGGTCGGCCTCGGCGCGCAGTTCGGCATCCTGCTGCCGTTCAGCCGCAGCCACGAGTCGGAGTCCGACCGGCTCGGCCTCATCTTCATGGCCCGCGCCGGCTAAGACCCGGAAGCCGCTCCGGCCTTCTGGACGCGCTTCGGCAAGGGTAACGGCGGCAAGACCCCGGAGTTCTTCTCGACCCATCCCGCCGACGCCACGCGCGTGGCCCAGCTCCGCAAGTGGATGCCGGAGGCCAAGGCGCAGATGCCCAAGAAGCCCTGAGCGGGCTCAGCGCGGGGCGACGAAGGGGCAGGTAAGGTAGACGCCCTTGGGATCGTTGAGGGCGCGGATCGCGCGCAGCCAGCGGGCGTTGGCCCGCAGGAAATCCTTGGCGGGATCGCCGGAGACCTTGGCGAAGAGGGGAGCCTGGTCGTCGTCATCCGAGAGCAGCTGCTGCAGGAAGGTCTCCCGGCCGGAGTGGAGGGCCGGCACCTGGACCCAAGCGGCGTCATCAAGTTTGGCCAGCCGCTTGGCCTCCTTGAGGGCATCGCGCAGGCCGCCCAACTGATCGACGAGTTTCAGGCCGCGGGCGTCTTCGCCCAGCCAGACGCGGCCTTGGGCGATCTCGTGTACGCCGTCTCGCTTGAGTCCGCGGCCGGCGGCCACGATGGCGAGGAAGTCTTCGTAGACGCCGTCGACGGAGGACTGGATGACTGCGAGTTCTTCCGGGGTCGCGCGCCGATGATCGGAGAGCAGGTCGGCGAAGCGCGCGGTCTTCACGCCGTCGGTGCCGAGCTGCACCTTCTTGGCGAGGTCTTCGTAGTTGAGGAACAGGCCGAACACGCCGATCGAACCGGTGATGGTGGAAAGGTCCGCCATGATCAGGCTGGCCGGCGCCGCGATGTAGTAGCCTCCGCTTGCGGCGACGTCGCCCATCGAGACCACCACGGGTACGCCCTTCTTCTTGAGCAAGGAGACTTCTCGGGCGACGACGTCGCTGGCGAAAGCCGAGCCTCCGGGGCTGTTGACGCGGAGCACCACGGCCTTGAAATCGTCGTCACCGCGAATCGAGCGCAAGTCGTGGGCGAGCCGGTCGCCGCCGATCTCGCCGGCCCCGCCCCAGCCGTCCACGATCTCTCCTTCGGCGTAGACGATGGCGATCTTGCCGCCACGGGAGGGCAGGGCGACCTTATGGGCGTAACGGTGCAGGCCGACGCGGCGGAAAGAGGTGCCGGCGTCGTCCTCGCTCGCGCCCGCTTCGCGGACCCGGCTCACGAGTTCGTCGCGATGCAGCACGGCGTCGACGAGCTTGAGTTCGACGGCCTTGCGCGCCGCGAAGATGCCGCCGCTTTCGACGACCTTGGTCAGGCGTTCGGTCGTGAGGCCGCGCGAACGGGCCACGTCGGCGAGCAGGCGCTTCCAGAGGCCGTTCATCAGGACTTCGGTCTGCTCCTTGGCCTCGGCGCTCATCGTGCTTCCGAGGTAAGGTTCCACGGCGGACTTATACTTACCGACCTTGGTCACCTGCACGCCGAGGCCGGCGAGGCGGAGGGTGTCCCCGAAGTACATGTTGTAGGAGGCGAGCCCCTTGAACTCGACCTCGCCGCTGACGTGCGCGTAGACTTTGTCCGCTACGCTCGCCAGGTAGTATTCTCCTTGCGAGGCGTTCTCGACCCAGGCGATCACCGGCTTGCCGCTTTTCTTGAAGGCGACGAGCGCGCGGCGGATTTCGGCTTTCTGCGTCAGCCCGGCGAAGAGCTCTCCGCTGAGCAGGATGCCGGCGATCTGTTTGTCCTTGGCCGCGAGGTCGATCGCCTCGAGCGCGCGCAGGAGGTCGAGGCGCGGACCAGCCGCGCCGAACAGCAGTTCGTCCAGGCCCGGCGCTCCGTGTTCGGGAGTGTCTTCGATCGTGAGCCCGCCGCCGACCACGAGCATCGTCTTCGGTTTCACGGCCACATGCGCGGAGGCTTGGCCGTCGCCGGCCGAGCTGGCCATCCCGACCAGCAGCACGACGAGGAGGAAGGCGCCGATGAACAAGGCGAGGACCGTGCCGAAGGCGGAGGCGAGGACCGACTTGAGGAATTCTTTCATGGTGGCGGGCGGGGTGTTGCTGAAATGATGCTTCCCTGTCTTGTTTTCGCCAATCCAAAGCGGATTTTTTAGCCAACGGTTTCCTCTCGATGCCTCTCGGCGGACGGACTTAATCTAAGGTCATGTCAGAGCCTACGTCATCGGCCGGTGCCGGCACCTCCCGCAAGGCCCTAGCCATCAACCTGGATCGTTCCGCCTACGGCGCCTTCGCCGAGATCGGCGCCGGCCAGGAGGTCGTCCGCCACTTCTTCAAGGCGGGCGGCGCCTCGGGGACCGTGGCGAAGAGCATGTCCGCCTACGACATGCGGATCAGCGACGCCATCTACGGCCACCCGCAGCGTTACGTCTCCCGGCAACGCCTCGAGCAGATGCTCGATCACGAGTACGGCCTGCTGGTCGACCGGCTGAAGGCCGAGCGCGGCGCGACCACCCGTTTCTTCGCCTTCGCCGACACGGTCGCGACGACGCCGCATGACGGCAAGGGCCAGGGGCATTCCTGGATCGGGATCCGCTTCCAGGACCAGCCGGGCTCCGAGCCGAGCGAGGTCATCCTCCACCTCCGCCTCTGGGACAAGGACGCGGGCCGCCAGCAGGACGCGCTCGGCGCGGTCGGGGTCAACCTGGTCCACGCCGCCCTCAACACCCGCGACAGCGTCGACAACTTCCTCACGGCGCTCGTCGACGAGGTCGGCGCCGGCCGCGTCGAGATCGAGTTCGCCCACTTCAGCGGCCCGGCGTTCGGCGCCTTCGACAACCGCGCCGCGGCCTTGCGGCTCGTGCGGCTCGGCCTCACGGATGCGGTGCTCTTCGGTCCCGAAGGCGACCCGCAGGTCCCCAGCGAATATTTCTACAAGCGTTCGGTGCTCGTCGCGCGCGGCACCTTCCGCCCGGTCTCCCTCGTCAACGAAGACATGCTGGCCTGCGGCCTCCGCGCCCTGCCGGACGGCGGCAAGGACGTGCTCGCGCTCTTCGAGATGTGCATCGGTTCCGACCCTCATCCCGAGGCCGAGCTCATCGACCGCATCCGCCTCGTCGGCGCCATGCAGCACCCCTTGCTGGTGACCCGCCACCGCGGCTGGTACCGTCTGCCCGCTTACTTCCGCCTGCACACCACGGGCAGCATCACGCTCGTCGCGGGCATGAACAACCTCGTGGATCTGTTCAATCCGGAGCACTACACGCACCTCGAAGGCGGCGTGCTGGAATCTTGCGGAAGACTCTTCAAGGACGGTGTCCGCGTCATGGTCTATCCGATGCTCGGCGACCAGCTGCGCCGCCTCATCCTCGATCCCGTGGCCTGCAAGGTCTGCTTCCCGGAGAGCTACCGCATCGCCGAGGATTCCGTGGTCACGGCTTCGGACATCCAGATGCGTCCGTCCGTCGCGGGTCTTTTCCAGCACCTCCTGAATAACGGTTTCCTCGTGCCGATCACCGGGGCGGACCCCGTCGCGATGGCCTGCCAGCCGCGCACTTTGGCCGAACGTATCCGCAAGGGCGTGCCGGGCTGGGACCAGGAAGTGCCTCCGTCGGTTGCGGTCGCGATCCGAAGCCTCAAGTTGTGGGCTAGATAGCCCGCCATGGCCGCCACGTCCCTTCCGCCCGTCCAAGAAACCGAACTCGCCCTCTCCGTGGAGCGGGCCTACCGCGAGGCCTTGGTCACGGACCGGCTGGGAGCGATCTGGTCGCTCATCCTGGCCAAGTGCTTCCTCGCCCAGTGGGCGATCACGCAGTACTCGATCCCGGTCAGCGGAGCTTTCTACGTCTGGACCTTGACCCTCGTGATGGGCACGGTGGCCTCGCTCTATTATCTGCACGCGCACCGCGTGAAGCTCTATCTCCTTCCCACGCACTTCCGCGTCAATGCGGCCGTGCTCGGAGGCCTGCTGGTCTCGCTCGGCTTCGTCGCCTATGCCCGCTTCGCGCTCGGCGCGATCGAAGCTCCGGTGGCCGCCGCGCTCGGAGCCGCGCTCCTCGGCTCGTGGTCGCTCGCGCGGGCCGCCCTGCGCCGTGCCTGGCCTCCGCTCGTCGGGGCGCTCCTTTGGTGGGGTCTGGCCGCGACCGCCCTCCGCGCGCCGGCGAGCGAAGCGATGCTCTGGCTGGGCCTAGGCATGCTGGGCGCGCAGGCGCTCCCGGGTTTCGCCGTGGCGGCCCGGGAAGCCCGTCAGCGGGTCTGATCAGGCCGCGGGCTTGCCGCCGGCGCTGTTCATGAGGTGCGCCATGAAGCGCTTCATGGCCGGCGTCAGCACGCGGCCCTTGCGGTGCAGGATGGCCAGCGGGCGCGCCACGCGGCGGTCGCGCAGGCGGAGCATGACGAGCGTGCCTTGCTCGACTTCCTGCCGGATGGTGCCTTCGGGCACGAGCGCCACGCCGGCGTCGACTTCCACCGCGCGCTTGAGCGTCTCGATGTTGTCGAATTCCATCGAAGGCTCGAGCTCGATGCGCTGCTCGCGGAAGAACTGGTCCAGCGCCTTGCGCGTCGGGATGTCTTGGTCGAAGCCGATGAACTTGCCTCCTTGGAGGTCGGCGAGGTCGATCTCCTTCTTCGTCGCGAGCTTGTGCTTCGGTGAGCAGATGGCGACGAGCTGGTCTTCCATGAGCGGGATGATCTCGACCTGGCGGGTCTTCTGCGGGAAGGCGACGAGGCCGAAGTCCACGGCGTTGGAGATCACGTCTTCGTAGACGAGGTTCGAACGGCGGTATTCGACGCGCACGTTGACGTGCGGGAACTCCTGCATGAACGACTTCACGTGCGGAGGCAGTTCGTGCAGGCCGATGGAGACGATGGTCGAGATGTGGACGGTGCCGCTGACGACCTTGCGCATCTCCTGCATCTCGCTGCCGACCTGTTCGTAGCGGTTGAGGATGTCCTTGGCGGCCTCGTAGAGGCTCCGGCCCTCGCGCGTCAGCCGGAACTGCTTCTGGCTGCGGTCGACGATCAGGACATTGAAATGCTTCTCCATCGAGCGCAGTTGCTGGCTGACGGCTGACTGGGTGATGGCATTGAGTTTGGCGGCCTTGGAGAAGCTTTCGTTGTCCACGAGGTCGCGGAAGATCTTCAGGTTCTCGATGTGCATGGAAGGATAGTCAGGATGATTAATAAAACTAATGGCGAAGGCCTTCAAGTGTAGACCTGCTAATCCTGAGAGGGGCCCGCCCGGGCGGGCTAGGGAAGCCCGTTGGTTGACTCCCAGCCCGTTCTCCCTCCCTCTGGTGGAAATGGTCACCTCCGACCAATTCAAGGCCCATTGCGAGGGGGTGCTGGCCCGCATCCAGGCCGCTTGCGTCCTTTCCGGCCGCGACCCGGCCTCCGTCCGCCTGCTGCCGGTGACCAAGACCCACCCGGTCGAGGCCGCTTTGCTGGCCTATGGCTTCGGTCTGCGGGCCGTCGGCGAGAATCGGGTCCAAGAAGCCGCCCAGAAGCGCCCCCTGGCCCCGGCCGACCTCCGCTGGGAGCTGATCGGCCACCTGCAGTCCAACAAGGCCAAGCAGGCCCTGCAGGCTTTCGACGTCATCCAGAGCGTCGACTCCCCTGAACTCGCCACCCGGCTCGGTCGCCTGGCCGGCGAGATGGGCCTGCGCCGCGAAGTACTCATCCAGGTCAACTCCGGCGACGATCCGGCGAAGTTCGGCTGCGACCTGGCGGACGCCCCCCGGCTCCTCGAGGCGGCCTTGGCCCAACCCGCGCTCGTCGTGAAAGGCCTGATGGCCATCGCGCCGCTGTCCGACGATCCCGCGGTCGCCGACCGCACCTTCGCCGAGCTCCGTCTCTGCCGCGACGCCCTCGCCACCCGCTTCGGCGTGGCGCTCCCGGAATTATCGATGGGGATGAGCGGAGACCTTGAATCCGCGGTCGCCGCAGGTTCTACTTGTGTCCGCGTCGGCTCCGCTTTGTTCGGCAGCCGGCCTTCCGCATGATCCGCCGCCTCCAAATCCGCGACCTCGCCCTGATGGACCGCACCTCGCTCGAACTGGGCGCGGGCTTCACCGTGGTCACGGGTGAGACCGGTGCCGGCAAGTCCGTGCTGCTCGGCGCGCTTTCGCTCCTCGCCGGCAATCGCGCCCCCAAGACGATCGTCCGCAAAGGCGCCGAAGAGTGCGTGGTCGAAGCCGAACTCGAGACCGACGGCGACAAGCGTTTCGACGAGGCGCTGAAGGCCCTCGACCTGCCGGCCTGCGACGATGGGCTGCTCATCCTCAAGCGTTCCGTCCACGCCACCAAGGCGGGCCGCATCTCCATCAATGGCGGTTCGGCAACCCTCACGCAGCTCCAGCAGCTCGGCGAGCTGTGGATCGATTTCCACGGCCCGGGCGAACCGCAGAAGCTGATGCGCGCCGAGACGCAGCTCGAGATGCTCGACCTGCACGCGGGCCTGGCCGCTCCGCTTGCGACCTACCGCGCCGGCTGGCGTCAGCGCAACGAGCTGCTCCGCGAAGCCGCCGAAGCCGCCACGGCCGAACGCCTCTCCGAAGACGAAGAGGCCTTCCTGCGCTCGCAGCTGGAGAAACTCGATTCGCTCGATCTCTCCGAAGAGGCCATCACCAAGCTGGAACGCGATCACGCCCGTTCCTCTCGCGCCCAAGAACTTGCGGCCTTGCTCGGTCAGCTCGAAGCCGGTCTCGGCTCCGACGGGCTGGGCGAAGTCTTGCCGAAGCTCCTCAAGGCTGGCGATGACGTCGCCCGCATCGACGAAGAAGCTTCCGCCCTGCGCGACCGCCTGAACTCGCTCGCGGCCGAAGCGGAAGACATCCGCGCCGACTTCGCGCGTCTGGGACGCGGACTTTCCGCCGACGACGAGTCCGCCGCCGAGCTCGACGGCAAGATGAACCTCTGGCTGGAGTTCCGTCGCAAGTACGGCCCCGGCGCCGATTCCGTCCGCGAAAAGCGCGAGGCGCTCCGCCGCCGGCTCGCCTCGCAAGGCGACGTCGAAGCCCGCGTCGCGAAACTGAAGGCGGAGGCCGCCAAGGTGGAGAAAGACCTGCGGAAGCAGGCCGATGCTCTCCGTGCCGCCCGCACTAAGGCCGCCGACAAGCTCGCCGCCGCCGCCCGCAAGATGCTCGGTTCACTGGGCTTCAAGAAGGCCGACCTCCGGATCGAGGTCGCCGTCGCGGAGCTCGGCCCGCATGGCGCCGACGCGGTCCGCTTCCTTTTCTGCCCCAACGCCGGCCAGGATCTCCTGCCGCTCGACCAGATCGCCTCCAGCGGTGAAGCCGCCCGCGTGATGCTCGCCCTCAAGACCGTGCTCGCCGCCGTCGACCGCACCCCGGTCCTGGTCTTCGACGAGGTCGACGCCAACGTCGGCGGGGAGATCGGCGCACAGGTCGGCCGCGAACTCGCCGCGCTCGGCAAGGGCCATCAGGTCTTCTGCGTGACGCACCTCCCGCAGGTCGCCGCCCTCGGTCATGCCCACCTCGTCGTGACCAAGACGCAGGACGACAAGTCGACGACGGTCGAGATCGCCCCGGTCCACGGCAAGCGTAAGGACCGCGAGTCAGAGTTGGCGCGTATGCTCGGCGATCGCGCCAGCAAGGTCGCGCTCTCGCACGCCCGCGAACTGCTCGACGGCGCGAAGTAGGCTCAGGCCTGCTTCACGAAGCGGTCCAGCCTCAGGCGCTGGATCATGCGCAGCCCGATCGCGGCCGCCCAGGGTTTGGGCAGGCGCGCCGAGAACACGGCGAGTACCTTGTGCTTCCAGCCGGTGACCACCACCGGTCGCGCGGCCGCCATGCCGCGCACGGCCTCGTCGGCGCACTCGTCCGAGGTCTGGCCGCCGAGGCCGGTCGAGCTCGCGAAGCCGGCGGCCTTGGAGAAATTCGTCGAGACCGGGCCCGGGCAGATCGCCACGCAACGGATACCGTGACGCTTGGCTTCGGCGTCGAGCGCGACGCTCCAGTCGAGCAGGAAGGATTTCGTCGCCGCATACGTCGTCATCAGCGGCGTGGGCTGGAAGCCCGCGAGTGAGGCGACGTTCGCGACCTGGCCGCCGCGCGCTTTGAGCTCATCCCAGAGACGTCCCGTCAGTTCGACCGGCGCGCGCACGTTGACGTCGATCATCTTCAAGGTGTGGTCGACGCCAGGCGCCGGAAACTCTCCGTAGGCGCCGAAGCCGCTATTATTAATCAGTAGCATCCTGCCTTCGCTGGGCATTAGTTTCCGTAATTCGGAGACAACCGCCGCGATGTCAGCGGGTTGCGAGAGGTCGCAGGTAAGGTGAGTGAAGTTAAGGGAATTGGGGACGCCTTCCGGAGCGGTACGGGAAAGGTTGAACACGGCCGCTTTGGTCTCAGAATTACTGATACGCGAGAGTATCGCGCGTCCGATCCCGGAAGAAGCCCCTGATATGATGACCACGGAAAAACTCCTGAAGAAATCATCGACGGTCTTGTTCTTTGACATGGGCGCAGAGTCTCACGTCACCCCCAAAAACACAACACACATGACAAGTGCTCCGATCGTCGTGACCGGGGTCCATATGGACCTCACCGACGCCCTGAAGGAAACGGTGCGCGCCAAGGTCGAAAGACTGCTGCGCCACAACCCGCGGATCATCCGCGTGCACGTCGAACTCGTCCACACCCGCTGCAGCGACCATAGTCGCGAGTTCGGGGCCCAGATCAGGCTGGAGATTCCCGGCCCGGACATCGTCGTCCGGGAGGAATCGGACGACCTGTATAAATCCATCGATATTTTGATCGATAAGGTCGATCGCCAGCTTCGCCGCCGCCATCGCCTGGATAAGGAGAAAAGGAATCATCCGCATCCGACAGACCTGGGCGAACTGGGACGCGCGGCGTAAGGACGGTATCGTGCCGGCCGGTTGTCGGTGAGGGCTGGTCAGTCGGTTAAGGTCGAAGTCAGATAGGCTAGAAGTCGGTGAAAACAGACGGAAAGCCGGTCAGTCTGAGAAGGTAACAGACCGTCAGTCAGGGTACAGACAACGTAAGCCAAGCCAGCACAGTCAAAGTAGGTACCGGACCCCGGCCGCCGCAAGGTAGCCGGGGTCCTCCTGTTTAGGCGGATGACGGGCCGCCTAAGTTTCTCGCCCTCGGGCCCCCGAGGGCTTTTATCTGCCCCATGCGCATTTATTTCATGGGCATCTGCGGTACGGCGATGGGCAACGCCGCTTTGCTGATGCGCGCCTTGGGTCACGAGGTCATGGGATCCGATACGGGTATCTATCCGCCGATGTCCGACCACTTGCGCGACGCGGGCGTCGACATCCTCGAAGGCTGGTCCGCCGAACGTCTCGCCCAGCTCAAGCCCGACCTGGTCGTGGTCGGTAACGTCGCTTCCCGCGGACACCCCGAAGTGGAGTGGTTGCTCGAAGCCCGTACCCAGCCCTACGTCTCCCTCCCGGAACTGCTCCGCACCCGCCTGCTGAACGACCGCCGCAACGTCGTCGTCGCCGGCACCCACGGCAAGACCACCACGACCTGCATGGCCGCGGTGCTGCTCAAGGCCAACGGCACCGAGCCCGGCTGGCTCGTCGGCGGCGTCCCCCGCGACCTGCCCGATTCCTCCCATCCCGGCAAGAAGGGCGGCCCCTTCGTCATCGAAGGCGACGAATACGACACGGCCTTCTTCGACAAGCGCAGCAAGTTCATCCAGTACCTGCCGCACGTGCTCGCGATCAACAACTGCGAGTTCGACCACGCCGACATCTTCCGCGACCTCGATGACGTCCTGCGCACGTTCGCTCACGTGATCCGCATCGTCCCGCGTGACGGCGCGATCGTCGCCAATGGCGATGACGCCAATGTCCTCGGTCTGGTGAAGAATGTCGCCTGGGCTCCGGTCATCCGCGTGGGCACCGGCGCTGGCAACGACGCCGTCATCGCTGACTTCAAGGAATCGCCCACCGGCTCCTCCTTCACGCTGCTCTGGAAGGGCAGGGAGTGGGGTAGGGTGAAGTGGGCTCTGCCGGGCCTCTTCAACGCCCGTAATGCCGCCATGGCGGCCGTCTCCGCCGGACTCCTGCTCGACGCCCAGGATCCGACCAAGCTGAAGCTCGAGGCGCTCAATTCCTTCCAAGGCGTGCAGCGTCGTCAGCAGGTGCTGGTCGACCGTCCCGAACTGACGGTGATCGAGGATTTCGGCCATCATCCGACCGCCCTCGACCTGACGCTCGAATCCTTGCGCGCCCGCTACCCGCAGCATCGTCTCGTCGCCTGCTTCGAGCCGCGCAGCAACACCGCCTCCCGTAAGGTGATGCAGGATGCCTTCCAAGAGGCGCTCAAGAAGGCCGATGAGGTCTTCCTGCCTCCGCCCCATCGCGCCGATAAACTCGGCGAGGAACGCTTCGACAGCCCCGGCGTCGCCGCCGCGATCACCGCCTCCGGTAAAAAGGGTTTCGCCCCGGCTTCGAACGATGCCTTGCTCGCCGAACTCACCGCTCTCGTGAAAGCGGACAAGTCGCCGCGCTGCGTGGTCTTCTTCTCGAACGGCGCCTTCGGCGGCATCATCAAGAAGTTCGCCCAAGCCATCTGACCATGGAAGCGTTCATTCGTTCGAACAAAGCCGTGTGGTGGATGCTCATCGCCGACCTGCTCGCCGTCGTCGGCTGGTTCATCGTCAAACTCAACGGCGGGACGGAACTGAACTTCCCGCTGTTCGGCCTCTCCGGCCTCCTCTTCTGGAACGTGCTGTTCTTCTGGTCCCGGTCCCAGCTGAACGCCAAGTCCTGAATCAACCGATCAGGCCGAGCACCTGCTTGGCCTGGGCGGAGTCTTTCGCGATCTGCGCCTGCAAGGCGGCGAGGTCCGCGAACTTCTGTTCGGCGCGGAGGCGTCGCACCCAGCGCACGCGGACGGTGTCACCCGTGGTCGGCGCCGTGCCGCGGAGGACGTGGGCTTCGAGCAAGGGGGCGACAGGTCCGCTTTCGACGGTGGGACGCTGGCCGTAGTTCGCGACCGCCGGCAGGGACTCGCCCTGGAAGATGACTTCGACGGCGTAGACGCCGTAGGCGGGCTTAAGTTCGGGCTGCCAGGCGACGTTCACGGTCGGGAAGCCGATGGTACGGCCGAGACGGCGTCCGCCGATGATCGTCCCTTCGGCTTCGTAAGGCCTTAGCAGCATGGCGTTCGCGAGGGCGAGGTCACCGGAAGCGAGGCACTGGCGGATGCGCGAACTGCTGACCGTCTCGTCGTCCAGGCTGACCGCGGCGACGAGCCTCACGCCGAGGCCTTCGGCCGCACCGTGAGCGATGAGGGTGTCGCCGTGGCCCGCGCGTCCCCGTCCGTACTGGAAATTGGAACCGACATGGAGCGACTTCAGGTGGGGGAAGGTCTGCTTCAGCCACTTCGGAAAGTCGGTTGCTTCGATGCCCGCGTGGTTGCGGTCGAATTTCTCGTGATGGATCAGCTGCGCGCCGGCTTCGGTCAGGCGTTCATCCTTCTGCGCGCGCGTGAAGATCAGCGGCACGGAGGATTCCGGCCGCAGGACCTTGCTCGGGTGCGGATCGTAAGTGAGCACGCCGACGATGCCTCCGTCCGCGCGGGCGGCTTTGCGGGCGGAGTGCAGGACGGCGCGATGGCCGAGGTGCACGCCGTCGAAGGCGCCGATGGCGAGATGGAGGGGCAGGCTCATGCGGCGGGCGCGGCTTCGCTCACCGGCACGAGGGCGGCGACGAGCTGCGCGTCGTTCATCGCGCCGAGCTGCGGCAGGGTATGGCCGCGCGCAAGGTCGAGCTGCCCGGAGCGCGTGCGGCGGAGCATCGAGAGGTGGGCGCCCGGGCCGAGCTTGCGGCCGAGGTCGTAGGCCAGCGTGCGGACGTAGGTGCCCTTGGTGCAGCGGACGCGGAAGTTGATCTTCGGGCTCTGCCAGGAGAGCAGTTCGAACTCGGCCAGGCTGATCGCGCGGGGTTCGCGGACGACTTCGATGCCCTTGCGCGCAAGGTCGTAGAGCTTCTGGCCGCCGATCTTCTTCGCCGAATGCATCGGCGGGACCTGGAACTGGTCGCCCAGCATCGAGGCGAGGGCGGCGCGGACCTGCGCCTCAGTGATTTCGGGGACTGGGTTCGTCTCGAGAGTCTCGCCTTCGGCGTCCTGCGTTTCGGTGACGATGCCGAGCGTCGCTTCGCCGAGGTATTCCTTACCCTGGGCCATCAGCTGGTCCGAGGCCTTGGTCGCCTTGCCGACGAGCACGATGAGCAGGCCGGTGGCCATCGGGTCGAGCGTGCCGGCATGGCCGACGCGACGCGTGCGGTAAAGCCGGCGGACGCTGTCCACGACGTCGTGCGAAGTGATGCCCTGCGGCTTGTCGACGAGCAGCACGCCCGCGGGTTCGGCGGCGGGCTCGCTCATTTCCCCGAGTACTCGCGGTAGTGGGCGATGACGATGCCGAGGATCTTCGCGCGGTCCTGGGGCAGACGGCAGCCCTGCATGTTGAAGCCGGCCGCGAGCATGTGGCCGCCGCCGTTGAGCTTGCCGGCGCAGAGGTCGAGGCGGAGCTTCGGGTCGCGGCCGCGCAGGCTGCCGCGGATGCCGTCGGCGCCTTCTTCCATCAGCACGGCGATCTCGACGCCTTCGACGGAGCGGGGGAATTCCACGAGGCCTTCCTTGTCTTCCTTGGAGGTGCCGGTGGCGGCGTAATCGGCCTGGGTGAGTTCACCGGAGCAGATCTTGCCGTCTTCGTGGAAGAGGATGGTATTCAGGAAGCGTTTGGTGAGTTCGAGTTTGCCGCGGCTTTCCTGCTCGAAGACGCGGTAGTTGGCCTCGGCGGGGTCGGCGCCGCGACGGACGAGCTCGGCGATGATCGCGAAGACGTCGGCGGTGGTGCTGCGGTAGCAGAAGCGGCCGGTGTCGGTCAGGATGCCGAGGTGCAGGGCCTTGGCGGTGACGGCGTCGACGGCGAGGCCCTGGGCGAGCGCGCCGGCGGCGAGGATGTGGCAGGTGGCCGCGGCCTCGCGGACGACGATGTTCGTCTGCGCGTAGTCCGGATTAGAGGCGTGGTGGTCGATGTTGGCCAGGATGCCGGCCGGGAACTTGGCGAGCAGTTCCGTCCCTACGCGGGACGCATCGGCACAGTCGACGGTGACCGCGACCCGGTCCGTCGCGTCATAATCGGCCCCTTTGACGAACGTCACGCCTTCGGCGTACGGGACGAGATTCGGGGGGATCCGGTCGCGGTTCACGCAGAGCGCATCGACGCCTTCGGCGAGGAGCATGCGGCACAGGGCGGTCTGGGAGCCGATGCAGTCGCCATCGGGGCGCATATGGCCCAATACGGCCACTTTCCGCCCTTTGAGACCCTTGACGAGATCCCGGAGGGCCTCGCCCGCCGCTTGCATGCTGATACCCATGGTTTTGCGGATGAACAAACAGCCGTGGACCATCGCTGGCAAAGGCAAAAGGCGAGGTTATCACCAACTTCGGGGGAACGCTTGAACCTACCCGCACTTCGGGCATAGTACCTGCTAACAACCCCCTACGGGCGTTTCGCCCCGACCCACTTTCCATGGATAAGGACAAAAACAACAATTTCACTCCCCGCGCCCGCAAGGTCGTGGAACTGGCCCGGGCGGAAGCCCGCCGGTTCAACCATAACTACGTCGGCACGGAGCACATCCTGCTCGGGCTCATCAAGCTCGGCGAGGGTGTCGCGGTCAACGTCCTCGGCCGCATGGGCCTCGACCTCAAGACCGTCCGCGGCGCCGTCGAGAAGCAGGTCGGCCCCGGCCCCGAAGAAGCCAAGGCGCCCGACACGATTCCGCTCACGCCTCGCGTGCAGAAGGTCATGGCCCACGCCGTCACCGAAGCCCGCGCCCTCGGCCACGCCTACGTCGGCACCGAACATATCCTCCTCGGCCTCCTGAAGGAAGGGGAGGGCGTCGCCGCCCGCGTGCTGCAGCAGCTCGACGTCGATCTGGAGCGCTGCCGCAAGGAGATCCTTGCGGACATCGATCCTTCCGCCGCCGATGAGTCCGAGAAGAAGGACGGGGATACCCCGCCTCCGTCGGAAGATTCTTCGGATGACGCTCCGCCTCCTTCGCGCCGCCCCTCTTCCGAAGAGGGCGCCCGCCCTGGCCGCGGTGAACGTCTCTCGCTCCTGAAGACCTTCGGTCGCGACCTCACCGAGCTTGCCAAGGCCGGCGAACTCGACCCGGTCATCGGCCGTAAGGAAGAGATCCGTCGCGTGGTGCAGATCCTCTGCCGCCGCACGAAGAATAACCCCGTCCTCATCGGCGAAGCCGGCGTGGGCAAGACCGCGATCGTCGAAGGCCTCGCCCAGGAGATCGCCTCCGGCGTCGTCCCCGAGATTCTGCTCGACCGCAAGGTCATCACCCTCGATCTCGCCCTGATGGTCGCCGGCACGAAATACCGCGGCCAGTTCGAAGAGCGCATCAAGGGCATCATGGACGAGATCAAGCGCGCCAAGAACGTGATCCTGTTCATCGATGAGATGCACACGATTGTCGGAGCCGGCGCCGCCGAAGGGGCGATGGACGCCTCCAACATCCTCAAGCCCGCCCTTTCCCGCGGCGAGATCCAGTGCGTCGGCGCCACCACGCTCTCGGAATACCGTAAGCACATCGAGAAGGACGCCGCCCTCGAGCGCCGCTTCCAGTCCGTCAAGGTCGACGACCCGACGCCCGAAGACGCCGTGCTCATCCTGCGCGGTATCCGCTCGAAGTATGAGGAGCACCACAAGTGCGAATACACCGACGCCGCCATCGAGGCCGCCGTCCGCCTCTCGCACCGCTACATCACCGCCCGCCACCTGCCGGACAAGGCCATCGACGTCATGGACGAAGCCGGCGCCCGCGCCCGCATCCGCTCCCTGAACATCCCGGCCGACATCGACCTGGTCCAGACCGACATCGACAAGGTCGTGCAGCAGAAGGAAGACGCCTCCCGCAACCAGAAGTTCGAGGAAGCCGCCAACCTCCGCGACACGGAGAAGAAGCTTCGCGCCAAGCGCGAGAAGATGCTCGAAGACTGGCGCAAGAAGCGCGACGAGAAGCGCATCGTCGTCGGCGAAGAGGAGATGCTCCACATCGTGGCCGACTGGACGGGCGTGCCCCTCAACCGTCTCGAGAAGAAGGAGACCAAGAAACTCCTCGAGCTCGAGAAGGACCTGCAGACGGCCGTCATCGGCCAGGACCGCGCCTGCGAAGTCGTCGCCCGCGCCCTCCGCCGCTCCCGCGCGGACCTCAAGGATCCGCGCCGCCCGATCGGCTCCTTCCTCTTCCTCGGCCCCACCGGCGTCGGCAAGACGCTCCTGGCCCGCTCCCTGGCCGAACGCATGTTCGGCGAGAAGGAAGCGGTCATCCAGATCGACATGTCCGAGTACATGGAGAAGTTCACGGTCTCCCGCCTCATCGGCTCGCCGCCCGGCTACGTCGGTCACGACGAAGGCGGCCAGCTGACCGAAGCGGTGCGCCGCAAGCCCTATTCCGTCGTGCTCTTCGACGAAATCGAGAAGGCCCACCCGGACGTCATCCAGCTCCTCCTGCAGGCCCTCGAAGACGGTCGCCTGACGGACTCCCTCGGTCGCGTCGTCGACTTCCGCAATACGATCATCATCCTGACGTCCAACGTCGGGGCCGACGTGCTGCAGCGCAACAACTCGGTCGGCTTCGACGTCGGCGTGGACTCCACGCGTGACTACGAGAAGCTCAAGGACCGTATCATGGACGAGACCAAGCGCGCCTTCAAACCCGAGTTCCTCAACCGCCTCACCGACATCGTCATCTTCCAGCAGCTCGCGAAGACGCACATGACCAAGATCGTCGACATCGAAGTCGACAAGGTCGCCAAGCGCCTCCTCGACCTCGGCGTGAAGCTCGTGGTCAACGAAGCCGCCCGCGGCTACCTGGTCGACAACGGCTGGGACGAGAAGTATGGCGCCCGCCCGCTCCGCCGCGCGGTCGAACGTCTCCTTGAAGATCCGCTCGCGGAATCGATCCTGCGGGACGATTACAACAAGGAAGAACCGGTCATCGTCTCGGTCGGTGAGAAGGGCCTCGTCTTTACGCAGAAGAAGAGCGGCGCCGACACCGGCGCTTAAGCGATGCCTCGTCTGGTCACCGCAGGGCTCCTCGGCGCGACCGCCATCGCGCTGGGAGCCTTCGGCGCCCATGGGCTGAAGGATCGTCTCGCCGTGATCCCGGAAGCCCTCGGCTGGTGGGAGACGGCGACCTTCTATCTGCTGACGCATGCCGTCGCCATCGGCGCCATCGCCGGCCGATCTCTTTGGCCAGCCCGGCTTTGGGCCGTCGGTGCGACGATCTTCGCCGCGACGCTTTACGCGATGGCCTTGGGCGCCCCGCGCTGGTTCGGCGCGATCACGCCCATCGGCGGTTCGTTGCTGATCGCCGGCTGGGTCTTGCTGGCTTGGACGGCGCGTAAAGAATCCTGACTTGCCCAAGGCTGCGCGCCCTCCGACCTTGTGGCATGGCGGAGCCTTTCACTTATCACGACGACGGCGGCGACGACCTCGAACCGGCCGAGCGCGAGGTGGTCTGCCGCTATTACCTCGAGGCGGGTCCGCAGCACACGGAGTTCGTGACGCAGTTCCTCGGGCCCAGCGAATGCGGCAAGTTCGACGTCCTTTGGGAGGAGTCGGACCTGACCGAGGAGGTGACGGTCGCCGTCGCGTGGCTGCCGCGTGGACAGCTGGAAGGCTTCGAACTCTGGCAGGCCCTGGCCTTGGCGTTCTGGAACATGAAGAAGGAAGGGGAGTACTGGGATAACGCCGACTGCGTCGAAGTCATCGATCGTCCGGACACCTTGGTCGAGACGGCCGCGTTTCGGGCGGTGCTCGCCGCGGTCTGGCCTGCTCAGGATTCCTAGCGTTGAGCGCTAGGTGACGGCTGGGTGTGAACGCGGTGACGTTTCCCTGTCGCGCGACTGTCGATGCCATCATGCGTTGACAGGCATGCCACAGGTTTTCTTCAATGGAATCGATGAATCTTCGCCGCGACCTTCCTGCCTCTCTGGTCGTCTTCCTGGTGGCCGTACCGCTTTCACTGGGAATCGCCTTAGCTTCCGGAGCCCCGGTGATCGCCGGTCTCATCGGTGCGGTCGCCGGCGGCATCGTCACCGGCCTCTTGGCGGGCTCGCCTTTGCAGGTCTCTGGTCCGGCTGCCGGCCTGACGGTCGTCGTCTTCGGACTCGTGCAGCAGTTGGGCTGGGAGACGGTCTGCCTCGCGACCGCCTGTGCCGGCCTGGTGCAGCTCCTCCTCGGCTATCTCAAGGTGGCTCGGGGTACACTCGTCATCGCTCCTTCGGTCGTCCACGGCATGCTCGCCGGCATCGGGATCTCCATCGCGCTCGCCCAGTTGCACGTGCTGCTCGGCGGCGCACCCGCCAGTTCGCCCCTCGCTAACCTGCTTGCCCTGCCCGCGCGCCTCGGCGCCTTCAGCCCCGCGGCCGCCATCCTCGGCGTCGTCACGATCGCCGTGCTCATGCTCTGGAAGAAGCTCCCTTGGGCCGGCCTACGGGCGATCCCCGCTCCCTTGGTGGCCGTCGTCACCGGTACCGCCGTCTCCCTCGTGGCGAAGATGGACGTCAAGCGGGTCGACCTGCCCGACACGCTCGCGTTCACGCAGCTCAAGCTGCCGACCGAATGGGGCGTGTTCATCGTCGCGGTGCTCACGCTGGCGATCATCGCGAGCATCGAATCGCTGCTTTGCGCCGTCGCCACCGACAAACTGCACAGCGGTCCGCGTTCGAACCTCGACAAGGAACTCACCGCCCAGGGCGCCGGCAACCTCGTCTCCGGCCTGCTCGGCGGTCTGCCCATCACCGGTGTGATCGTCCGCTCCTCCGCCAACATCAACGCCGGCGGCGTCTCCCGTTGGTCGGCCGTCTTCCATGGGGTCTGGATCCTGCTCTGCGTGCTCTTCCTCGGCTCCACCATCGAGAGCATCCCCCTCGCGGTCCTGGCCGGCCTGCTCGTCCACGTCGGCATCAATCTCGTCAACCTTCACCACATCCACGAGCTGACCGTCCATAACGAAGTGCGTATCTACTGGGCGACCGTCATCGGCGTGACCTGCGTGAACCTGCTCGCGGGCGTCGGCATCGGCGTGGCCGTCTCGGTCTTCTTCGCGATCCGGCGGCTCTCGCGGGTCAAGTTCGAGAAGAAGCAGGAGGGCGATGTGTGGAAGGTCGCCATCCGCGGTACGCTCACCTTCGCCTGCGTACCCAAACTGAACTACGAGCTCTCCACCTTGCCGGCCGGCTCCGCCGTCGACATCGACCTGGACGTGGACTTCATCGATCATGCGGCTTTCGAGTCTTTGCACAGCTGGCGGCTGAACCACGAGAAGACCGGCGGTAAGGTCTGCGTGGAGGAAAACCAGGAGGAGTGGTACAAGCCCGCCGCCGAAGGCCGTCCGCGCTGCTCGCGCTGACCCTGGGCGGACAGTTCTCTTCCCCTAAAAATAAAAGGCGGAGTCCGGTCGAGACCGGCTCCGCCTTTTATGATCGCGGAACCGCTCAGCCGCCGAGGCCGGCGACGGCCGCGGTGAGCAGGGTTTCGGCCGAGGCCGAACCGGCGTCGGCCGAGCTGACTTCCATGAGGACCTTGCCTGCGCCGGCGCGGTTCTCGGCCACGGTGAGCGTCAGGCGGCGCGCGTTGACCTGGTGGTCATAGGCGACGCCGTTCTTGCCGCCGGTATGCCGGCGCTCGGTCGACGACTGCAGGTCGCTCGACAGCGTGACGATCAGCTTCGCGGTTTCCGCCGAAGCCGGGCTCAGGCCGGCCTTCTGCAGGCGGTCGCGGAGGCTGCGGACTTCATTTTCACCGAGGCCGGAGCGGCGGGCGTCCAGATGATAGGTCGTGCCCTGCTTGGCGACCTCTTGCAGGTTGCCGCGGCTCTGGACGACGGGTTGCGAGGCGCAGCCGACGCAGAGCGCGGCCGCGAGGAGGGTGAGGAGGAGATGGCGTTTCATAGCGTAGTTGATGATATTTCCGCACAAGCGCTTTCAAGGGGATTTGGTTTTAGGCACGCTTGCGCCCCTTGGTTTGCTCATTAAGGTGGGGCTATGAATTACATAGCATCCGCCTTGCTTCTGTTCGCCTCGTTCGCCTCGGCGGAAGAGTCCCCTGGTCTGCTCGCCGTGCCGGTCAAGGACATCGATGGCAAGGCGACCACGCTCGGCGCCGTCAAGGGCGGCAAGGCGTGGCTCGTCGTCAATGTCGCGAGCCAGTGCGGCTACACGCGGCAGTATGCCGGCCTGCAGTCTTTGTATGAACGATACAAGTCCCAGGGCTTGGTCGTCGCGGGTTTTCCCTGCAACGACTTCGGCGGGCAGGAGCCGGCCACCGAGAAGGCCATCAAGAAATTCTGTCAGGCCAATTTCCAGGTGACCTTCCCGCTGTACGCTAAGGTCGCGATCAAGGGTAACGATGCGCACCCGCTGTTCGAGAAGCTCACGGGTAAGAACTCCGGCCACCCCGGTCCGGTCGGTTGGAACTTCCACAAGTTCCTCATTGGTGCCGACGGAAAGCTCCTCGCTCGCTTCGGTTCCGACGTCGAGCCCGACTCCGCTGGGCTCGAGAAGGCGATCGAGCAGGCCCTGAAGTAAGCCCCTTTGACATCGGGCCGGCGTGGACTAGCAAAGGCAGACCCCATGTCGCGCTTTCTTGCCGGCCTCTTTCTCTGTCTGACGGCTCTTCACGCCGCCGACTCCTATGATGTCTGCGTCTACGGAGGCAACGCCAGCGGCGTGATGGCGGCCTGCGCCGCCGCGAAGGAGGGTGCCAAGGTCATCGTGGTCGAGCCGAGCCGCTGGTTGGGCGGCATGACGGGTGGTGGCCTGATGCATATCGACTGGGGCCGGGAAGAGGCGGTCAGCGGTTCGACGCGGCCGATCCTGAAGCAGGACTACAACGACGCCCAGTACCGGAAGGTCTTCGCGGAGATGCTCAAGTCCACCGGCGTCACGGTGCTCTTCGAGCATCGGATCAGCGCTGCCCTGAAGGTCGACGGCCTGATCCGCACCGTAGACCTGGATTTCGCCCCGTTCGATGAGTACGGCTGCCCTCCGGAGAAGCCGACGAAGGCCATGGCGCGCGTCATCAAGGCCAAGGTCTTCATCGATTGCTCCTACGAAGGCGACCTGATGGCCCGAGCCGGGGTCGCCTACACCTACGGGCGCGAAGCGAAGTCGACCTACGACGAGAGCCTGGCCGGGGCACAGCCGCCGATGACCGTCTACGCCATCGACCCTTACGTCAAAGCCGGCGAACCGCAGAGCGGCCTGCTGCCCGGCCTGCAAGTTACGCCGGTCGCGCCGGTCGGCGAGGCGGACAAGCTCACGATGGGCTATGGCTTCCGCTGGCGCTTCGTCTTCAAGGGAGAGAGCCTGCCGATCGAGCCGCCGCCGCATTACGATCCGAAGCAGTTCGAACTCTATCGTCGGGCTTTCCAGCAGGGCGTTGACATCCTTTCCGGACGCGTGATGCGCGGCAAGGTCGACGGCTGGGAGGTGAGCGGCGGACGCGTCTATTCCGGCGGGGCAGGCAACCTCGCGCGCGCGCTGTTCGCGCCCACGAACTACGGTCATAACGCCGGCTACGCGGACGGCGATTACGCGACCCGCGCCCGGATCTGGAAGGAGCAGCAGGACTTCGTCCGGGGCATGACGCACTTCCTGCGCACCGACCCCAGCGTCCCTGCGAAGCAGAAGGAGATCGCGCTGAGCGCCGGGCTGGAGAAAGGCGCCTTCGATGACACGAGGGGTTATCCGCACCAGCTCTACGTCCGCGAGTCCCGCCGCATGGTCTCCGACTACGTCGTCACCCAGAAAGACCTGGAAGGACGGACCAGTCCCGCCGACTCGGTTGGCCTGGCCTCTTATGGCGTCGATGAATGGCCTTACGCCACCGTCGCGCTCGACGGCCAGGTCGCCCTGATGGGCGGCTATTATTCCATGCTCTACCTCGAGGACGAGCACCGCGGCATCTATCGGATTCCTTACCGCTCGATCGTCCCCAAGAAGGCCCAATGCACGAACCTGCTCGTCCCCGTCTGCGTCTCCGCCAGCCACATCGCCATGACCTCTATCCGCATGGAGCCCGTCTGGATGATCCTTGGCGAGTCGGCCGGCGTCGCGGCTTCCATGGCGGTCAAATCCGGTTCGGCCGTCCAGTCCGTGCCGTATTCGGAGCTTTATCCGAAGCTACGCGCGCTCGCGCAGAAGGTGGATCTTCCGAAGAAGAAAGAGCCTAAGGCGAAGTAGGCCCGGCGATCCGGAGGTCCGCCACGACCGTACCGCCGACCAGGTGCTCGGCGATGATGCGGTCGAGGTTCTCCGGCGTGCAGCGGCCATACCAGACGCCTTCCGGGTAGACGACGGCGACGGGGCCGGCGACGCACACGCGCAGGCAGTCGGCCTTGGTCCGCTGGACGCCGCCGTGTTCGGAGAGGCCGAGCTGCTTGAGCCGTGACTTCAGATGCTCCCAGGATTTCGCCGCGAGCTCTCCGCCGCAGCAGGTCTGCTTGGAGGATTTCACGCAGAGGAAGATGTGCCGGCGCGTGGCGTCGAGCCCCAGCGCGGCGGCGGCGCGGGCGGCTTCCGGGTTCATTCGAACCGAGGGATCAGGCCGTCCTGCTCGAGCTTCAGGAACAGCTCGCGGCTGAACCACGCATCATTGGCGGCGTATTGGATCTGGCGTTCATCCAAGGGCTTGGCCCAGTTGGAAGTCTGCACTTTCTTCGACTTCTTCATCTGCAGACGCAGGAAATGCGCGGCGAGGGCCTGCAGGCCGGTGTTCACCAGGCCGGTCTTCTTCGTGTGATCGGCGATGTCGATGAACGCCCGGTCTTCGAAGGGAGCGCGGGCGCGGAGGTTCTTCACGTCGTCGCGGACGGCGACGCCGACCTTGGCCTGGCGATCGTTGCAGAGCACCGGGAAGGCGAGGGGGATGCCGCCGCAATGGTCGAGGCGGAAGACGAAGATGTGGTGCTGGCCGGCCAGCTGGAGGATCGAGGGGAGGTTGTATTCCCCGCGGGTGTGGGAGGGCTTGGTCTCGGTGTCGAAGCCCAGGACGCGGTCACGGGCGAGCGAGGCGATGGCCTTTTCGGCGTCCTTCTCGGATTCGATGAGCTCGATCGGGCCGGTCCATTCGCCGACGGGCAGGGATTCGATAAAATCTTTCTCGATGCGGATGCCCCCTTGGCCACGGCCGCCTTGGGTGTTCGAACGGGCTTCGGCGCCTGGTTCGGCGGATTCTGGCTGATTTTCGGACGCTTCCACGAAGGGAAGGCAAAGCACCCCAAGGCTATTGGCAACCAGAGACTCGGCAGGGTGGGAAAAAAGCGTTGACCCTCCGCGTGGGCTCATCTTTGTTCCCCTTCCCATTTAACGGGGCCTTAGCTCAGTTGGTAGAGCGCTTGCATGGCATGCAAGAGGTCGTCGGTTCAAGCCCGATAGGCTCCACCATTCAAACCGGCCGTCTTCCTCAGGGAAGGCGGCCGGACTCTTTGAAGGGTCCGCGGCTTAGCGCAGGACCAGCGTCAGCACCGTCCGGCAGTCCGACTGCAACCGGGCTTCGACGGCATTATGTTCGCGGGTCACCCGGCCTACCGATTCGGCGCAGTTCTCGAGGGCCTTCTTGAGCACGAGGAGGTCGGTCTTGCTGGCCTTGCCTTCCGGCTTCTCCGCCAAGGCCTCGGCCTGGGTCGCATACTGCAGCAGCATGGACTTCATCGTTTCGCGGTCGGCGGTCGAGCGGCGCAACATCATCCAGATCGGCTTTCCCTTGGTGCCGCCCTCCGAGAGCGTGCGGAGGTAGCCGAGGGCATTGTAGGGGCGGGCTTCGCTTTCGAAGTCTTTCCTGGCGGCCGCTTCCGCGGCCAGGCTTTCGGCCGAGCGCCTGCCCTTCGTGGCGGTCTTGCCTTTGACCTTGGTCTTGTTCGCGCCGGCTTGGGCTTCGTCGTCCAGCACCTCCACGCGAGGCGCGGTGTCGGGCTTGCCCGAGAGCAGGCTGGCGCGCTTCAGGTCATCGAAGGCGAGCCAGAAGAGGTTTTCTTCGAGCTGGAATTCGCCGCAGACCACATCGGGTCGGTTGGCGGAAAGGGACATGCCCTTGAGCCCGTCCTGCATCGATAGGAGGAGGTTCTTGACGAGCGACTTGGCGTCGGTGGCCACGGTCGGCTGCGCGAAAGGGTCTTCGATTTCCTTGGCCGCCATCTTTTTCGTCGGCTTTCTTTCCTCCAGCATCAGCTCGCGCTCGGCCCATAGCTTCGGGTTGTTCCGCTTGATCCAATCCTGATCCAGGTCCTCCCATCGGTAGGTGAGCACCGTGTCGGCGTCGAGGCGCTTGACCATGATGGTCGTCTCGTCCTGCGTGATGTATTCGAACGCGATGACGGTAGCGTTGCCGGTACGGCGGAGCTGCACGGTCTCGGCGAAGGCCGGCAGGACACCTAAGGTGAGCGCGGCGAAAAGGAAGCGACGGAAGAGGGGCACGGCAGGGACTGTAGGGACGGGTGGAGGGTCGGCAAATCAAGAACGACACGGCGGCGATGGCGTCGACCAGTACCAAGTAAAAGACCGCCATAAAGGCGGTCTGGAGGGGGGCCTGAGGTTAAGGCCTTACTTTCCCTTGGCCTCGAACTTCGGGTGGAGGTACTCGGCGCAGGAGTCGAGGGACGCCAGCTGGACGTAGTCGGCCTCGGGCACTTCGATGCCGTGCTTCTTGCGGAGCTCCATGACGATATCCAGGAAGTCCATCGAATCGAGGGACAGCTGGTCGCGGAGGCGGACCTCCGGTTTGACGGCGGTCAGGTCCTCGTCCGGCGCGATGTCGGCGATGATGTCGAGAACCACCTGCTTGATGTCGTCCTTAGTCATGTTTTCGGCTTTGTTTCAAACGTCCAAACCGGGTCAGGCAACCCCATATTTCTTGACGATAAGGGCCGAATTGATGCCCAGCATGCCGAAGGAGTTGTTCAGGATGGCGTCCACCCGGTCGACTTTGACCGGCTGGTTGATCACGAGGCCCGGAAGGGCGCATTCCGGGTCTAATTCGTCGATATTGATGGTCGGATGGACCCAATGGTCGTGGAAAGAGGGTAGGTTGCCCGCCAGTTCCAGGGCCCCGGCGGCGCCCATGCAGTGCCCGATGAAGCTCTTGGTGTTATTGATGCGGGTTTCCGGGCAGTCGGTGAAGACGGTCCGCAAGGCGGTGCACTCCTGGATGTCTCCCAGGGCGGTGGCGGTGGCATGGGTGGAGACGATATGGATGTCCTGCGGCTTCATCCCGGCGCGCTGGAGGGCCATGCGGACGCACTCGGTCTGGCGTTCGGGGTTGGGCAGGACGGCGTCGGTGGCGTCGGAGTTGATGCACCAGCCGGCGATTTCGGCGATGATGCGGGCACCGCGGGCCAGGGCGTCGTCGAGGCGCTCCAGCACGTAGATGGCGCCTCCCTCGGAGATGACGATGCCGTTGCGGTTCTTGTCGAAGGGGCGAGAGGCCTTGGTCGGGTCTTCATGGGCGCCCAGCGCGCCCTGGTTCTTGAAGCCGGCGAAGATGCCGAAGGTGTGGATGGATTCGGAGACGCCGCCGGCGAAGGCCACGTCGACCTCGCCGAGCTGGAGCATCTGCGCGGCCTGGATGAGGCCGGCGTTACCTGCGGCGCAGGCGGCGCCGATCGTATAATGCGGACCGGTGATCCCCATGTTCATCGTCACCTCGCCGGCCGGGTTGTTCGCCACGGTCCGGGGGTTGTGGTGGTGCGTCCAGTACTTGGTGTCGTTGCCGAACTGGGAGATGTTGTGGATCTCGTTCTCGGTCTCGACGTTGCCGTGCTCGGTGATGCCGAGGTAGACGCCGACGCGGGACTTATCGACCTTGTCCCAGTCGAGGCCGGAGTCGCCCAGGGCTTCGCGGGCGCAGAAGATGGAGATGGAGCCGACGCGGGTGCCGTTGCGGATTTCCTTCCGCTTCTGCCACTTGGTGGCGTCGAAATCGCAGACTCCGGCCGGGTGACGGCCCATGTGCCGGACGTCGATGACGGCGATGCGGGCCTTGCCGGCGAGCAGGTTGGCCCGGAACTCGCCCAGCGAGTTCCCGTTGGGGGCGGTGAGGCCGAGGCCGGTGATGACGATGCGGGGCTTGGAGGACATCTGACGTCCTTCCCATCAAGCGTCCGCCGCCCCCGAAGTCAAACTCCGCTCCCCGCTTGCCCTTGCCAATTGGCTGTGGCCGCATTGTCTGAAGATCGATGTCCAAGCCGATTCAGTGTTCGCTGTGCGAGGAGGCCGCCACGGTCCACCTCTCCCAGGTCGTCCACGGGAAGGTCACCAAGGTCCATCTTTGCGAAGCCTGCGCCCAGAAGGGCGGGGCCACCGATCCGGCCGTCTTCCAGCTGGCCGACGCGCTGGCGGCCGCGACCCCCGCCCCGACCTTGACCTGTCCGCAGTGTGGCTTCACCGATCTCGATTTCCGCAAGCGCGGCCGGCTCGGCTGCCCGGCCTGCTGGGAGACTTTCGGGGAAGCCTTGGACGGCCTGCTCCTGAAGGTCCAGCATGAGCCCGCCCACGTCGGTCGGGCCCCCGCCGGAGCGGTGCCCGTCGCCCAGCTGCGTCGTCGCCTCGACGCGGCCCGGCTTGAGATGACCGCCGCCGTCGCCGGCGAAGACTTCGAAGCCGCCGCGCGCCTGCGCGACGAAATCGCCACCCTCGAGCGCCAGCTCGCCTCCTGACCATGTCCGTCGAAGACATCCTCGCCGCCGAAAGCGAACTCACCCACCTCCTCGGCGGCCAGCAGGCCGTCGTGCTGAGCACGCGCATCCGTCTTGCGCGTAACCTCGAGGGCCTGCCTTTCCCCGGCTGGGCCAAGCTGCCGCAGCGTAAGGAGACCTCTGATCGCTGCGTCACCGCGCTCGAGGGCCTGCCGAAGTTCCGCCGCGGGCATGTCGTCCGCATGGGCGAACTCGGCGACCGCGACCGCGCGGTACTCGTCGAGCGCCACCTGGTCTCGAAGGAGCTCGCCGCGGGCAAGAGCGGCGCCGCCGTCATCAGCCGTGATCAGACCGTTTCCGTGATGGTCAACGAAGAGGACCACCTGCGCATCCAGGTCGTCAAGGCCGGCTGGCACCTGCGCGGCACCTGGCATATCGCCGAACAGCTCGACGACGCCCTCGGCGGCGTGCTCAAGATGGCTTTCTCGGATCGCCTCGGCTACCTCACGGCCTGCCCTACCAACGTCGGCACGGGCCTGCGCGCCTCCGCGATGGTCCACCTGCCCGGCCTCTGCCTGGCGGGTCACATGGACAAGGTCACGCGTGCGCTCAATCAGGACGGCCTCGCCGTCCGTGGCTGGCTGGGCGAGGGCACCGAAGCCGCCGGCAACGTCTTCCAGATCTCGAACCAGCAGACCCTCGGCCTCTCCGAGGACGCGATCCTCAAGCACCTCGGGGGCTGGATCAAACACGTCGTCGAGCAGGAGTGGAACGCCCGCCGCAAGCTCGCGCAGGAGGAAGGCGAGAAGTTCGTCGACCGTCTCGCCCGTTCGCTCGGCGTGCTGCGCTCGGCCCGCCTGCTCACCAGCTCGGAAGCGATGAACATGCTTTCGCACCTGCGGCTCGCCTGCGACATGGGCTGCCTGCCGGAGGAGCGCCGCCATCTCGTCGACCGCCTGATGATCGAGGGCCAGCCCGCTCACGTGCAGGCGCGCGCCGGCCAGGAGCTCGACAGCGACGGACGTGACCGTCGCCGCGCCGCGGTGGTCCGCGAAGCGCTGAAGGACTTCCCCGAAGTCGGTCCGCCGACGGCCTAGTCGGCCTTGGGCGGATTGGCCGCACGGTCCTTGCGGGCCATGTCGTCCAGCAGGGCCTGCACGCGCGCCACGCCGCCGGTGATGTCATCCTCGGTGAAGAGGATGTCCGGCGTGTGCTTCATCTGCAGGAAGCCGCCGACGGTGGCGCGCAGTTCCGTGCGCACGCGCTTCAGGAAGGCGCGGGCCTTCTTGCGCTCCGCGTCGTCGCCCGAGACGGCATAGCCGATGCGGCACTGGCGGAGGTCGGGGGCGACGCTCGCGACGGTGATCGTGATCAGCGCGGCTTCGGTCGGCCAGGACTGACGCAGCGCGGAGGAGACCTCGCGCTGGATGAGTTCGGCGACCCGGAGCTGGCGTTGGGACATGAGGCTTAGAGGCTCGGACGCGTCTGGACCATCTCGACGGCTTCGATGATGTCGCCGGGCTGGTACTCGTCGTAGCCGCCGAGCTTGATGCCGCACTCGAAGCCGGCTTTGACCTCGGAGGCGTCGTCCTTGAAGCGGCGCAGCGTCTCGACCGGGCCGTTGTGGATGATCTTGCCGCCGCGGACCACGCGCGCCTTGGCCGCGCGGCGGATGAGGCCTTCGGTGACCATGCAACCGGCGACCTTGTGCTCCTTGCCGAGGGGGAAGACGGCGCGCACTTCGGCGGCGCCGAGCTTGTTCTCGCGGACCTCGGGGTCCAGGAGTTCGGTCATGGCGTCCTTCACGAGCGTGATGAGCTCGTAGATGATGTCATGGGTGATGAGGCGGACGCCGGTACGCTTGAGCTGCGGCTGGACGCCGTTCTCGAGCTTGGTGTCGAAGGCGACGATGAGGGCCTTGGAGGCTTCGGCCAGGGCGACGTCGCCTTGGGTCACGGGGCCGACGGAACCGCCGACGACTTCGAGGCGGACCTTGGCCGACTTGATGTCGCGGAGACAACCTTCGAGGGCTTCGAGCGTGCCGTTGACGTCGGCCTTGAGCAGGACGCGGAGGATCTTCTCCTTGTCCTGGGCGAGGGCGGCCATGAGGCGCTCGAGGTCCGACATGCCGGGGCGGGCCCCGGTGTTCGGCGCCTGCTGCACGGCTTCGGCGGCCTTGCGGGCGGCGAGGGCGGCTTCTTCGGCGATCTCGCGGGCTTCGCGGTCGTTCTTGACGGTCTTGAACTTGGTGCCGGGGGCCGGGACGGCGTCCCAGCCGAGCACGAGCGCCGGAGCGCCGGGAGCGGCGGAGGGCATGCGGTTGCCACGC
The DNA here is from genome assembly GCA_046301395.1 of Verrucomicrobiota bacterium. Classification (GTDB taxonomy): domain Bacteria; phylum Verrucomicrobiota; class Verrucomicrobiia; order Opitutales; family UBA953; genus UBA953. The sequence continues at coordinate 13,521 of JBKCKE010000077.1, read as the reverse complement.
TCATCCATGAGCGCGCGCACCTTGCACCAGGTCTCGCCGCAGACGAACGAGTCGCCGGGCTTGAGGGTACCCTTCTGGACGATGACGGTGGCGGTGGGACCGCGGCCAGTCTCCATCTGCGATTCGATGACGACGCCCTGGGCGGGGCACTTCGCGTTGGCCTTGAGGTCGAGGACTTCGGCCTGGAGCAGGATGGACTCGAGGAGCTCGGTCATGCCGGTGCCCTTGAGCGCCGACACGGGGCTGGTGATGGTCTCGCCACCCCAGTCTTCCGGGGTGATGTTGCGTTGCTGCATCTGCTGCTTCACGCGGTCGAGGTTCGCGCCCTTGGCGTCGACCTTGTTGATCGCGGCCACGATGGCGCTGGCGTGCTTCTGCGCGAACTTGAGGGCTTCCTCGGTCTGCGGCATGAAGCCGTCGTCCGCCGCCACGACGAGCACGGCGACGTCGGTCACCGAGGCGCCGCGTTCGCGCATCTTGGCGAAGGCGGCGTGGCCGGGAGTGTCGAGGAAGGTGACGGTCTTGCCCTTGTACTCAGGCTTCTCGCCCTGGTAGGCGACGGAGTAGGCGCCGATGTGCTGGGTGATGCCGCCCGCTTCACCCGAGACGACGTTGGTCTTGCGGAAGAAGTCGAGGAGGGTGGTCTTGCCGTGGTCGACGTGACCGAGCACGCAGACGACGGGCGGACGCGGGGTCATGAGCGCCGGATCGTCTTCGGAAGGCTTCTCGACCTTCTTGACGGGCTGCACGCCTTCGCCGCGGTGGCGGATCTCCAGCGTGTAACCGTGGCGTTCGGCTACCTTGCGGGCGTCGGCTTCCTCGATGACGGAGGAGACGCTGACGACCTTGTTGAGTTCCATCAGGTTGCCGATGACCTGGAAGGGCTTGAGATTGAGCGCGATCGCGAAGTCACGCACGACGATCGGCGGGCGGACGGTGATGACGCCCTTGCTGCCGGGCGCGGCCTGGCTGCTGGTCGCGGCCGGACGGTTGACGATGGGAGCGACCGGCGGGCGGACGACGGGCGGCACGTTGGCCGGACGCGTCGGGATGGCCGGCGGCGTATTGCTGATGACGACGGGCGGCAGGTCGGTCTTGGCCGGCGTGGGCGCGATGGTCGGACGCGGGATGACGGGGGCGACCGGAGGGCGCGCGACGGGCGGCGGCGTGGCCACGATGGTCGGGCGCGGCGGCAGGCTCACCGGAGGAGGCGTGCCGGGCTTGGCGACCGGGGCGACGGGCGCGGCCGGGGCGGGCTTCGCCGGCTCCGGAGCCTTGGGGGCTTCGGCGGCGGGCTTGACGGCTTCCAGGGCGGGCTCGGCCTTCTTCGGGAGCTTGTCAGCGGCGAACGCCAGGAACTCCTCGCGGTAGATCTTGCCGAAGTTGCTCGAGGCCGCCGGCTTCTTGCCGTCGGTGAAGACGTAGTCCTTGAAGTCTGGGCGGGCGACCACGAACTGGTCGACCAGGGCGAGCAGCGCCTTGACCTCGATGCCGAGCTCCTTGGCCACGTCGCTGAATCGCTGCGTGGTCGCGGGCTTCTTGGCTTCGGATTTCTTCTTCTCGGTCATGTGCGCGGTCGGAGGGTGTCGGGAGGGTGAACGACGGAAGGATTACGCGCGGCGGCCCTTGGCGTAGGCGGCGAGGACGGCTTCGACCTCTTCGGTCGGGATGCCGCTTTCCTGGAAGTCTTCCACGGTCGCGCCTTCGAGGGCTTCGACGCTGGAGATGCCGAGTCCGACGAACTTCGCGATGAGTTCGGCCGGGAGACCGAGCTGGTCCGCGATGCGCACGGCGGCGTCGCCGGCCTTGGCTTCGAAGCTTTCGGCGGCGTGGGTGGCCTTCTGGATGTTGAGGCCCCAGCCCATGAGCTTGGAGGTCAGGCGGGCGTTGCGGCCCTTGCTGCCGATGGCGATGCGCATGTCGTCCTCGTCCACTTCGAAGAAGATGGAGCGGGTGCGTTCGTCGATGCGGACGTTGCGCGGCTTGGCCGGGCGGATGGCTTCTTCGAGCAGCTTGAGCGGCTCGGCATGATAGCGGATGATGTCGATCTTCTCGCCGCCGAGTTCCTTGACGATGTTACGGACGCGGGCGCCGCGGGCGCCGACGCAAGCGCCGACGGGGTCGACCTTGGGGTCGCGGGAGTCGACGGCGATCTTGGTGCGATAGCCCGGGTCGCGGGCCATGGCGGCGATGGTGACGGTCTTGTCGGCGATCTCGGCGACCTCGAGCTCGAGGAGGCGGCGGACGAACGCCGGGTTGGCGCGGGAGAGCACGAACTCGCGGCCGCGCTGCGGGTCTTCGCGGATCTCGAGCAGAAGGCAGCGGATGCGGTCGCCGGTGCGGAATTCGTCGCCGTGGCAGCGTTCCTTGTGGGTGAGGACGGCTTCGGCGGTGCCGAGTTCGATCACGACGTTGCCGCGCTCGGTGCGACGGACGGTGCCGGTGACGATGTCGCCGACCTTGTCCTTATACTCCTGGAAGACCTGGTCCTTCTCGATCTTGCGGAAGCGCTGGTTGAGCAGCTGCTGGGTGGTCTTGGCGGCGATGCGGCCGAGGTCCTCGACCTTGATCGGCTTGCGGACTTCCTGGCCGACCTGGACGTCAGGCTGGATGAGGGAGGCGGCGACGGGGTTGATCTCCTGGAGCGGGTCCGACACGGAGTCGGTCACGCGGAGGACGACGAAGGCGTCGAGCTTGCCCGAGACGGCGTCGGCGTTCACCTCGACGTTCTGGCCGGCCATGACCGACTTCTCGACGGAGGACTTGATGGCCTCGACGATGAGGGCGCAGGCCTCTTCTTTTTTGATGTTCTTCTCCTTTTCGAGATATTGGAGGAAGGGTTTGATATCGACGCTCATGGTGATGGGTGCGGGTTTTCGGTGAAATGATTTGGGGACAAAAAAAGCGGGTCCGGCAGGACCCACCTCGGTGAAGGTGAACTGAGGCATACCTTGGGCACCCCCGGGGGGATGTCAAGTGCGCTCGGCCCCCCGGCCCGGAGGGTTCCGCTTGCCCCCCTTGGGTCTTCTCCGAACCTATCCGCATGGCTGACGAAAAAGTAATCTTCACGATGACGGGGGTCACGAAGTACTTCGAAAAGAAACCCGTTTTCCGCGATATTTCCCTTTCCTACTATTATGGGGCCAAGATCGGCGTCCTCGGCCTCAACGGCTCGGGCAAGTCGACGCTGCTCAAGATCATGGCCGGCGAGGACAAGGAATTCGACGGTGCGATCAGCCAGGTGCCGGGCTACACGCTCGGCTACCTCGCCCAGGAGCCGCGGCTCGACGAGCATCTCACGGTCCAGGAATGCGTGATGCAGGCCGCCGGCCCGATGAAGGCGCTGCTCGAGGAATACGACGAGACGTTCGTGAAGGTGTCGGAGACCGATGACGCGAAGGAGCAGGAACGCATCCTGGCCCGCCAAGGCGAGATCCAGACGATCCTCGACACGCGCGGCGGCTGGGACCTCGACGCCCGCATCGAGATGGCGATGGAAGCCTTGCGTTGCCCGCCCGGCGAGGCGGTCGTCTCCGCGCTCTCCGGCGGCGAGAAACGCCGCGTGGCGCTCTGCCGCCTGCTGCTCATGGAGCCGGACATCCTCCTGCTCGACGAGCCGACCAATCACCTCGACGCCGACACGGTCGCCTGGCTCGAACGCCACCTGCAGGGCTACAAGGGAACGGTCATCGCGATCACGCACGACCGCTACTTCCTCGACAACGTCGCGGGCTGGATCCTCGAGCTCGACCGCGGCCGCGGCATCCCGTGGAAGGGCAACTACTCCTCCTGGCTCCAGCAGAAGCAGCAGCGCCTCGAGATGGAGGAGAAGCAGTCCGCCGCGCGTTCCCGCTCGATGGAGCGCGAACGCGAGTGGGCCGCGGCTTCGCCCAAGGCCCGCGTGGCCAAGAACAAGGCCCGTCTCCGCGCCTACGAGCAGATGCTCACGCAGGACCAGAACCAGCAGGAGAAAGCGGCCGAGATCTGGATCCCGCCCGGCCCGCGCCTCGGCGGCGCCGTCATCGAGGCCCGCGGTCTGTCCAAGGGCTATGGCGACCGCATCCTGATGGATGAGGTCAATTTCACGCTGCCCGCCGGCGGCATCGTCGGCGTGGTCGGCCCCAACGGCGCCGGCAAGACGACGCTCTTCCGCATGATCACAGGCCAGGAGAAGCCGGACAAGGGTTCGCTCACGGTCGGCGAGTCGGTGAAGATCGCCTACGTCGACCAGTCCCGCGATTCGCTCCCGGCCGACGCGCCGCTTTGGTCCGCGATCTCCGACGGCCAGGACATGGTCCACCTCGGCAAGATCATGGTCCCGGCCCGCGCCTACGCGGCGCGCTTCGGTTTCACGGGCGACGTCCAGCAGCGCAAGGTCGGCGTGATGTCGGGCGGCGAACGCAACCGCATTCACCTCGCGCGGCTCATCAAGGCCGGCGCCAACGTGCTCTTGCTCGACGAGCCGACCAACGACCTCGACGTGAACACGATCCGCGCCCTCGAAGACGCGCTCGAAGGCTTCGCGGGCTGCGCGGTCATCGTGACGCACGACCGCTGGTTCCTCGACCGCGTGGCCACGCACATCCTCGCGTTCGAAGACGACAGCACGGTGGTCTGGCACGAAGGCAACTACGGCGACTACCTCGAAGACCGGCGCAAGCGCCTCGGCCTCGAATCGGATACGCCGCGTCGCCCGAAGTACCGTCGCCTTACGCGCTGAGCCGGCCGGTCGCCTTCAGTCGCTGACGCCACGCCCCGGCCATCGCCGCCAGCGTGGTCAGCTGCAGGTCGCTCATGCGCCAGCCCCAGTTGCCTTGCGGATTACCGGGGGTGTTGAAACGGGCTTCGGCGCCCAGGCCCAGCAAGTCCTGGACGGGAATGAACGCGGCCACGCCGGGTGAGGCCAGGGCCGCCTCGGCGAGCGTGACGTGCGGCGCGGTCATCGCGCCGAAGACGGCTTCGACGCGCGCGCGCTCGTCGGCGGACGCCTGCGCGTGCCAGCCGACGACGGTGTCGTTGTCGTGCGTGCCGGTGTAGACGACGCGGTCGGCGGTGATGTTCGTGGGGAAGTGCGGATTGCCCTCGGGAGGTCCGCCGAAGCCGAACTGCAGTACCGACATGCCGGGCAGGCCGGAGGCCTGACGGAGCACGTCCACGCCCGGGGAGAGCAGGCCGAGGTCTTCGGCGACGAGCGGGAGGCCGGCGAGCGCGTGGGTGAAGGCGAGTCCGGGGCCGTCGCACCATTTACCTTCGCGGGCGTTCGGCGACCCGGCGGGTACGCTCCAGTAGTCATGGATGCCGCGGAAGTGGTCGATACGGATCGCGTCGAAGAGTTCCAAATCGTGGAGGACGCGCGCCTTCCACCAGGCGAAGCCGTCGGCGGCGTGCCGTTCCCAGGCATACAGCGGATTGCCCCAGAGCTGGCCGTCCGCGGCGAAGTAATCCGGCGGCACGCCGGCCACGGCCGTCGGCCGGCCCTGCGCGTCGAGCTGGAAGAGCTCCGGGCGGGTCTTCGCGTCGCAACCGTCGGCGGAGACGTAGAGGGGTTCGTCGCCGAAGACACGGACGCCTTTGCCGCGCGCGTACTCGCGCAGCGCTTTCCATTGCTCGGCGAACAGGAACTGCAGGACTTCGGCCTCGGCCACGGCTTCGGCCGGGGCTTCGTCGATCGTCCACTTGTCCGGCGCGGTGAAGCCGTTCGCTTCACGTAACGCAGAGAAGCGGCACCAGGCGCCGAGCCAGCCGGCCTGCTGCTCGCGGAATCGCTGGAAGGCGGCGTTCTGCTTCAGGGTCTTGGCTCCGCGGCGCGCGGCGAGCTGAAGCGCGGGGCGCAGCTGGTTCCAAAGGCGACCATAGTCGGTGCGACCGTCACTCCCGCGTCGCAGCGCGGCGATCTCCTCGGAAGTGAGCAGCTTGCGCGCGCCGAGGTCGGCAAGGTCGAGCAGGTACGGATTGCCGGCGAAGACGGAGAGGGCTTGGTAAGGCGAATCGCCGTAACCGGTCGGCCCGAGCGGGCAGACCTGCCACCAGCCGAAGCCGGCGGCGGCGAGGATGTCGACGAAGCGGCGGGCTTCGGCTCCCAAGGAGCCGACGGGGCCGTCTCCCGGCAGGGCGGTCGGATGGAGCAGCACGCCCGCGCTGCGCCGTGGGAAAGCATGGCAGGCGTAGGCGGCGGCGGGAGCCCGGCCGGTCACGGCGACGGGTTCACGGCGGTCGGAGTCCATCTCAGCGCAGCTGGACGTAGTGCTTGGCGCGCAGGTCGTCCAGCCAGCGTTGGATCGCGAGCTTCATGCCGATCGAACGCACCTTCGTCTCGATCTCCGCCATGACTTCGGGGTCATTCACCGGCGCATGGCCTTGCGGGCGTACGGATTCCGGGCTGACGATCACGTAGATGGGCGCGGCGCCGACATCGAATTTCAAGGGCTCCGAGATTTCGCCGGGCTTAAGTTGGCGGACGGCGGCGACGACGGTCTGGTTCAGGTCCTCGAAGTTGCGCCAGCCGGCGTCGCCGCCTTTGCGCGCGAAGTCGTCGGAACTGATGCGTTCGGCCACATCGGCGAAAGTCGGCTGTCCGGCGATGGGCTTGCCGCCGATCTTGTAGGCGGCGAGCAGTTCGGCGACCTTGGCCGGCTGGCGCAGCGCTTCCGCCCAGGCCTTGGCGCGGGCGGCGGTCTCTTCGGGCTTCTCGGCGGCACCCTGCGTGAGGGTGATCTGGCGGAGTTTCACCTGCTCCTTGCGGGCGAAGTCGGCCTTGTTCTTGTCGTAGTACTCCTGGATCTTGCCGGGATTGACGTCCCAGGCGGTGCGACGGATCTGGCCCACCATGTATTCGAAGATGATGCGGTCTTCGATGGTCTTACGGTAGGCGAGCGGGGTGGTGCCGGCCGCGCGCAGCGAGGCGACGAAACGGTTGCGGTCTCCGCCGAAGTCCCGGCGGATGGTCTCTTCGATGTCCGCTTCGACGTAGGTGGAAGGCAGGTTGGGGGTGTTGGCGCGGAATTCGGCGATGACGATCTGACGTTCGGCCATCGACTTGAGCGTCTCCTTCGCGGCTTGCCCTAGCGCCTGCTCGAACTCGAGGTCTGTACGGGAGGCGGCGCGCAGCTGGCCGACGATCGGGTCGATCTGGCGGCGGATATCCGAAAGGGTGATGCCTTGGCCGTCCGCGTCGGCGGCGATCCGGTCGGAGTTCAGCTGGGACCAGCGCTTGGCGGCGGCTTCCTCGACCGAAGGCAGCTTGAGCTGGGCGGAGGCGACGGCCGCGGTCAGGGCGAGCAGGCTGGAGAGGAGGAAGGATTTCATCGGACGTCAGGCGCGGGCAGCCGTGAAAGGAAGCCGCGGATTTCCTTCAGTTTCCGCAGGGGGTCTCGTACGGTCAAGCGGGGAAACCGGTTGCCGACGAGAATGGGCTCTGGCGGGCGGCCAGCGAGCGCCTGCTGACAACGCAGCACGGCGCCGTCGGTCGTCACCGAAACGACACATTTATCCTCCGCCAGGCACCGGATCTCCGCGAGGCTGAGCAGGGCGTCCGCTTCCGGGGGCAGTTTGCCGTAACGGTCCTTGAGCGAAGTCCGCAGTTCGGCCACCTCGGCGGCATCCAGCGCCAGCGCGATGCGGCGGAAGGCTTCGATCCGCAGCCGTGTCTCGGGGATCCAGTCCGACGGCAGGGTGGCGGTCAGCAGGGGGACCTCGCCGTCGCTGCTGTTGGTCTGTTCCGTGCCCAGGGCGGCCTGGGTGTGGTCGATGAAGTCCAGCTGGACCTCGCAGCGTTCGATGACCGCGCCTTTGTCGCCCCGCAGCTTGGCGACGCTCCGGCGGAGGAGCTGGCAGTAGAGATCGAAGCCGACGGTCGCGACGTGGCCGCTCTGCGCCGCCCCGAGGATGTTGCCGGCGCCGCGCAGTTCGAGGTCCCGCATGGCGATGCGGAAGCCGGCGCCGAGCTGGTTGTACTGCCGGATGGCCGAGAGGCGGCGGTGCGCCGTGCCGACCAGCGCGGCATGGCGGTGGAGGAAGAGGTAGGCGTAGGCCTGACGGTTGAACCGGCCCACGCGTCCGCGCAGCTGGTAGAGCTGCGCCAGGCCGAACCGGTCGGCGCCCTCGATGATGAGCGTGTTGCAGTTCGGGATGTCCAGGCCGGTCTCGATGATGGTCGTGCAGACGAGCACGTCGTATTCGCCGGCGACGAAGGCCGACATGACTTCCTCGAGCTGGCCGGCCGGCATCTGGCCGTGGCCGACGATGATGCGCGCCTTGGGCACGAGCGCGGCGATCCGCTCCGCGACAGCCTGGATCGTCTCGACGCGATTGTGCAGGTAGAAGACCTGGCCGCCGCGGGCCAGCTCTGCCTTCACGGCGTCGCGGACGAGTTTCTCGTCGTAGCTCCGGACGATGGTGCGGATGGGCAGGCGTTCGCGCGGCGGGGTCTCGATCACGCTGAGGTCGCGCGCGCCGACGAGCGCGAGGTAGAGCGTGCGCGGGATGGGCGTCGCGCTCATGGCAAGCACGTCCACCTCGGTGCGCAGCTCCTTGAGGCGCTCCTTGTGGCGGACGCCGAACCGATGCTCTTCGTCGATGATGACGAGGCCGAGCCGACCGAAACTGGTGCCGTCGGAAAGCAGGGCGTGCGTACCGACGACGACGTCGACGGTCCCCGTCGCGGCGCGCGCCCGGACGTCGGCTTTCTGCTTGGCGGTACGGTAACCGCTCAGGAGTTCGACGGAGACCGGCCAGCGCGCAAGGCGCTCCTTGAAGCTTTCGAAGTGCTGCTGCGCGAGGACGGTGGTGGGCGCGAGGATCGCGACCTGGCGTCCGCCGAGGACGCATTTGAACGCGGCGCGGAGGGCGACCTCGGTCTTTCCGAAGCCGACGTCGCCGCTGATGAGCCGATCCATGGGCGCGGGGCGTTCCATGTCCGCTTTCACGTCGATGATCGCGCGGGTCTGGTCCGGCGTCTCGCGATGCGGGAAGGAGCGTTCGAACTCGCCCATCCAGGCGTTGTCCGCGTCCTTCGGGTGCGTGATGCCGGGCTTGGTCGAGCGGGCGGCCTGCATCGCCAGCAGCTGCGCGGCGAGGTCGGCGGTGGCCTTCTCGGCGGCCTTACGCGACTTCTCCCAGCCACCTCCGCCGAGTTTGGAGAGCTTCGGGATGGCCCGGCCGATGCCGATGTAGCGCGTGAGGAGATGCGACTCCCGCACGGGGAGGTGCAGCATCGATTTCAGGGCGAACTCCAGACCGATGAAATCCTCGGTGCGTCCGTTGTGCTCGTGGGCCTTGATGCCGCGGAAGAGGCAGACGCCTTGCGTGGCGTGCACGAGCGCGTCGCCGTCGGCGAGTTCGCCGAAGTCGAGCGCGCGGCCGACGGCGGCGCGGATGGCGGTGCGGCGGCGCGGCAGGACGGCGAGCGGACGCTTACGTCGGCCGAAGAGCTCGCGTTCGGTCAGCAGGAGCAGGCCGTCCTTGAGCAGGCCGGGCAACTTGTCCGGGGCGATGAGGATGCCCCCGCCGAAGCGTCCGTGCGTGACGCGTGGCGCGAAACCCCGGATCTTGGCGCTGGCGACCTCTGCGTTGAGCCGATCGACGGAGCCGTCGGTGTCGCCGGTGAGCAGGCAGGGACGCCCGTCCTTGGCCAGCGAGGCGGCGGCCCGGAGGAGGGCGGGGCGCGTCTCGGTGCTGTCCGTCGCGGAGCCGATGAGTAAGGACTCAGCGGGGGTCGATTCGAGGGCGTGCGCCGCGCAGCCGAGCGGCGCATCGTCGGTCTCCTCGAGCACGAGTTCGTCGACCTTGGCCGAGTGCAGCTCGGCGCAGAGGACGTCCTCGTGGCAGCGGTCTACCGAGATGATGAGCGCGTCGGTCGGCAGGTGCCGGAAGAACGGCGCCTCGGGGGCTGAACCGGAATCGTCCCGCGGCGCGCAGATGACGAGGCCGTCGACCTCGCCTTCGCTGCGCTGCGTGGCGGGATCGAAAGGACGGAGCGACTCGACGACGTCGCCGAAGAGGTCGATGCGCACGGGCATCTGCGCGTTCAGCGGGTAGACGTCAAGGATGCCGCCGCGGAGCGCGTATTCGCCGGGTTGTTCGCAGAGGGCCTCGTGGGCGTAACCGAAGTCTTCGGCCAGGCGCTTCGCGAAGTCACGTAGGGCGAGCTTCTCGCCCTTACGGACGACGATCTCGGCCTTGGCCGTGGCTTCGGGGGCGGGCGAGCGACGGGTGAGCGAGCCGGGCGTGCAGGCGATGAGCAGCGGCCGCTTCGCGTCATGGTTGCCGTGGCGCAGGAGCGAGAGGACGCCGAGGAGGTCGCAGTCGGCTTCGAAGGCCGGGACGGCCGCATCGGCTTCGGTCAGGGTGCGGGCGACCGGCTGTGCGTCATTGAGCAGGGTCAGCAGCTGGGCGGTCTCTTCCGCGAAGGTCTCCGCCGCGCCGAGGTTCGAGGCCAGGAAGACGATCACGCGTCGCTCGGCGCCTTCCGAACAGGCGCAAGCCGCCCAAGCGTGCGAAGGCACGCCGGTCAGGGCACGGCGTGGCTGAGCGGACATGCCGCTATCGAGGCGGGAAGCCCCGAAGCGTCAAACCCAACCCCTTACTTCAGCACGACTCCGGCGATTTCGTCCCAGAGTTCGTCGATCTGCGAGGGCTTCTTCACCGGCCGGCCGGCTTCGGCGAACCAATAGCGGGCGTTGCCCAGGTCGCCTTCGATGAGGTGGAGGAGCGCATGAAGCCAGGAGCCGACGGGAGTCTCGATGTCCTGGGCGATATTGTGTGCCGACTCCCAGTCGCCCTTCTTGATGAACCAAAGAGACTGCGCCTCGCGCGAGAGTCCGCGAGGCGGCTGCGCGTCGGTTTCCGCGGAGGACTTCAATTGGGCCGGCGTCATGGCTCAGCGGGAGGTGTGCAGGCGCGAAAGGGCGTCGGACGCTTCGGAGGGCAGTTCCTTGAGAATCTTGGCGGCGTCGTTCTGTCCGCGCTGGATCTCCGGCAGGCCCATCGTACCTTCCAGGCGGGCCAGCTCTGCGGCGTCCTTATCGACCCCCGTGAGCTGGCTTAGTACGAGTCTCCACGCGTAGGCCTGGGAAAGGTCGCGCGGGGCTTTGACGCCTTTCTCGAGCCGCTCGGCCATCGCCCGGATGGCGGTCAGGTCGCGGCGCATCGCCGATCGTCGCAGGAACTCCGTGCCGAGCTCGTAGTTGCGCGGCATGCCCGGGACGCCTTCATCATAACCTTCAGACATCATGCGTAAGGCGATACGTTCGCCGGTGTCCGCGCCGCGGCGGTAGTAGGCGAAGGCTTCCTTCATGGCGGTTTCGTAGTCCGAAAGAGCCTTCTTGTTGTCAGCGGTGACTGACGCCGCTTTCAGGGCGCGGGCCTCTTCCCGGCGCAGGTCGCCGAGCACACGGAAGCCCATCGACTGGCCTTTCGCCACGGACTGATCGGCCCACTTCTTGGCCTCGGTCAGGTTCTTCGCCGTTCCCGTTCCGCGAAAATAATACAACGCGACCACGGCCATGGCGCGAGAGTGTCCGCCGTCAGCTGCTTTCAAAGTCCAACGGAAGGCGAGCTCCCGATCCTCTTTGATCTGCAATTCGACCGGCGCGTAGGCGGTGTGTCGGAGCGCGTAGACATATTGCGCCTGGACGTTGCCTTTTTCGGCAAGGGCCAGAAGCACGGCCGGATCGGCGTGCGGATCGAAGCCGTCGACATAACGCTCGAAGAACTCCCCGGGCAGATGGGAGACGGGTACTTCCCATTGGTTGGAGAGGTCGAAGGTCAGGATGCCGGCGAGCACGGTCCCGAAGACGTAGGGGCGGAGCCAGGCGAGGGTACGGCGCATGGCCTCATCCAAGCCGCGGTCCGCCCCGAGGCAAGGGACTAAGAGCAAGCCATAAGAGGACGGCTTGGCGGGCTTGCCTGAAGCGTCAGCGCGGGTAGTCTGCCGCCATCCCTTCATGCGTCTCCTTGCCTTGCTCCTCGTCACGCCGCTCCTCGCCGCCGAGACGCCTCCTGTCCTCGGTCACGGGTCGGCTCGTTATACCCTCGACCTGGGTTGGGCGAAGGCCGATCCGGCGGTCGCGCCGATCGTCAACGCGCACGCGCTCGCCGAGGATAAGGCGGGGCGCCTCTACCTCGTGACGGATCACCCCAAGAACGACTTCATCGTCTTCGAGAAGGATGGCCGCTACGTCCGTTCGATCAGTGCCGGACTCGGCGGCGGTCATGGTCTGGAAATCTTCGAAAAGGACGGTGTGGAGTATCTCGTGCACGTGGACTCTGGCTGGCACATGGCGGCCGAGGGCTGGAACCCCTCCGCGGTCGAAGGACGCATCACGCTGCTGACCACCGACGGCAAGGTCGTGCGCAAGTTCCCCACGCCGAAGGAGCTCGGCCTGAGCGACGGTAAGTTCATGCCGTGCGATGTGGCGTGGACGCCGGCGGGCACGCTGCTGGTGGCCGACGGCTACGGTTCGAACTTGATCTATGAGTTCTCGCTCGAGGGTAAGCTGATCAAGAAGTGGGGCGGGCCGACGAAGGACGCTGCCAATCTCAGCAACGCCCATGGCATCTCCATCGACGTCACCGATCCGCGCGGCCCGCTGGTCTGGGTGCCGTCGCGCAGCCAGAATCAGCTCAAGGCGTTCACCTTGGACGGAAAGTACGTGGACACCCTCGACCTTCCTGGTGCTTTCGCCGGCCAGCTGTTCTTCCGCGGCGACAAGATCTACACGGCGGTCTGCTGGAGTAAGGACGCCAAGGGCAAGCGCCTCGCCCAGTCGGGCTTCCTGCTCGTCCTGGATCGCGCCACCAAGAAGGTCCTCAGCGCGCCAGGTGGCAACGAACCCAAGTACGTCGACGGCAAGCTCCAGCCACTCACGCAGGCCCAGCCGATCTTCAAGCACGGCCACGACCTCTTCGTCGATTCCGCCGGCGACATCTATCTCGGCGAATGGAACGCTGACCGCCGTTACCCGTCGAAGCTGACGCGGGTCAAATAACTCAGCTGATCAGCAGCAGGCGCGGTGAGCCGGGACGGTTCTCCGGGGCGCGGTGGATGCAGGGTGGCACCGGGCTGCCGGGCCAGCGGGTCGAGATGCGCCAGAGCGCGAAGGTGCCGAAGGGGTAGGGCGAAGCGTCGGGCTTCGGTGCATAATGCGAGTCGTAGCTGTGTTCGTGCAGGAACTCGGCGAAGTCCGCGTCATCCGCGCCGCCGTATTCTTTGAGCAACGCCGCGCGGGTCTCAGGAATCGAAACTTTGAGGAGCGCGTCCTCGTTACGGAGGCCTTCGCTGCACGCACCGGCAACTGTATCGGGTTTGCCAACATGATGATCGCGCTGGCCCGGGCGGCCGGTCTGGACGCGCACTACCAGGAAGTATCCTTACAACCGGAGTGGTCCGACTACGAAGACGATACGGTATTGCTGTTCAATCACGTCAATGTCGTGGTCGAGTCGCCGAGCATATCCTGGGTGGTCGATGTCAGTGGTCTCAAGATCCGGTCGACCGAAACCCGAAGGATCATCGGTGACAAT
>JBKCKE010000076.1:0-2137 GCA_046301395.1 Verrucomicrobiota bacterium | reverse complement strand
CGTTGAGCAGATCGTCCGTGCGGGGGATGGCTCAGGTTTGAGGGTGGCGTCAGGCGAACTCGCTCCACGAGGAGGTTCAGCGGGGAGCTCATCATGAGCGGGAGGCAGGAATATGAGGTCGGATAGTTTTCCGGTGCCGTCAACCGGAGCATGTGGCGTAGCATCGACCGCGCCTGGGCCTGAGTATCAAGCTTCGAGCGGACCAAGTCGGCCTGCTAACCGAACACGAAGAAGGGCAGGGGGAGGTCGCGAAATTTTGGCATCGCCAAATAGATTAGGGAGCGACTCAATTGACTAACTACTACTCTAAAAATAGATAACATAGTATTATAACTATGAACGTTACCTTCCGCCAACTCCAACTTTTCCGCGCCTTGGTCTCCTCCGGCAGCATCAGCGGCGCCGCCAAGGAAGCCAATGTCACGCAACCGACCGCTTCGGTGCATCTGCGCGATTTATCGGAAGCCGTCGGCCTCCCGCTCTATGAAGTGATCGGCCGCAAGGTCTTCCTGACCGAAGCCGGGCGCGAACTCGCCAAGGCGGCACGCGGCGTGCAGATCGAGTGGGACTCCTTCGAGCAGAACATCCAGGCGCTCCGCGGAGGCGAGAGCGGTCTGCTCAAGGTCTCCATGGTGAACACCGCCCAATACTTCGCGCCGCGACTGCTCGGCTCCTTCTGCGCCTCCCGTCCCGGCGTCGATGTCTCGATGGTATTACTCAACCGCGACGGCGTGATCGAACGGCTGCGTCAGAACAACGACGACCTCTACATCATGTCGCGTCCGCCGGCCGACCTCGCGCTCAGCGCGACGGCCTTCATGCCCAACCCGCTCGTCGTGGTGGCGCCGGCCGGTCATCGCCTGGCGAAGCAGCCGGCCGTGCTGCTCAACGAACTCGGCGACGTCCGTTTCATCACGCGTGAGCGCGGTTCGGGCACGCGCCTCGCCGCCGACGATTATTTCCGTCAGCGCGGCTTCGATCCCTCCGTCCGTTTCGAGCTCGGTAGCAACGAGGCGATCCTCGAGGCCGTCGCCGGCGGGATGGGCATCGCGATCGTCTCCGCCCATGCCATGCGCAAAGGCGCGCATCCGGGCCTGGTCACGCTGCCGCTTGAAGGCTTCCCGCTGCAGTCCAGCTGGCAGATCGTCCATCCCTCCGGACGACGGCTCTCTCCTTTGGCCGCGGCTTTCAAGACGCACCTCATCTCCGCGGCCAAGGAGATCGTCGGCTCCAAGGAAATCGTCGGCCTGGTGTCCTGAAGCCGGGGGAATCCGGTTGCGGCGAGCAGCGGGGCCGCCTGGGTTGGAGCGTGACCCGTCGTCACGGCCTCTCATTCGTGCTCAAGGCATTCCATCCCGCCGATCACCCCATCCTAAGCTGGCGGAGTTTTTCTTCGCCGAGGTCGCCTACCACGCCTTGCCTGAGGCGAAGTGATGGCTCACTTCGCCTTTTCGGCCGCGTATAGCTTGTCGCCCAAGGCCTTGGCGCGGTTCCGGTAGTCAGCGGCCTTGGCCGCGTCCTTCGGGAGGCCTTGCTGTCCCTTCTCGTAGCCAAAGGCGAACCAGTAGAGCGCCTGGAGGCCGGCGTCGTTCTCCTGCTTGGCGAAGTCTTCCATCGCGGCTCGTAGTTTCTCCGGCTGGTCTTTCAGCTGCTTCTTGGTCACATCGAAGACGGCCCGAGGATAGCCCTGCTTAGCTGCTTTTTCCAGCCACTGGAAACCCTCGACCGCGGTCGCAATCCTTTGGGTGAGCACGAAGTGCAGGAAGTACATTCCTTCGGCGTCACCGGCTTCGGCCATCGCGCGCAGGCTGGCCACAGCGTAATCCGCGACGGGCTTCAGGTCCTCTTTGGTTGAGGACTTGATCCAAGCGCCTGCTCGGTCGTCGTAGCGGCTAGCGCCGGTGGAGACGAGGAGGGCACGGAGTTTGGATGCTTCCTCGGGCGGCAGGGCTTTGAGCGACTGCTCGGCTTTCGCCAGCAGGGCAGAGCCATCCCCGGCGGCTTCCCCGGCGGCGGGTACGGCTGAGATGAGCAGAAGGGCGGAGAGGATGAGTTTCAGCGACTTGGTCATGAAGGTGACGATGAGAATAGGTCAGAAGAAAGTAAGAGATAAATCATGGTTGCTTGGAAAAGCCAA
>JBKCKE010000075.1:0-12121 GCA_046301395.1 Verrucomicrobiota bacterium | reverse complement strand
CTCCATGCGCTGCATGAGTTCGGCGGCCTCGGCGGCGCGGCCTTCGGCAAAGAGGGCGCCGACGCGGCCCAGCGATTCGCGCAGGAACTTCGCGGACAGACGCGCGAGTTCGGACTGCGCGTTCGGGTCGTCGGGGTTGATGCGGACGATCGAGCGGAGCACCGCCAGCGCGCGGTCTTCGTCGCGGCGACGGATGGCGTCGCGGTAGTCGCGGTAGAGCGGGTGGCTCTCGCCGATGACGCGTCCGTAGAGGCTTTCGACCGCGAGCACATGCTGGCCGTCGAGCGGGAAGCCGGCCGGCAGGCCGCGTTCGCGGCACAGCGCATGCCAGCGGTCGGACTCCGCGAAGCTCAGCAGGGCGCAGAGGCCGAGGAGGTCAGGCTCCGCTTCGGCGGCCTGGAAGGCGGCGTGTTCGTTGCCGCCGCGCACCAGCGTGGCGCATTGCTCCAGGCGTTCGCGGGCGCGTAGGCACAGCGCCGCGTATTCCCCGGCCAGCGAACGGGCTTCGAGATCAGGCGTCCCGAGTTCGAGCTGGCCGCGGATGCGGGCGATGAGGCGTTCGGCCTGCATGGATCAACGAAATTCGACGAGACGCGGGCCGGCGGTCCCATTGGCGTCGACGGCCTGCACGCCCCAAGGCGCGCCCGCTTCGATCAGTTTGCCTTCGCGGAAGGCTTTGCGGCGGGCGGCGACTTCTTCGTAGGGAGGAGCGTCGGGTCCCTGCTTCGCTTCGAGCCGCAGCAGGTCGGTCTCAAGCAGCGAGCGCGTCGCGCGGACCGACGGCAGGTCGCGGTCCGGGAAGCCGTGTCCGGCCGGATAGAGGCCGACCTGGCCGTGGGCCCAGACGAAGGCGTTGACGGCGGTCTCGGCCCACGGAGCGGGACGGATCACGCCGGTGTCCGCGTCGAAACGGAGGGCGCCGACGCCGAGGTCCAGCGGCCGGAGCTGCGCGGGGTCGCCGATCAAGGCGAGCACGCGGCGGTCGCCCTTGGGCAGGATGATCTCGATGAGCAGGTTGGCGGGACGGGCGCCGTCGGTCGGGGCGAGGATGAGCGACACGACGTTACGGCGGGCGCCGAGGCCGATGCCGATGGCGGCGAGCTTGCCCGGCTCGGGCGTCGATTCGAACCAGGTCGTCGCGCCGCTGACGCGGATCTCGCCGTTGACGTAAGGCGTCCGGTCGTCGCGCTGATGCGGCGAGAGCAAGGGCAGGACGCGGAGGCGGATCTGGGCGGCGGAGCGCGCGGACGCGCCGGCTTCGGCGACCCACTTGATGAGATGGTCCACCGCGGCGCGTGACAGCGGGAACTCGGCTTCGGTGGGAGACTTCGGGCCGGTATCGGAGAAGCGCCACTGACCCGGGACGGCGAGGACGGGGCGGACGTCGAGCGTGGGCAGCAGGAGGGTGCGGTCCTTGATCGCGAGCAGTTCCTTCCAGGCAGCGTCTTCCTGGACGCCGAGTTGCTTGCCGACGCGCAGCGCTTCGAGGGCTTCGGTGTGGGCGGCCTGGCTGGCCTTGGGGTCATCGAGGATGTCGCGACGTTCGATCTTGTTGCGCAGCTCCTTGACGGCGCCGGCGGAGAAGCCGTTCAGGATGCGCGGCAGAATCTGCTCCTTGTAATTGCCGAGCCGACGAGCGTCGCGCTCATTAGTCTCCAGCCAAAGGCGGGCGGCGGGCAGCATCTCGCCGGACTCGAGCAGGCTGAGGATCTCGTTGACCGCGCGGTTCACGCGGAGGATCTCCTCGGCTTGAGCGAGGTCGGCGGCGGAGGGCGCGGGCGCGGCGACCGGCGCCGGCGCGGGCGCGGGCGTCTCGGTGCGATTAGTGAAGAGGAAAGCCAGGCCCGCGGCGACGACGAGGAGAACGCCGCCGACGATCCAAGGCGTGGCCGAGCCGCCTTGCGGTGCGGAAGGCGCGGCGCCGGGGCGGCGGGTGGGCGCGGTCGGCGCGGTCTTCGGGGAAGTCAGGCCGGCGGCGGCTTGGCGTGCGAGCTCGCCGGTCGGCGCAGGCTGCGAGCGGGCGTCGACGAAGTCGATCGTCGCGGGGCGCTCGGCGTGGGCGGCCCAGACGAAGCCTGCTTCGCCGGTGAGGCGAGCGTCGGTGGTGAACGTCGCATGCCAAGCGGCCTTGCCGATCAGGGCGGACGATTCGGCGAGGAGCCGCAGCAGCGTCGCGTTGGCGGGCGGGTTACGCAGGCCGGCGGTGGACGCGCCGGTCGCGTCGATCAGCCAGGCGGCCTTGGCGCCGGTGCCGGTGACCTCGCGCCAGGTGAGGGCGGGCGAAAGCGCGGTGGCCGGTTCGAGGGCCAGCGGGCGGTCTTCGCCCTCGAGCCAGGCCGGGGCGCCGTTCCATTCGGCGAGCCAGCCTTTCCAGCGGGCGGCCAGCGCGGCGGGCGGAGCGAGCAGCGCGGCTTCTTCGGCGGTGAAGATCAGGTGATGGGCGAGACGGTTGTCGCGCTGCGTGTAATCAAGGCCGCGGGCGACGAAACGGGAGAGCACGAACCAGTGGCGGTCGCCGGCGTCGAGCGTGCGGAAGGTGAATGTCTCGCCCTGCGGTTGTTCATGCGGCGTGCCCACGGACTCCAGCAGCTGGGCGAGGCGGTCCGGCACGGCGCGGTGGCGGGCCACGGTGCAATAGCCCGAGCGTCCCGGCGTGAGCCCTTGCGGTGCGGAAGTGAAGACGAGTTGGAGGGGCATCAGGAAGTCGGGGTCGCGGGGAACAGCGCCGGAGAGGAGAGGTGCAGCAACCAGTAGAGCGGTTCCTCCACGTGGGCCGGCGAGAGCCGCTGCGGATCCGGCGCGATGCGTCCCTTGTTCGGGCCGGCGCCGATCATCACCGGCGTGTGGCCGAACGAAGTGGCGGCGAAGAAGCAGATCTGGTCGGCGAGGGATTCGGCCGAGGCGACGAGGCCCGGGCAGAGCACCAGCAGGACTTCGCGCACGCGATCGGAGGTTGCGGCGGACGGCGGCGAGGTCGAGCGTGCCGGCCTTGACGACCGGTTCGAGCGGCGAACTGAGCAGCTTCTCCCAGGTGTCGGACTTGCCGACGACGAAGGCGAGCGGCGTCGCGATGCGCTGATCGTGCGCCAGGCCGAGCACGCGCTTCATGCGGGTCTCCATCTCGGCGAGGATGCTGTCCTGCTGGTCGACGCGTCCCTTGAGGGCGAGCTGCGGGTCGTCGACGCCGACGAGCTTGGCCTTGAAGCGCGCGTTGGCCGTCGGGTCGAAGAGGAAGATCAGGCCGCTCGACGTCGCGACGTGCATCGCGCCGGGCGAGTCATGGATGTCGATGCCGGGTTCGAAGTGCTCGCCGGCGTTGTCGTAAAGGATGACCGAAGTGTCCAGGGCCGGCTGTCCGGGGCGGCTGAGCGAGTAGATGAACGGCCGGGGCAGGGAGACCATGCGGCCGAGGCGCGGGAGCTTCTCGTAAGTGGCGCCTTCGAGGGCCGTCTTGCCCAGCAGCGCGTCTTCCGGCGTCGCGGCCGAGAAGAGCGTGTTCCGCATCTGGTTGAGCAGCATGTTGCCGCTCGGGTCGCCGTCCTTGAAGGCGAGCGAGAAGTCCTCCGGCAGGCGGTCCTGCAGCACGCGGGTGAGCACGGCGAGGTAGTAGGACTTACCGGCGCTGGGCGCCCCGATGAGCGAGATGATGCGGTGCGGGCGTTCGAGGTAGCCGGGCGGCAGCTGCCGGCGGCAATGCGGGCAGGCGATGTCGGTGCAGGCCAGGCCCATCGGATCGAGCGCGAGCCCTTGGTCGTTGAAGCGCGTAGGCTGGAAGCGCAGGCGCGCGTCGGAGCCGAGAATCGGGTCGCCGCGCAGGTTCTCGTGCACCGCGATGCTCAGCGCGTCGCCGGCGTCGAAGCGCGTCCAGCAAACCGGACAGACGTGCGCGCCGCGGGTCTGTTCGGCGGCGAGGAGCGCCTGGCTCTCGCGACGGACGACGGGTTCTTCGGGCGGAGCGAGCAGGGGCGCGATCTGCGCGAGGTTGAAGCCGACCTCCAGGCCGACCGGCGTGCAGGCGAGGGCGTCGGTCGGCAGGCCGGAGCGGCCGGCGGCGTCGAGGAGTTCCGTCGCGGGGAATTCGCCGAGCTGATCGCCGGTGCGCGCGTCGAACAGGACCCAGAGGTCGGTCCGGATGAACGCAAAGTCTTCCTGGGCGCGGGGAGCGACGACGAGCAGGGCGGACGGCAGCTGGACCGTCGTGGGTTCGGTCACGGCCAAGCGCTGGCTGAGCGGTGAGCCGTTGACCAAGGCGACGCTCTCACCGGAAGGCTCGAGGGCCACGAGTTCTCCGGCCGGGACCAGGTGCAGGGCGGGGTGGGGGGCGTCGCCGGGAAGCGACGACGGGAGGTCGGCGGTGGAGCCTTTTTCGCCGCTGAGGCAATTGACCCAGGAGAGGGCAGGGGTTTTCTTGCGGGTCGTGAACATCGGCTCCTGAAAGTCGGGGTTTTAAAGAGGTTGATTAGCGAGGGGTAATTGTAAAGATATGTCACCACGATTATGGGTCGACTCAGGCCTGTTTTCCCTTACCGTATACGAACCCCCATGGAGACCGAAGCCGACCAGTCCGCCTTGGACCGCGCCCGTCAGGGGGATCTGTCGGCTTACAACGAGTTGGTCCTGAAGTATCAGGGCCGAATCTTCGCCAAAGTCTTCTCCTTGCTCCGTAACCGCCAGGACGCCGAGGAAATCACCCAGGATACCTTCATCCGGGCCCACCGGGTACTGGCCTCCTTCCGCGGAACCGCCACTTTTTCGACCTGGATCCACCAGATCGGCACGAATCTCGCCCGAAATCGCTACTGGTACTGGCGTCGCCGCAAGCGGGACCAGTCCATGTCGCTCGACGCCGACCTCGGGGACGATCCTGGCGCCACCCTGCACGACATCCTTTCGGACGGCGCCCAGGGCCCCGGCCATGAGGCCCAGCATAACGAATTCGTCCATAAAGTGGCCGAGTGCATGGAACAATTGAAGCCGGAACACGCTCGTATTCTGACGATGCGCAACGTCCGCAACATGTCGTATGAAGAGATCGCCGAAGACCTCGGCCTCTCCATCGGCACGGTCAAGAGCCGCATCAACCGCGCCCGCGAAGCCTTGCGCGAACTCATGGGAGAGGAGTTCCGCGGATGAGCGCCGCCGAATTCGAATCCCTCGTCGCCCTTTTCCTGGAGGGCAACGCCTCCGCCGAGCAGGTCGCCCGTCTGCGCGCCGCGATGAGCGCCTCGCCCGCCTTGCGCGCCCGCTTCCAGGCCTCCGCCCGTCTGCACCAGGCCCAGCTCGCCTGCCTGAGCCGTCGCGAAGAGCGTTCGGCGGCCGGCGTGATGTCCTGGCTGCATGCCTACGGTCAGCGCATGGGCCGCTCTTTCGCCCATCTCTGCCTGCTCGCCCTCGTCTTCGTCGAACTGCAGGTCACGATCCCGGCCGAATACTCCGGCCTGCTTTCCTATGTCGAAGAACAGGTGCCCGCCGAAGAGCAGGTCCTTGGTGCGGAGGACATGCCGGTGCGTCTGATCACGGATGTCGCCCAGGAAGCCGATCTTTCGCAGGCCGTCGAAGTCCCTGAGCTCACGATGCCCGTGCTCGTCATGCCGGAGATGGTCATGCCTTCCGACGAGCCTACGGCGGTCGAGGTCTGAGGCAGATATCCTGCCTTGCTTCCCGCCGCTCCCGGGCGTCAATGGATGCACGGATGAAGGCCGCAGAATCCAGGCCCGAGGTTCGCCTCAAAGGCATCGCCGCCGCCCCTGGTGTCGCCCGTGGTCCCGCCTACCCGCTGATGCGGGGCATGGCCATCGTCGCTTGCGAGAAGGTCGCCGACCCGGAGGCCGAGCTCCGCCGTCTGGAAGGCGCCTTGGCGGCCACCCGGCAGGAGATCTCGCAGCTCCGAGACGACGTCGCCCGCAAGCTGAACGAATCCGAAGCCTCCATCTTCGACGCCCATCTCCTCGTGCTCGAGGACGTCGCGCTCATCGACGACGTCAGCCGCGAAGTCCGGAGCACCGGTTTCAACGTCGAATTCTGCTTCCAGGAAGTCGCGCAACGTTACATCGAGATCTTCGAGAAGATGGACGACGACTTCCTGCGGGAGCGGGCGTCGGACATCCGGGACGTCACCGGGCGCGTGCTCGACCAGCTGCTCGGCACCCAACCCGAACGCGTCGGCCAGGCGGCCCAGGCACACGTCGTCGCCGCGCGCGACCTCACGCCTTCCGACACCGCCGGCCTGCATGACGGCGGCGTGCTCGCCTTCGTGACGGAAGAAGGCGGCCGCACCAGCCACTCCGCGATCATGGCCCGTTCGCTCGACGTCCCCGCGGTCGTCGGCGTCAAGGGGCTCATGGAAGCCGTCCGCGAAGACGACGTCATCCTCGTCGACGGTGAGACCGGTCTCGTCATCCTCAATCCGACGCCCGAGACCATCGACGGTTACCGCGACAAGGAGCAGGCGATCCGCCAGCGTCGCGACCGCGTCCGCGCGGAAGTCTCTTTCCCGGACCTGACCGCGGACGGTTCCGCCTTCAGCCTGCTCGCGAACATCGGCGATCCCGCCGAGATGGAAGACGCGCTCGCCTACTGCGCCCGCGGCATCGGCCTCTACCGCACCGAGAACCTTTACCTGCGCCTCGACGGCTGGCCCGACGAGGGCGTGCAGTATGAAGAATATGCCGAAGCCGTGCGCCTCGCGAAGGGCCGGCCGGTGACCTTCCGCACCCTCGACATCGGTGGCGACAAGCGGCTGGGCGACCTCGCCGACGAGGCCAACCCCTTCATGGGCTACCGCGCGGTGCGCATGTGCCTCGAGCGCCCCGACGTCTTCCGTCCGCAGCTCCGCGCGCTCGTCCGCGCCGCCGCGCTCGGGCCGGTGCAGGTGATGTTCCCGATGATCTCCGGCGTCGAGGAGCTGCGCCGCGCCAAGGCCGTCTTCCGTGACGTCGAGGCCGAGCTCGCCCGCGAAGGCGTGCGCCCCGCCGAGGCGATCCGGCTCGGCGCGATGATTGAGATCCCCTCGGCCGTGCTGGTCGCCGACAGCCTCGCCGCCGAAGCGGATTTCTTCAGCGTCGGCACCAACGACCTCGTCCAGTACCTGCTCGCCGTCGACCGCGGCAACCAGCGCGTCGCCTCGCTCTACGACCCGTGCCATCCCGCCGTCGTCCGGACGCTCCTGGCGATCTTCGCCGCCGCGCAGAAGGCCGGGATCCCCGCCGCCGTCTGCGGCGAACTGGGCGGCGACCCGCTGTGGGCGCCCTTGCTGATCGGACTCGGCGTGCACGAGCTCAGCATGAGCCCCGCCGCCTTGCCGGAAGTCCGCTTCGTCCTCCGCCATTCCACCGCCGCCGAACTCCGCGAACTCGCCGCCCAGGTCGTCGCCTGCGATGACGCCGCCCGGACGCGCGCGCTGCTGCAGGAATTCGCCGCCGCCAAACTCAAGTTACGCTGATGTCTTCCCGTCTTCCCGCCGCGAACGCGCATGTCGCGGCCATGTCTCCCTACGTCCCCGGCGAGCAGCCGCAGGGCGGGGGATGGGTCAAACTCAACACCAACGAGAACCCGTATCCGCCGAGCCTCCGTTCGCTCGAGGCCATCCGCGTCGCGTTGGTCAACGACGGCGCCGCGCTACGTCTCTACCCGTCGCCGGATTCCGCGCCCCTGCGCGAGGCCGTCGCGCGCTTCCACGGTTTCGAGGCGGCGAACGTCGTCGCCGGCAATGGTTCCGACGACATCCTTAACCTGCTGATCCGCGCCTACGCCGGCCCCGGCCGCCCGATCGGCATGCTCAATCCGAGCTACTCGCTCTATCCCGTGCTCGCGGCAGCGCAGCATGCCGAAGTCGTCAAGGTCGAGGTCACGGACGCCTTGGGCGTCGACGTCGACGCCGTCGCCCGGTGCGGCGCCGCGATCTTCTTCCTGACCAATCCGAACGCCCCGCTCGGCGTGGCCTTCGCGACGGACGTCGTCCGCTCGCTCGCCAAGGCTTTCCCTGGCCTGCTCGTCGTCGACGAAGCCTACGCCGCCTTCGCCGACGCCGACTGCGTCGCGCTCGTGCGGGAGTTCCCGAACGTCGTCGTCACGCGCACGATGTCCAAGGCCCACGCCCTCGCCGGCCTGCGCGTCGGTTACGCGCTCTGCCCGCCGGCCGTCGCCGAGGTGCTCCACCGCGTCCGCGACAGCTATAACGTCGACCGCCTCGCGCAGGTCGCCGCCGCCGCCGCGCTCGACGACCGCGAGTGGCTCGACGTGACCGTCGCCCAGGTGCGCGCCACGCGCGACCGCCTCGCCGCCGCGCTCCGCCAGCTCGGCTGGCAGGTGAATCCCGCCGCCGGCAACTTCGTGCTCGCCGCGCCCGTCTCGACGAAACGCGAGGCCTCGGTCGAGACCGCCGCCCATTGCTTCGAGTTCCTCCGCGCCCGGAAGATCCTCGTCCGCCGTTTCCCGAACCATCGCCTCACCGAGAAGTCCTTGCGCATCTCCGTGGGCACGGAGCAGGAGACGGACGTCTTCCTGCAGGCCGTGGCGGTCTGGATGGAAGGGTGAGGTTGACAATCCCGCCTTCCGCGGGGATTTCTGAGGGATGAGCGCAGCCGTCCGCAAAGCCAGCCTCCGCCGGGATACCGCCGAGACCAAGATCGCCCTCGAGGTGAACTTGGACGGCACCGGTATGTCGGAAATCGCCACCGGGGTGGCCTTCTTCGACCACATGCTGACGCTCTTCTCCCGCCACTCGCTCGTCGACCTCAAGGTCAAGGCGACCGGTGACACCGACGTCGACTACCACCATACCGTGGAGGATGTCGGCATCGTCCTCGGCCAGGCCATCAAGGAAGCGCTCGGCGACAAGGCCGGCATCCGCCGCTATGGTTTCTTCATCCTTCCGATGGACGAGACCCTGGCCCGCTGCGCCGTCGACCTCAGCAACCGTCCGATGATGGTCTACCAGGTCGAGATCACCAACTACATGGTGAAGGACTTCAACATCGCGCTCGTCCGGGAGTTCTTCCAGGGCCTCGCCAACTCGCTCGGCTGCAATCTGCACCTGAAGCTCGAGTATGGCGACGAGCCGCACCACATCGCCGAAGCCCTTTTCAAGGCCTTCGCCCGCGCCCTGCGTGAGGCGCTCGAAGTCGACCCGCGCCAGGGTGGCCGCGTGCCGAGCACCAAGGGTACGCTGGCCTGACCGTGGAAGCCTCCGCGACAGCGCGCCGCCCGCGGGTGGCCGTCATCGATTACGGGATGGGCAACCTGCGCAGCGTCAGCCGCGCCATGGTCGCCGCCGGCGCCGATGCGTTCCTGGCCGCGACCCCGGCCGAGGCCGAGCAGGCCGAGCTGGTCGTGTTCCCGGGGCAGGGCGCCATGGCGGACTGCATGGATTGCATCCGTCGTAACGACTTCGAATCCTTCCTGAAACAATGGATCGCCGCCGACCGTCCGTTCCTCGGGGTCTGCATGGGCCTCCAGGTCCTGTTCGAGCGTTCCGAGGAAGCCGACCGCCCGGGCCTGGGCGTGTTCCCCGGCGTCGTCCGCCGTTTTCCGTCCCAGCCTGGCCTGCGGATCCCGCACATGGGCTGGAACGAAGCCATCTTCAAGCCCGGCGCCCCGTTGACCCAGGGCCTGCGAGCGGATGGGGAGCCCTTCTATTTTGTCCATAGTTACCGGGTGGTCGAGACCGACCCCTCCCTGGTGTGGTGCGAGACCGATTATGCGGGCCGCTTCGTGAGCGGGGTGCGGCGCGGACGGGTCTTCGCGACCCAGTTCCATCCGGAGAAAAGTCAGGTCAAAGGCTTGCAACTGTACCGCAATTTCCTGACCTTGTCCGTCCGCTGAAGGGTATTGCGACTCTCGGCGGACCCTATCCCCGCCATGAGCTCCAAAACCGCCTCTCTCAAACTGGACGACAAGGAAATCGTCCTCCCCATCGTCGTCGGCACCGAAGGCGAACGCGGGGTCGACGTCCGCAAGCTGCGTGACGACACCGGCTACATCACTTTCGACGACGGCTACGCCAACACCGGCGCCTGCGAGTCCAAGGTCACCTTCATCGACGGCGAGAAGGGAATCCTGCGCTACCGCGGCTACGGCATCGAAGAGCTCGCCGAGAAGTCCAACTTCATCGAGACGGCCTACCTGCTGATCTACGGCGAACTGCCCACGACCGCCCAGCTGACGGCCTTCAAGGCCCGCATCCTGGACAATTCGCAGATCCACGAAGGCCTGCGCATCGCCCTCAGCGGCTTCCCCGGCAACGCCCACCCGATGGCCGTGCTCTCCGCCACGCTGAACACCCTCGGTTGCTACTACCCCGAGCTCGGCACCAACGAGCGCACCCATGACTTGGCCAAGTTCGACGCCACGGCCGCCGTCCTGATCTCCAAGGTCCGCACCCTCGCCGCGCTCGCCCACCGCTCCAAGGAAGGCCAGCCGCCCGTGTACCCGAAGCCGGGTCACGATTACTGCTCCAACTTCCTGCACCTGCTCTTCTCGCAGCCCAACGTCGATTACACCGTCCACCCGGAGATCGCCCGCGCGCTCGACCTGATCCTCCTCCTGCACGCCGACCACGAGCAGAACTGCTCCACGTCCACCGTGCGCATGGTCGCCTCCGGCGGCGCCAACCTCTTCCCGTCCGTCTCCGCCGGCGTCTGCGCGCTCTGGGGCCCGCTGCACGGCGGCGCCAACCAGGCCGTCATCGAGATGCTCGAGGAGATCCACGCTTCCGGCGACGACGGCTCGCGTTTCATCGCCGACGCCAAGGACAAGACCAAGAGCGTCCGCCTCATGGGCTTCGGTCACCGCGTGTACAAGAATTACGACCCGCGCGCCAAGATCATCAAGGCCCAGTGCGACAAGGTCCTCAAGGTCCTCGGCATCAACGACCCGCTCCTGGCCATCGCCATGCGCCTCGAAGAAGCCGCGCTCAACGACCCGTACTTCAAGCAGCGCAACCTCTACCCGAACGTCGACTTCTACTCGGGCATCATCCTCAAGGCCATCGGCATCCCGACGGAGATGTTCACCGTCATCTTCGCCATCGGCCGCATGCCCGGCTGGATCTCGCACTGGAAGGAAATCGCCGAGACCCCGAAGCAGAAGATCCATCGCCCGCGCCAGATCTACGTCGGTCACACCGAGCGCAAGTATTCGCCGATCGCGCAGCGCAGCTGAGCGACCTGAGCAGTCCGCAAAGGGGGAGGGCCGAACGTTTCCGTTCGGCCCTCCGTCTTTTGAGCCATACACTATAAGCCGGATTCTGTCCTTGGGCGGCTCTCGCCGATCCCCTGCGCGTTCATTTCTCTGACCTTGCGGACCCGCCTTGCGGCGGTGCGACAACCCGGGACCTTGGTGGGCGACCTCGGACGGTCCCTGTTCGTCTTGCACCGGATTGGGTTTACCTTGCCTCGTCGGTTACCCTTCGAGCGGTGGGCTCTTACCCCACCTTTTCACCCTTACCTCGTTCCTTGCGGAGGAGGCGGTATCTTCTCTGTGGCACTATCCGTCACGTCTTGCGACGTGCCCCGACTTGCGGCGGGAATCCTGCCCTGTGGTGTCCGGACTTTCCTCACGGATTGCTCCGTGCGAACGCACATGTATGACTGTCCGCCGAGCCTAGCGGTCCGACGGGCCGCAGGGAAGGGCAAAAGCCGCGACTTCGACCTTGGAAAGGCCTTCGGACGGCTTTGATTAGGGGAACCCCATGCGCCCCCTGTTCCTCGCCCTGCTTTCGCTCATGACCGCCCACGCCGCCGAACCCATCAAAGTCGCCTGCGTCGGCGACAGCATCACCCAGGGTTCCGGCGCCAAGCCCGGCCAGTCCTACCCGTCCCAACTGCAGGCCTTGCTCGGCGAGGGCTATCAGGTCGGCAACTTCGGCGTCAGCGGCCGCACGCTCCTGAAGAAGGGCGACTTCCCTTATTGGAAGGAAAAGAAATACCAGGCGGCCCTCGCGATGGAGCCGGCGATCGTGATCATCATGCTCGGTACCAATGACACCAAGCCGCAGAACTGGAAGTTCGAGGCGGAGTTCGCCGCCGACTACCGCGAGCTCGTGAAGTCTTTCCAGTCGCTCAAGTCCCAGCCGAAGGTCTTCGTCTGTCGCCCCGTGCCGGTCCCTGGCAAGGGCAACTAC
>JBKCKE010000074.1:0-2494 GCA_046301395.1 Verrucomicrobiota bacterium | reverse complement strand
CCCGAGATGAGGGCGTCGGCGCCGCCGGTGGCGACCATCAGGCAGGCGAAGTAGTTCGGGTTGAGGGCCAGTTCGGCCGGGTCGCCCTGGAGGTTCGTGTTGCCGTAGCGCTGGATCGACTCGAGCTTCTCGGCGAAGCCTTTGAGCTCGTCGCTGCGTTCGGGTTCGACGACGCGGATGCCTTCGAGGCTGATGTTGAGGCGGGCGGCGTTGACCTTGATGCGTTGGCGGTCGCCGACGAGGATCGGCACGCCGAGCTTCTTCACGACGAACTGACGGGCGGCCTGGATCACGCGGGCATCGGAGCCTTCGGGGAAGACGATGCGCTTAGGGTGGTTCTGGAGGCGGGCGGAAAGGCGGGAAATGAGGGACATGGTCGAAGGGCGGCGGCGAGGGCCGACGAAGGCTTATTAAGTTTAAATAAGCCCGCAGGGCGAGGCAGAAGCCGACGCCCGGCGAACCCCGGCAGGAGCGTCCCTAGGCCGCCGGGGGCAGGGCGGGCTTGAAGGCCGGGAAGCCCTTCAGGGCGGATTTCGCCGTCCCGTCGACGTGGTAGCCTATCTTCTCGAAATACTCGCTCACGTCGGCCTTGGCGGCCTTGCCGTAGCGCAGGGCGAAGAGGCTCTGCAGCTGTTCCTTGGTGGTGCCCTTAGGGGCGGCGTCGGTCGCGTAAGAACGGAGCGTCTCGCGGAGGGGGCCCCAGCCGTGGGCGCGGATCAGCACGACGAAGGTCGCGAGCTGTTCGAACGGACCTTTGTTCGGCTCGGCGGCGAAACGCTTCGTGAGAAGTTCGTCGAGTTTCTCCATCGAGGGATGGCCTCGGCCCGTCGGCTTGCCGACGAGTTTCTCCATGACGTAAAGCGAGAAGAGGTTGCAGGTGACTTCCGTCTGTCCGTCGAAGGTCCAGGCGGAGCACTGATGGTTGTGGCCGAGTTCGTGGAAGAAGCCCCAGTTGCCCTCCTTCATGAGTTTGGGGAGGTCGACGCTGTCTTTCTGCGACGGATCGATCCAGCACATGAACGGATAGCCCGAGTGCATGAAGCCCGCGGAGATCTGCCGGTCAGGGACCACACGTTCCGGCGCGAGCCGGCGCAGGGCGATGAGGTCGTCCTCGAGGGCCATCGACTTGTCCCACCATTCCAGCAGGGCCTTCGGGTCGGCGAGTTCCTTCACGGCGGAAGCCTGGACGTGCAGGATGACCTGCTTGCCGGAGAGGGTGACCCAAGGGGCCGGCAGCTGCTTGGCTTTCGCCCAGGATTCCGGGGTGTCCTTGCCGAGCACGTAGGTCGGCATCGCGACGGCGTTGCTGAACTGCAGCGGCGTGGACGGCGAAGCCTTCATCGGCTTACGCCAGTCCTTGTGCGAGCTCTGGATGAAGAGCTGGCCGCCGAAGGCGTTGGCGATCTTGTTCTCGCCGACCTTGAGTTCGAAGGTCCGCGCGATGACCGGGAAGCGATTCCATTTCGGCAGCTTCAGCAGGCTGTCGCGGTGGCAGCCGACGATCACCTTCACCGTGCGATGCTCGGGGAGCGAGGCGACCTTCACGATGACGACTTCGCCGGGCGCGGCGTAGAGGCCGGTCTCCTGCCAGACGTCGGGGCTCGTGTACAGATTCGGCGCGCCGCCGTTGGTGGTGTCCCAGCGGTGGACGAGGTTGGAGTCGTAGGCGACCGTCCGGGCGACGCGCTCCTTGCCTTCGACGATGCCAGGGAAGTCGCGGGCGGCGGCGTGGGCTTCGAAGGTGCCCGGCTCCTTCGCCATGAAAGTCTTGATGGCCGCGTGCAGTTCGGCGCGGTCCGCTTCGGCGGGCTGGGTGAACGGAGCCTTCTTCGTCGGCGTGATCTCTTCGACCGAAGGAGCGGCGAAGGCGGCAGAAGCCGCGAACAGGGAGGCGCAAAGCAGACGCATGGGGAGGGGTGGCCTCACCTTGGCTTTCGCTTTCCCTGCCGCCAACGCCAAACCCTCCCGAAAGGGCGGTTTTTAACGGAAGATAACGGTCTTATTGCCGGCCAGCAGGACGCGGTCTTCGACCACGGCGCGGAGGCCGCGGGCGAGCACGACCTTCTCGATATCCTTGCCCAGATGAGCCATGTCTTCGGGGGTGTCCGAGTGGTCGATGCGGATCACGTCCTGTTCCACGATGGGGCCTTCGTCCAGGTCCGGCGTGACGAAGTGGCAGGTCGCGCCGATCAGCTTCACGCCGCGGCGATGCGCTTGGTGGTAGGGCTTGGCGCCCGCGAAGGAGGGCAGGAACGAATGATGGATGTTGATGATCTTGCCGGCGAAATCGCGGCACATCGGTTCGTCGAGCACCTGCATGTACCGGGCGAGCACGATGAGGTCGGCTTGGGCCTCGCGGAAGAGCTGCTCCATCTTGCGGTACGCGGCGTGCTTGTTCTCCGGCGTCACGGGGACGTAGTGGAACGGGATGCCATGGGCTTCGACGAGCTTACGGTGGTTCTCGTGATTGGAGATCACGCAGGGGACGACGAAC
>JBKCKE010000073.1:0-2425 GCA_046301395.1 Verrucomicrobiota bacterium | reverse complement strand
GGGCAAGGGGACATGGGCCCGCTACGAGGGCATGAGGGCTGGATGGGGCCAGCATCCGGATTCTGGCGGCTGAAGGCTGAGCGGCTGGCTCCCGAAAGGCCGACCACCGTGACCGTCACCCGTCACCTGGAATGAATCATGTCCGCAGGTAAAATCCCGGTCTCCGGTTTCTCTTGGAGCGGATGTCCATTCTGTCCTCGATTCTGTCCTCAATTCAGCCATCCATTCAGTCATCCTCTCTTATTATTTCCCACCATGCGATTGATGCTCTGTTTCCTGGCGGCAGGTCTGGCGGCGGCCGAGGTCACGGTCGAGCAGGTCAACAAGACCATCGGCCTTGAGCTATTCGCCGATGCGAACCTCTGGGATGATGACGCCAAGGATGTCGCGAAGCGGCTGGGCTGGCCGCAGGAGTCTGAGACGACCAACGACGCGAGCTACCGGCTCTATCCCAAGGACGATTACCGCATGTTCGAGTGCCGGCCCTATTCCTGTTCCTTCCTGGCGGACCAGAACAAGCCCACCTCGCTCTCCTTGATGTTCGCCAATAAGGGCGACTCCGTCTCGATTGCTTCCAAGGACGCTAAGGACAAGACCAAGGCCAAGGCGCGGGACGAACAGATCAAGGATTACAAGAAGGCTATCGCCGCGGACGCCAAGGACCTGGAGGAGAAGCTGACCAAGCTGTTCGGTAAGCCGACGCTCGGTAGCCTGGGGAATGCGCAGGCGACGCGCGAAGTCGTCCGTCGTTGGAACTGGAACGGCCACGCCTTCCTGCTGGCCGCGCCGAAGGACGAATATGTCGCCCTGCGCATCCTTTCCGTGAAGTCGGCCGACGAAGGCGGTCGCAGCCGTGTCTCCGATGCTGAGCTCTTCGCCCGGGCCAAGAGCCGGGTCGAGAAGCGCCCCAATGGCGACGTCATCCTGAAGGATATTCCCATGGTGAATCAGGGCCCCAAGGGGTATTGCGTGCCGGCCACGTGGGAGCGCGCCATGCGCTACATGGGCGTCCCGGCAGATATGTATGTCCTTGCCATGGCCGGACAGAGTGGCGCGGGCGGGGGCACCTCGGTCGTCGCCATCGCCAATGGCGCGAAGGCCGCGGTCACCGGCGCTTATCGGAAGATTGAGACCGTCAGCATCAAGGTCGATCCCGGCACCGTCGACAAATACATCGACCAAGGCCTGCCGATCATGTGGGCCATGTTCTCCACCAAGGAGTACAACGAGATCGCCAACGGCCGCACCAAGGAGCGTCAAGGCATGACGGATCCGGCGGCGTGGAAGAAGGCCGTCGCCGATGCGCGCAAAGGCCAGAAGCCGCTGCAGCCCAATCGCAACGAAGGACACGTGTGCATGATCGTCGGCTACAACAAGCAGACCGGCGAGGTCGCCGTCTCAGACTCGTGGGGTCCGGACTACGAAGAGCGCTGGATCATGGGCGTCGAAGCCACGCAGGTCAGCCAAGGTACGATGACGATTATCGGATTTTAACTTACGACGCAAAGCGTCGTAAGAGGGGGTGCTTGCGCTAGGCGCAAGAGGGGGCACGTGGGCACGGTGACACGTGGACAAGGGGGAGTCGAGGGCAGGAGAGGCGAAGAGGCCGTGCAAAGGTGCAAATCGGAGCGGAGCTCCTGTGCAAAAGTGCAAAGGTGAACTCGCATGGCATGCGCGAGGGGGCACGTTAGCTCGGTGACACGTGGGCACGGGGTAGAATCGAGGTCACGAGGACGGGAGGCTTGTTTGAGTAGAGCGGCTATATTAAACGCGGTGGCCCTATCTTGATGCCTTGGCGTCAGCGGCCTCGAGCTTGGCTCGGCATTCCTTGACGAGTTGCTTGCTGCGTTCGTTGCTTCGGCTCAGTTCGTCATCCGTACATTCATTGAAGATTCGGATGAGGGCGCTCTTGCCGTCAGGGTTGAGGTCATCCCCGCTGGTCATCATCCAGGCGATTCCTTCGATCTTGTCCTGGGTGACTCCGCGACCGCTTAGGTAGCAGATTCCTAGCCAGAAGCCGCCTTCGGCGTGCAGTTGGTCGGCTGACTTGCGGAACCATCGAGCGGCGATGGCATCGTTGCCCGCATCCGGGTCATCGCCGAAGTAATGTTTGCCGAGATTGGACTGCGCATAGGCATCGCCATGTTCGGCGGCCAGACGTCGCCAATGCATGGCGGCCTGTTCGTCGACCTGCACGCCGTCGCCTTCTTGATAACAGACGCTCAAAGCATACTCGGCATCAACGTTGCCCTGGAGCGCGGCTTTCATGTGCCAAGAGAAGGCCTCTTTCTTGTCGGGGGCGACCGCCACTCCCTCCGACAGCATCTCGCCGAGGGAGTATTGGGCGGCGGCGTAGCCTTGGAGGGCGGAGAGTCGGCACCAGCGGGCGGCCTCGGTCAGGTCCTTCCGCGTCCCTCGGCCGGAT
>JBKCKE010000072.1:0-2040 GCA_046301395.1 Verrucomicrobiota bacterium | reverse complement strand
CGCCGGCAACGGCAAGAAGGGCCTGCCGAAGGACGGCGACGACGCGCTCAACGCCCCGATGGGCGACGTGCGCGCGACCTGCGTCGCGAGGGACGGCACGGTCTACGCGCTGCTACGCGGCGGCAATGCGCTCGTGGCGGTCAAGGACGGCAAGCTCAACGTGGTCGTGAACAAAGCCGGCAAGGCCGGCCCCGCTACCGACGGCCCCGCCGCTGACGCCACGATGCGCGGTCCGAAATACGTGACGATGGACGCCAAGGGCAACGTGCTCATCCTCGACACGGAGAACCACTGCCTGCGCCTCTTCGACCCGGTGAAGCAGACGATCCGCACGATCATCGGCAACGGCAAGAAGGGCTCCGCGGTCGGCGCCGATTGGGCCGGCACGCAGCTCAACCGCCCGCACGGCGCCCGCATCGGACCCGACGGACGCCTCTACGTGACGGACACGGAAAACAACCGAATCCTCGTCGGTCCGGCCCCTTAAGCGGGGTCAGGCCCGCTGGGCGGGGTTTTTGGGTTTGTCTCTTTCGTCACGGGGCGGTTGGTTCGGGGGTCACTTCACGCCGCAATGTCCTCGACCGGTTCCAGCCCTTCCCGCCGTCCTTTCGGCCCCCGCGCTTTCGTGGGAGCCCACACGGCCTTGGTCACCCCCTTCCTCAACGGAGCGGTGGCCTGGGATGACCTGAAAAAGCTGGTCGAATTCCAGATCAAAGACGGCATCGACGGCCTGGTCGCCGTCGGCACCACCGGCGAATCCCCCACCCTCGATTACGACGAGCACATCGAAGTCATCCGCAAGACGGTCGAGTTCGCCGCAGGCCGCGTCCCGGTCATGGCCGGCACGGGCTCCAACGCCACGACCGAAGCCCTCGACCTGACCCAGCGCGCCGACGAAGCCGGCGCCGACGCCTTCCTGCTCGTCGCCCCGTATTACAACAAGCCCAGCCAGGAAGGCCTGTTCCGTCACTTCGCGGTCCTCGCCGAGGCCACCGCCAAGCCGATCATCCTCTACTCCATCCCGGGCCGCTGCGGCATCGAGATCACCGTCGAGACCACCCTGCGCCTCCGGAAGAAGTATCCGAACATCATCGGCATCAAGGAAGCCGGCGGCCAGGTCGAGAAGGCCGCGCGCCTCGTGCGCGAAGCCGACCCGGAATTCATCGTCCTCAGCGGCGACGACTCCCTGACCCTGCCCTTCGCCGAAGTCGGCGCCCAAGGCATCATCTCGGTCGCGTCGAACCTCATCCCCGGCCCGGTGGCCAAGCTCGCCAAGCTCGCGCGCACGAAGCAGTTCGCCGAAGCGAAGGTCCTGCACGACCAGCTCGCCGACATCTTCAAGACGCTCTTCGTCGAACCCAACCCGGTGCCCGTGAAGCATTGCATGATGCGCGCCGGCATCATCCGTTCGGACGAAGTCCGCCTGCCGCTCTGCGAGATGTCCGAGGCCAACCGCCTCCTCGTCGAGAAGGTCGCCGACGCCACCCTCGCCTCTCTCCGATGAGCCAGCCACTCCGCATCCTCCTCAACGGCGCCAAGGGCCGCATGGGCCTCGCCATCGCCCACGTGGCCGCCTCCGAGAAGGCCGTCATCGCCGCCGGCGTCGACCAGGGCGACAATATCGCCGCGCACATCGGCGCCGCCGACGCGGTCATCGACTTCTCCTTCCACTCCGCGACCCTCGCCGTCGCGCAGCTCTGCGCCCAGCACCAGAAGCCGCTCGTGATCGGCACCACCGGCCACACGGCCGAAGAGAAGGCCGCGATCACCGCCGCCATCCAGGGCCTCCCGGTCGTCTGGGCCGGCAACTACTCCGTGGGCGTCACGCTCCTCAACGCGCTCGTCCGCCAGGCCGCCCGCTCGCTCGCCGACGCCGGCCGCTGGGACGTCGAGGTGCTTGAGATGCACCACCGACTCAAGAAGGACGCGCCCTCCGGCACCGCCGAGACGCTCCTCAAGATCCTCCTCGAAGAGCGTAAGCTCGCCAAGGAAGCCCTCAAGCACGGCCGCGACGGCCTGGTCGGCGAACGCCCGCTCGAT
>JBKCKE010000071.1:0-2342 GCA_046301395.1 Verrucomicrobiota bacterium | reverse complement strand
CGCATCGCTTCCACGCGCCTGCCTCGCAAGGTCCTGCTCGATCTCGGCGGCAAGCCCGTCGTCCAGCATGTCTGGGAACGCGCCAAGCAGGTCCGTCAGGCGGATCGCGTCGTCCTGCTCACGGATTCCGAAGAGGTCGCCGGCGTCGCCCGTGGTTTCGGCGCGGAGGTCCTGATGACCGATCCAGCCTGTCCTTCGGGCACCGCCCGCATGGCCAGCGTCATCGAACACCTGCCGGGAGATTTCTTCCTCAACGTCCAGGGCGACGAGCCCTTCATCCAGCCTGACCTCCTCGACGGACTGATCACGCGCTGGAAGGAGACGAAGTGCCCGCTGGTCACCGCGGTCTCCAAGATCCACGCGACCGAGCGCCTGCTCGCGACCAGCGTGGTCAAGGTCGTGCGCGCCGAGAACGGCGAAGCCATCTACTTCTCCCGCAGCCCGATTCCGCACCTCCGTGGCGTCGACCCCGCGGAATGGGTCACCCGCCGCGACTACTGGGTGCACATCGGCGTCTATGGTTACGACCGCGCCACCCTCGCCGGCTACGCGCAGCTCAAGCCGACCGAACTCGAAGCCGTCGAATCGCTCGAGCAGCTCCGCTTTCTCGCCCACGGACTCACCTTCCAGACCGTCGTCACCGATTATCATCCCGTCGCCATCGATACTCCTGACGATCTCGAAGCCGCGCGGAAGATGATGTGACGCGCCGAAGGCGCGGCACATCATCGTGCAAAAGTGCAAATCGGCCTTCGGCCTGTGCAAAGGTGCAAATGTGAAGACCGTTTCGGGTCACAGGTCTCGGCCCTCAGGTCTCTGGTTCAGGTTATCAGGTGCAGGTGCGGGTGCCGGGAAAATTCAGATCCTGAACCTGTACCCGAACCTGAACACCTGAACCTGGCTCCCGACGGCTGAGACCCAAAACCTGAAAGATTTTCCTACCCCTACCCCTAAATTCACTTTTGCACAGGAACTCCGCTCCGATTTGCACCTTTGCACTGCCTCTGGCAGCCTAATCCATTCAGCCCTCCATTCAGCCCTCCATTCAGTCCTCAACGCAGCCCTCTTTCTTTAACGCCCATGTCCACTCCTCTCCATTCCGCCCGCGCCCTTCTCCAGGCTGAAGCTTCCGCGCTCGCCGAGCTCGCCACGCGTCTCGACGGCGCGTTCACGCAGACCGTCGACCTCATCGCCGCGCATCCCGGCAAGGTCGTGCTCTGCGGCGTCGGCAAATCCGGCCTCATCGGCCAGAAGGTCGCCGCGACGCTGTGCAGCACGGGGACGCCGGCCATCTTCCTCCATGCCGCGGACGCCGTGCACGGCGACCTGGGTATCCTGCAGCCAGGCGACCCGGTCGTGCTCATTTCCCGTTCGGGCACCACGGCCGAACTGGTGCGCCTGATCCCGGTCCTCCGTTCCTTCAAATCGCCCATCATCGCCATTGTCGGCAACACCCAGTCGCCTCTGGCGACCCAGGCCGACGTGGTCCTCGACATCGGCGCCCGCCCCGAAGCCGACCCGCTCGGTCTCGTGCCGACGACGAGCGCGCTCCTGACCCTCGCGCTCGGCGACGCCCTCGCCGCCGCGCTCATGACGAAGCGTGGCTTCGGCCCTTCCGACTTCGCCCGCTTCCATCCCGCCGGCCAGCTCGGCCGTAACCTGACCCTCACGGTCGGCGAAGCGCTCCAGCCGCTCGAACGTTGCGCGGTCGCCAAGCCCGGCGACGCCCTCCGCGATCCGGTCATCGCGATGACCCGTCACCCGCACGGCGCCGCCTGCGTGCTCGCGGCCGACGGCACGCTCGCCGGTCTCATCACCGACGGCGACCTCCGTCGCGCGCTCGGCCGCGGCGTCGATATCAACACCGCCCGCGCGGCTGACATCATGACGGCGAACCCCATCCGCGCCCACGGCCCGATGTCCCTCGCCGAAGCCGCCCGTATCATGGAGGACCGCCCCTCGCAGATCTCCGTCCTCCCCGTCACCGACGCCGCCACCCAACGCTGCCTCGGCCTCATCCGCATCCACGATATTTATCAGGCGGGGATTGTTTGATTCGAGGGCGGCAGGCAGGGACAGCACCACTTGCTCTCCTAGTGCAAAAGTGCAAATCGGCCTGCGGCCTGTGCAAAGGTGCAAATGTAAGGTGTTGGCGGTTGGGAGCGTAAAAAAAGCCTTAGGTGACGGGTGCCGGGTTCCGAGGTAGGGGCGCGACGGTGTCGCGACCTTTAGAGAATAGACGGACGCGTCACCGACGCGTCCCTACCTCAAGACACCTCGAGCCCTCCAGTCCTCGAGTCCTCGTGCCCTCCTGCATCTTCCTATACTCTATACTCCATACT
>JBKCKE010000070.1:0-2378 GCA_046301395.1 Verrucomicrobiota bacterium | reverse complement strand
CTGCGGCCGACGAGCGCGTCGGGCGGATTCGGCAGACCGTGGAAGACGACGATCTTGGCTTCGGCGGGGATCTCCGGCGTCTGCCAGAGCGAGAACGGGAAATACTTCACGCAGTGCTTCTTGAAGCTGCGGCACCAGGTCGCGGGCCAGTAGCCGACCTTGCCCTGGGCGCTGAGGTGCGCGGTCAGGAATTCCTGCTCGTTGCGGTGGCGCTTGCGCACGGCGTCGAGGTTCGCGCGGAAATATTCAAGG
Source organism: Verrucomicrobiota bacterium (assembly GCA_046301395.1). Lineage (GTDB taxonomy): Bacteria > Verrucomicrobiota > Verrucomicrobiia > Opitutales > UBA953 > UBA953. The sequence goes on along the minus strand of JBKCKE010000070.1, from coordinate 2,126 downwards.
ACGTCCGGATAGGTACCGGCGCGCCAGCGGTAGACCGACGAGTTGCCGGTGTAGTCGCCCTTCTGCCAATCGCGGATGATCAGGAAGTCGCCGGGATGATCGAAGAAACCGTCCATGTTACCGACGATGACGATGTCGATGTCGAGGAAGAGGATGTCACCCTTGAGCTCCGGGCCGCCGGGCGTGGTGAGCGCGGGCGAGAACGAGACGAGCTTGGTCCAACCGCGCTCCGGGGCTCCGGCCGGCAGCTCGAGGCTGGGGATCGGGAACGTCTCGATGCCGGCGTTGAGCCCGGTCTTGTCGTCCGTGAGGCAGACGAAGCGATGCGGGATGGTCAGGTGGCGGCTCACCATGGAGTGGAGTCGGTTGACGTATTCGGGGCCGTATTTCTTGCCCCACTTCATGCAAAGGATGGTCGCCATGCTGCCGCCAGCGTGGGGATTCCCCGCCGATGCTCCAGCCTGTTATGACGGGACGGCCCCTTGCGCCTCCCCTGCCTTCAGGCATACCATCCCTTCATGAGCGACGATCACGACGACGAGAACTTCAGCTCCGACGACGAATACGGCGAGGGCGGCATCCCGGCGGACCTGGAGGCCGACATCGAGGAACGGATCAACCGGGCGGCCGACGACCGCCTGCACGACCTCCACACCGACTCCGGCCCCCGCTCCGGCGGCTGCCTACTCATCCTCGCCCTCCCCCTCCTCAGCCTCTGGCTCCTGAGGTAGGGGCAGCACCGCGTGCTGCTCTCGTTCGCCGCAGGGCGAACCAAGGTAGGGGCAGATTCATCGTGCACTCCTTCAACACGAGGGCGCGGCGAAGCCACGCCCCTACCCACGGCCGCCCTGCGGCGGCCCGATGTCGTGACGCGGTCCCGACCCTACCCCGTGCCCACGTGTCAACTTGACCACGTGTCCCCTCGACAGCGCCGAGCGCTTTCGCTCAACGCAAAGATCGCAGATACGCCACGAGGTCGATCAGTTCCTTCTCCGAGAGCATGCCGTCGAGTCCGGCGGGCATGAGGCTCGTGGTGAGCTGTGTCGAAGAGGCGATCGACTCATTGGTGAGCAGGCGGCTCTGACCCGAGGCTTCCTTGACGGTCACGCCCTCCGCGGAGCGGGCCTGGATGAGGCCGAGCACGCTGGTGCCGTCGGTGAGCTGGAAGGAGTTAAGGTCGTAGTCGCGGGCGATGTTGTAGCTCGGGAAGAGGATGCTCTCCACGAGTTCGCGCTCGGCGCGGATGCCGCCGATCTTGGTGAGGTTCGGCCCGATCTCGTTGCCCTTGTCGCCGATCTTGTGGCACGCGATGCAGGCGCCCTTGCCGGACTCATAGACGGAGCGTCCGGCGACAGGGTCGCCCTGCTTGATGGCCGTCAGGGCCAACGGACCGAGGCGCTCACGCTTGGCGTCGTTGGCCGCGAGGGCGGCATCGAAGGAGGGCTCGAGGACTTCGTAGATCTCGCGCGGCAGGAACCCGAAGGCCTTGCGGACAAGGTCCTGACGGAACGTGCCCAGCATCGCGGACTTGCTCAGGGCGACGGCGATCTTGCGGCCGATATCCTTGGAGATGCGCTTGTAGTTCTGCGGCACCGCCAAGGCGACGAGGAGTTCGTTCTGCTCGAGCGGGCCGGCGTTCGGCAGCAAGGCGAGATAGGCGTCCCACTGGGCCGGGGTGAGCTTGGTGTTGGCCAGGCGGGCGGCGGCGTCCATCCGCAGACCGGGGCTGGCCGGATCGACGAAGAGGTCGGTGAGCAGTTTGAAGGCGGCGTCGCTGAGGTCTTCGCCGCTGCTGGAGAGCGCGAGGAGCGCCTTCAGGCGAAGCGAGGACGGCTTGGTGGTGTCGGCGGCGATGGCGTTGAGCGAGGCGTCGAAGCGCTTGTCCTTCACGTGGGCGAGGGCGTCGAGGAGCAGCGGCGAGGCGCCCTGGGTGAGCTGGGCTTCCAGTGAGGCGAGCCAGTCCTGGGCATTCACCTTGCCGGGCTGGGCAGCGATGGCGCGGAGCGCAGCCTGACGGACGGCGACTTTCTCATGCGCGAGCATCCTAGCGATGCCCTGGGCGACGCCCGGCTGGCCGGCCAGCGCGGTCGCGAACTTACCCAAGGCGGCGACCTGCGTCGCGGCAG
>JBKCKE010000069.1:0-6458 GCA_046301395.1 Verrucomicrobiota bacterium | reverse complement strand
CGGACGGTTTCGCCGTCGGCGGCGACGGCCCGTAGTTGTAGGCTAAGGGTGAGGGATTCTCCGGCACGCAGGAAGCCGATCGCTATGCAGGCCTTGCCGTCGTCATCGACCTGGACTGGCAGGCTCGTGCCATCGGCCTTCCTGGCGCGATTAGGCCCAGGGGCATCCTCGGCCAGCGTGAACTCCGCGATCAACGCGGCGCGATCGACGGGCGCCGGCGCAATGGTGATCGTCTGGCCGTTAAGGCCGAGCGTGAGCAGCAGGGAGGCGAGGAGGCGCATGGGGCAGATTTCAAGATGGAGGATGGAAGATGGGGGATAAAGGAGGAAGAGGGAGGTGGAAGCGGTTAGCGGTTGGCGGATAGCGGTTAGTAGAGGCAGTAAATCAAAGGTAGACCGGAAACCGGGAGGGATGCGGCTGCATTATCAGGTCTCGGGTCTCGGCCATCGGGTGCCTGGTTCAGGTGTTCTGGTGCGGGTGCAGGTCCCGGGGCTGATACCTGAACCTGTTCCCGTACCCGTACCTGCAGCCGAGACCTGAGACCTGAAGTTATATCCCCAACCGCCATCCGCTAACCGCCAACCGCCATCACCTATTTCGCTAGCGCGTGAAACTTCGCGAGCTCCTCCGCGGTCAGGGCGCGGTCGAAGACGGCGACGCCTCCGATCCAGCCGGTGAAGCCGACGCTGCGGGAGCTATGAATGACGCGACCGATGGTGAACGGTCCGCCGGTGCCGTCGTTCTTCGGCTGGTAGAGGTCGTGCGGATACCACCAAGGGTTGAGGCGAAGGGAGACGAGCTCGCGGGCGGTTTCCTTGCCGTTGGTGAGGGTGACTTTCACCTTGGTGAAGGCGTATTCGCGGAGTTCGACGCGGGTGGCGTCCTTCTCGCTGACGACCGTCACCTTGACCGGCTTGTCTTCCGGTGGGTTGTAATACTGGTCGGCCGGGAACTTGGGGTCTTCGCCTTCCTGCAGTCCGGGAATCTTGGCCAGGCGGCCTTGGAGCCAGGCGTTGGCGGCGTAGGAGAGGAGTTTGTCTTTCTGCGGGTTATCCAGCCAGCGGTCTCCGCTCTGGCCGTTCAGCCAGCCGGTGAGCAGCTGCGTCTTGCTGTCGAAGGTCATCGCGAACGTCTGCCAGGACTTCGCCAGCACTTCGGGCGCGGCGTCATGCGGCACCTTAGGGGATTGTTCGGCCGAATTGCACTTATGCAGCGCATACTTGTTCGTGAACGAGCTGGCACCGTTCTCGGAGACGTGACCGCAGGCGGAGCCTTCCTTGTTCAGGCCGGCGAAGAGGGCGTATTGGCGCTGGCCTCGTTCGACCTTGGCGATGGTCTCCGTGGTCTTCTCCTTGAGGTCGGTGCCTTCGTGCCAGATGCCCGCGAGGGCGTGGTTGCCGCTTTCGCGGATGGCCCACACGACGACCGTGACGGCCTTGCCGGCGCCCTTGATGTCGAGCGGCGAGTCATGCAGGCGTGTGCGGGGGACGAAGAGCAGAGGACGGAAGTCCGGGTTGGTCTCGGCCCTGATGCGGATTGCCTGGCCGAACGGGCCTGAGCCCAGCAGCGGGAAATCGGCATAGCTGGCGGACGGTCCTGCGTTCCAGAGGTCCTTGACGTAATTACCTGCGTCGAGGGCGTAGTCGTTCTTCGCGCCGGCCGGGACGTGGGCCGTGAAGCGCTGGCCCGGTGCCTCGCGTTTGGTGAAGTCCCAGAAGGCCACCAGGCCGGGAGTGTTCGTCACCACCGCGATGCGGTCTTGGACGGACTCAGCGGCGGAGAGGGAGAGCGAAGCGAGGAGCGCGATGATGATCGGACGAAGCATGGCTCCTATCTCTGTCGAACCTGAAAGCCCTGGGAAGATTAACTTTCTCAATTCAGCTCACTTCGAATTCGGGAAGGTCGCCAGGACTTCCTCGAGGGTCAGGTTGCCGTCCTTGTTCAGATCGCGGGCTTCGAAGCGTTCCTTGGCGATCTTCTTGTCGGCCATGCTGGCCTGGAACTCTTCGTAGGTGATCTTGCCATCGTGGTCGGCATCCCGTTCCTTGAAGCGAGCGACCCGCGGGTCGGTTTCGGCCTTCGGTGCGGGGGTCGCCGCTTTCTTCGCGGCTTTGGCTTTCTTTCCGCCGGCCTCGCCGCCGAAAGCTTCGGTCTGTTTGACGAAGTATTCGTCGCGGGGTCCTTTGTTCGCATCGAGCACAGCCTGGAGCTTCGTCCGGGCGGCTTTGGCTTCGGCGGAGAGGTCGGCGTCCTTCAGCGGTGTCTGCTCACGGTCGTCGGCGACGGTATCGAAGAGGCGTCCGTCGGCGTAGAGTTTATAACGGGCTTCGTGCGCGAATTCATATTGGGCCTTGGGGCCGCCGGAAGGGTTATACCAGAGATAGAGGGCGTCCTTCGGGTTGCCCTTTTCGCCGCGGAGCTGAGGGAGGAAACTGCGGCCATCGAGCTTGAGGTCGGCCGGGACCGGGACCTGGGCGGCCTCGCAGATCGTCGGGAGCATGTCGGCGGCTTCGATCATGTCGGCACAGACCTTGCCGGAGGCCACCTGGCCGGGCCAGTTGGCGATGCCGGGGACGTGGGTGCCCCAGACGAGGCTGCTGCCTTTGCCGCCGGTGACGTCGCGGCCTTTGAAGCGCGACGGCGTGCCGCCTCCCGTACCGTTATCGCCCATGATGACGATGAGTGTGTTCTCGCGGAGCTTCAGTTCTTCGAGCTTGGCGACGAGCTTGCCGATGAGCTTGTCCGTGTAGGCCACCATGTCGGGGAAGTGGCCGATCTTCTTGGTGCCATCCTCGGACTTGGCCGTAAGGTAATCGGGGCTGTCGGGCGTCGCGTCATAGGGCGAGTGCGTCAGCATCATCGGGTAATAGAGGAAGAACGGCTGGTCCTTTTTACGCGTGATGAAGTCGAGGGCGTAGTCGTTGACGATATCTGGCCCGTATTCGTTCTGCTTGAAGTCGACCTGCTTCCCGTTGATCTCGAGGCCAGGATTACGGTAGCGGCCGGGGCGGCGGATCAGTTGCCAGAGGCAGTTTTCTTGGAAACCGAAGAGGCCGGGGCCTTCGAGCTCGTTACCCAGTTGCCATTTGCCGACCACGCAGGTGGCGTAACCAGCGTCCTTGAAGAAGTGGCCGAAGGTCCGTTGTTTCGGGTCGAGGTGTCCGAAGTGGGTGTAGTTACGCTTATTGTTCAGGCCGGTCATCAGTGCCACACGGGTCGGCGTGCAGAGCGGTTGGGCGTGGGCCTGTTCCAGGCGGACACCCGTCGCGGCGAGCTTGTCCATCACCGGGGTACGGTAGCTCTCTCCGCCGTTCGCCGTGACGCATTCGTAGCCGAAGTCGTCGATCAGGATGAACACCACGTTCGTCTTCGTCGGCGCAGCGAAGGCGAGTCCGGTGATACAGGTGAGCGTGAAGATCCGGAGTAAGTTCATGGGGTGAATCAACGGTTCACCGGTGAAGATAGGGCGCTGATGGGCTTGATGCGACTCGGATCTTGGGCGCGGGGTGCGCGCCACCCCTGTCGACCATCCGGTCGCGGTCTTCGCTCCGTCAGACGTTACCAATGGCAGGCTTGACCGCCCGCTTCACTGAGCCGATCAGCGGGAGGCCGAAGTGCTCAGGGGCGCATCTTATGGCTATTTCTTCTCAGGGGCCGTCGCTTTGCCGGTCTGAGCCGCGGGTGCGCCGACCTCCTCCAGCTTGCCGAACATGATGCGGTCGGAGGTTCCTTTGTGGTCGCTTTGGGTGACGGTGAACCAGATCGAGCCTTGGTGCTCGTGGAAACTCGGATACTGGAATGAATTCGGCGACTCGAAGCGGTACTTGCGCTCCCAGGTCAGGCCGTCTCGGGAGACGTCCACGGTGAAGACGCTCCGGCCGCAATCCCCGACTTTGGTGTTCTCCTGCCAGCCTAGGTGATAGATCTCGCCGAACTTCTCGAACGTGGGCTTCGAGTTGAGCCCGTTCGGGACGAAAGACCTGGGTTGGCCGACGGTCCAGGTCTTGCCGTCCTGGCTGGTGGTGAAGTGGTAGTTTCCCTTCTCGTTGCGGCAGATCGCCATCCAGCTGCCGTCCGGCAGGCGGTTCACGGCCGACTCGCTGAGATCCTGCGACTGCGGCTCGTTGTAGTGCCCGATGATCTCGAAGGTCGTGAGGTCGTCGTGCAGGACGGCGAGCGCGTTCTGCCTGCCGGGGAAGTTGTTGAGCGCCACGTAGCGCCGGCCGGCGAACTCCTTGAAGGAGTCGAAGATGAAGAGGCCCTGATTGGCGGCTTTCCTCGTGAATCCCTGAGCCTTGGCGTCCGTATGGAAATGCCTTGGCTCCATGTCGAACACGCCGGCGGCGGTCTTGAGCTTCGCCTTATGGATGCCTCCCTCGAAAGCCAGCGTCCGCAGGTCGAAATCACGGTACCAGGTGATCGCCTGTTCCTTGGCCGGCTGGCTGCAGAAATAGGTGCGGAGCGTATGCTCGTCCTTACGGATGATGCGCGGCACGAAGCACATCCCTTTGGGCAAGGTCACGTTGTCGAAGGCCTGCTCGGACTTCGCCATCGGGATGGTCTTTTCCAGCCGGCGGGTCTTCAGGTTCACCACCGAGAGGACGCAATACTGCGCTGCGCCTGCGCCGTGGCCCGGTGCCACGTCGTTGTCATGCTCTACGACGTAAGCGCGGTCGCCCACGCAGACGAACTCCGCGTCATGCGCCCCTTTCACCTGGGGTGCGGTGACTTTGATCAGGCCGGCCATCACCTTGTCGGCTGCCGCCTTGGGGTCCCAATCGGCGGGGAGTAGCTCGGGCGGCTGGGCAGGCTTGCTCAGCTTATCGATGGTCTGCTTCAGGGTTACGGCACCAGAGACATCCTTGCCCGTGGCCACGTCCTCTTCGCGGAACTTGGCCAGCAGGATCTCGCCGGCCCCGTTACGGTCCCGGTCGTAGGTGATCCAGATCAGGCCGTCCCGGTCTTGGACGCCGTCAGGGTAGGACACGCCGCCTCGTTCATCAAGCAGGAGGCCGTCGTTCCAGGTGGCCCCGTCGTCGGTGGAAAGCTGGGCGGTGAGGTGGCTACGCCCGGTGAACTTATGGTGGTTCACCAAGAGCAGATTACCCGAGGAGAGCCGGCGGATGTAGAAACGCGAACCCGGGCTCTTGATCGTGCTGGGATTGCCCTCGCTCCAGGTGCGTCCTTTGTCCGTCGAATGGCTTTGCCAGAGTACGCCGCTGTTGGTCCGGATGAGCATCCAGAGACGGCCGTCCTTCAGTTCGACGATCATGTTCTCCAACGCCCAGGGCTTTGATTTGACCGCTCCGTGCAGCGTCCAGGTCCGTCCCTCGTCGGCGGAGATGCCGACGCCATGGAGGGTGGGGATCTGTTTCTCGTTATAGCCCGTGCACCAGGCGCGGACGGGTTTTTCCGCCAGCGTCACGGGCATGATCCATTCGCCGGTAGAGAGCACCGTCACCTTGTTCATGCGGAACGTGAAAGGCGCGTCGTAACCGATACGGAATTCCGGGCCCCACTGAGGCTTGGCGGCGTCAGGGTCGTCGCAAATCCTAGCCCAAACGTCGTGCTTGGGGAGGTCCTTGTTGCCGCGATTGAAGATATACCAAAGCCGGCCCTTCGGGTCGATCCACAGGGTCGGGTCAAAGCAACGCGTCCCGTCGTTCGTCGGTAGACCCATCGCTTCGGGCGGCGTGAAGGTCTTCCCGGCATCATCGCTATACGAAAGCACCACCGTGTTATCCGGTGAGGGCTCCTTCGGGCCACCGGTAAACCAGGAGACATACACGCGACCCTTGGCGGTTCGTTCGAGTCCGGGAATTCCCTGCCAGGTGCGCTGGTTTAGGCCGATGACGACCGGTTCGGCGGCGTGCAGTAAAGCCAGCGGCGCGAGTAGTAGGGCGGCGAGGAGGGGCAGGGAGCGTTGCATGTTCAGGGTTCGTTGTTCTTGGTTACTTGTTCTTGGGGGTTTGTTCCTGATTTGGTCTATAGATCGGGGGAGGGAATGCCCCCAGTCATTTACTGTCTGTTGGCCGCGAGCCGTGGCACGGCGAGGGCAGGTTGTTTGATTCTTATATCGAGACCCCGTGTCTTACGGCTGGCGCATCAGCTCGCTGGTGGTGATGAGATGGACGAGTTCACGGAGGCCGTAGCCTTTCGCTTTCCAGTCGGCCTGGAGGCGTCGAAGGGCCGGTTGGTCGGCGAAGCCGAGGGGACGTCCAAGGGCATACGTTAGGAGCTGATGGGAGAGGTTCTGCGCCATCAGGTCGGGGCTGCTGACTAGGTAGGCGCGGACATCTGCGGGGCTCTTGACGACCTGGCCGCGGTATTCGCCGGTGGTATCGATGAGGGCACCGTTCGGGTAGGCGCGCCGGAGACGGCCGATCGGATCATAGCCTTCGAGGGCATACCCCAGCGGGTCGATCTTGGCGTGACAGTCCGCGCAGGCCTGGACGGAG
>JBKCKE010000068.1:0-9626 GCA_046301395.1 Verrucomicrobiota bacterium | reverse complement strand
CTGGCGTACCCGCCTGCGCGACTGGGCCCTCACCCTGTCCGCCTCACCCCTCAAGTCCGCCCGCCGACGGCTGATCGACGAGGTCTTCGCGTGCCTGCTTTCTGACGGCCGCGCGGACACCCTCTGCATCAACGCCCTGCTCCCCTTGCTGCAAGATGCCCGTCACTCCATGGACCGAAGCTGGCTCGATTGGCCGCCGGGACATCACCCCGATGATATCCAGGAAGCCCGCGGACTGGTCGGCCTGACGGGCGCCGCCCGTAACTGGGAAGTCCAAGGGATACTCGACGTCCTGCGGCGCTCGATGAACACCGATGATCCGATCAAGGCCGCTTAGCTAACCCTCGAAGAAGATGATTTAGACAGAAACCTTGTTCGCCCGACGGGGTCGGAAGGCTTCAGACTCTTTCCATGATCAAATCCGCCACCTTCCTTCTGCTCGCCTTCGCGGCCGGCCTCGTCGCCAAGGAACTCCCTAAGCCGACGACCCCCAACCCCGGACTGCGCTACTATTATCCGCTGCCTAAACTCGCCGAGCCGAAGGCCTATGAGTTCGACGTGGTGATCTACGGCTCCAGCCCGGCGGCGGTTTCGGCGGCCTGCCAAGCGAAGAAGATGGGCAAGAGCGTCGGCGTCTTCGTCTTCCGCCGCCACGTGGGCGGGATGTCTTCGTCCGGCCTCAGCGACGTCGACTACGGCAAGAAGGACTCCATCGGCGGCATGGCGAAGACGGTCTTCCTCGATTTCTTCAAAAAGCAGGTCCAAAGCCCGGCCGAGGTCGAGACGCTGTTCCTGACGATGCTGACAGACCTTGATGTCCCTGTCTTCTTCGAACACCGCCTCACGCAGGTCGAGAAACAGGGCGATCGACTGACGAAGCTGATGTTCGAGAACGGCAACAGCGTCCGCGGCAAGGTCTTCCTGGACACCACCTACGAAGGCGACCTCATGGCTCGCTCGGGCGTCTCGCAGGTCGCCGGCCGCGAAGCCAATGCCGAGTTCGGCGAGAAGCTCAACGGCATCCAGATCGGCGCCCGCGCCGCACCGCATAACTTCCAATGGCGCGTCGATCCCTACGTCGTCCCCGGCAACCCCGCCAGCGGCGTCATCGAAGGCATCGACGGCACGCCTTACGCCGAGAACGACCACGGCAAGGCCGACAAGCTCTACCAGCCATTCTGCTTCCGCGTCTTCGCGACGAAAAAGAACCCCACGCCCTGGCCCAAGCCGACGGACTACCGCACCGAGCGCTACGAACTGCTCAGGCGTTACGTGAACGCGGCCCCGGATTCGACCTGGTGGAACCTCGTCTACTCGCGCGGCCCCCTGAAGCTGAACGAAGGCGACTGCAACAGCGCCGGCCCGGTCTCTCTCGACTTCGTCGGCGGCAGCACCGGCTGGACCGAAGGCAGTTACGAGGAACGAGAACGCATCTTCCAGGCCCACGTGAGTTACCAGCAAGGCTACCTCTACTTCCTCGCCAACGATCCTTCCATCCCGGCGGAACTCCGCGCCCGCGTCGCCCAGTTCGGCCTGCCGAAGAACGAGTTCCCCGAGACGGCCGGCTGGCCGCATGAACTCTATGTCCGCGAAGGCCGCCGGCTCCGCGGCGACTACGTGCTCACCGAGCATGACTGTCTCGGCAAGGTCAGCGTCGAAGACTCCGTCGGCCTCGGCAGCTTCATCATGGATTCGCACGTGGTACGCCGGATCATCTATAAGACGGCCAAGGACGCGCACATCACCCACCTCCGCACTTCCAGGCCCGAGGAGATCACCGAGGCCCAGCGTAACTGGACCGGCGACATGGTCGGCGTCGAAGGCCAGTTCGACTACGCGGTACCGAAGCCTTATCGCATCAGCTACCGCGCGATCCGGCCCAACAAGAGCGAATGCGTCAACCTGCTCGTGCCCACCGTCATCTCCTCCACCCACCCGGCTTTCGGTTCCTCGCGCATGGAGCCGGTCTTCATGATCCTCGGCCAGAGCGCCGGCGCCGCCGCCGCCCTCGCGATCGACGGTTCGCTCGCTGTCCAAGACGTCGACTACGCGAAGCTCCGAGCCGTCCTGCTGAAGGAAGGCCAGAAGCTCGACTGAGCCCCTTCCTTCATGACACGAAAATGGCCCCGGTGACGGGGCCTTTTTCTTTGACGCGAGAGATTCAGGACTCAGGCCATCATCTTCCGCGCCTTCTCGAGCGCGACGGCCAGGCGGTCGACTTCCTCGAGGGGGTTGTAGAACGCGAACGAAGCGCGGGCGGTGCCGCTGAGTCCGTAATGCTTCATGAGCGGCATGCAGCAATGGTGGCCGGTGCGGATGGCGATGCCGTCCGCGTCGAGCAGCGTGCCGACGTCGTGCGGGTGGCCGCCCTCGAGATTGAAAGAGATGACGGCGACCTTCTCGGGAGCTTCGCCCACGATGGTCAGTCCTTTGATGGCCTTGAGACGCTCGGTCGCCGCGGCGAGCAGGACCTGCTCATGCGCATGCGCGGCCTCCTGGATGGGCATCACGTACTCCAAGGCGACGCCGAGCGCGATGGCGCCGGAGATATCCGGCGTGCCGGCTTCGAAACGTTCAGGGGCCTCGCGGAAGGTGGTCCCGGCGAAGTCGACCTTGCGGATCATGTCGCCGCCGAACTGGTAAGGCGGCATGGCGTCGAGGAGCTCCGGACGACCCCACAGCACGCCGATACCGGTCGGGCCGAAGGTCTTGTGGCCGGAGAAGGCGTAGAAGTCGCAACCGAGGGCCGGGACGTCGACCTTGAAGTGGGCGGCGGCCTGGCAGCCGTCGATGAGCACCGCCGCGCCCGCGGCCTTGGCGAGTCGGGTCATCTCGACGGCGGGATTGACGGTGCCGAGCGCGTTGGAGACGTGTGCGAAGGCGACGAGTTTGGTGCGGGCGGAAAGCAGTCCCTTGAAGGCCACGAGGTCGACCTCGCCGCGCGGCGTGACGGGCGTGACGACGACCTTGGCGCCGGTGCGCTCGGCGATGACCTGCCAAGGGACGATGTTGGCGTGGTGTTCGAGATGGGTGAGCAGGATCTCGTCGCCGGCCTTGAGGTTGGCCCGGCCCCAGCACTCGGCGACGAGGTTGATGCCTTCGGTGGCGCCGCGCACGAAGACGCAGCCGCGGGTGTCCTTGAGGCCGAGGAACTTCGCGACGGAACCGCGGGCGGCCTCGTAGGCGGTGGTGGCCTCTTCGCTCAGGAGATGGACGCCGCGGTGGACGTTGGCATTCTGCTCGGAGTAATAGCGCTCGAGAGCCCGGATGACGACCGAGGGCTTCTGGGAGGTCGCGGCGTTATCGAGGTAGGTCAGCGGACGGCCGCGCACGGAACGCCCCAGGATCGGGAAGTCCTTGCGGCAGGTAGCGACGTCGAACGCGGGCATAGGGCCGAACGTAGGAGGACCCGGGCGGGGCGCAACCGGGAAGCGAACTTCAGGGCGCCGGCGGCAGGCGCACGGCCTTGCGTATGTACGCGGGCACGTCGACGTCCTGGCCGTCGATGAACGTCATCGGCGTGCCGCCGAACAGGCCGCGGCGCATCGATTCCTCCGTCGCGAACTCGAAGATCGGCTGCGCGGGGTCCTCGCCTTTGCCGCCCTTCTTCGTCTTGGCGGGGGGCTTGGGCGCGGGCAGCGAAGCGCCGAGCACCGAGACTTCGATGCGGTCGCCGAGCGCGGGATCGACGCGCGCGCAGAGGATCGTGGAGGTCTCGCCGCCGAATCGCGTGCGGACCGCGGCGACGGCTTCGAAGGCCTCGGTCGAGGTCATCGCGTTACCGCCGGCGACGTGGACGAAAAGCGAGGCCACCTTGGCGACGGCGCCGGGCGCGTGGGCCAGCGGGCACTCGATGGCGGCGCGCGCGGCCTTCATCGCGGCGCCTTCACCTTCGCCCACGCCGAAGGCGAAGAGCGTCGGCGAACCGGGCGTCGAGAGCAGCGAGCGCAATGCGGAAGGATCGACGGCGATGAGCGCGCCGGGCGCGAACGCGCTGGCGAGACCGCGCAGGGCGCCACCCACCCAGGCGTCGGCGGCGGCGAAAGATTCCGACAACGGGGCGTCGGGCGCCACCTGCTGGAGAAGCAGGTCGTTATGGACCACGACGAGGCCGTGGCACTTCTGGCCGATCTTGACGGCGGCCTCGTTGGCCTGACGCATCCGGCGTTCGCCTTCGTGCGAGAAAGGCATCGTCGCGAAGGCGAGCACGGTGGCGCCCGTCTCGGCCGCGAAGCCGGCGACCGTCGCGGCGGCGCCGCTGCCCGTACCGCCGCCGAGACCGGTCACGAGCACGACGACCGGCACGCCGGTAAAGAGACGACGCAGGGCCGGCTCCTCCGCTGCGGCGGAAGCCAGACCGAGGGCGGCCTCGCCGCCGGTACCCATCCCGCGCGTCTGCGCACGGCCCAGCTGCAGGCTCGTGCCGGGCCCGCCGGCGGCCAAGGCGCGCGCGTCGGTGTCGAACAGGGCCACGGAGACCTCGGCGGGAAGCTGGGCCGAAAGCCGGGTGACCATGGCGCAGCCCGCGCCGCCGAGGCCGACCAGCAGGATGGAAGCGGGCGTGGCCATCTTAGAAGCGGAAGAGCGCCTTGACCTGGGCGAGGAACCCACGGGGACGGACGACGGTCGGCGGAGCGTCGGCCAAGGCCGCGGTCATGAGGCCGACGACGCCCGCGTACTCGGGCTTGCGCAGCGATTCGTTCTCGAAGTCCGGCACGCCGACGCGGGCGGAGACGCCCGTGACGAGCTGCACCGCTTCCGCCGCATCGGCGAGGTTGGCCGAACCGCCGGTGAGGATCACGCCCGACGGGATCATGTTCTGGTCGAGGCGCACGGCGTGGCCGGGGAAGATCTGCTCGAGGCGACGAAGCACGTCCTTGCGGACGAACTCGATCGTCTCCTGGTAACGGAGCGAAAGCACCTGGGTGATCGTGCCGCGGTTGAACTGCTGGTCGCCCACGCCTTTGTCGCCGTCCTTCCAGATGGTCTGGTTCACGTCGGTCTCGCGATGGAGCGCCGAGCCGAAGCGCTGCTTAAGGTCCTCGGCCGTCTCGCGGCTGATGCGCAGCGCGACGCTGAGGTCATTGGTGAGGTGCTCGCCGCCCACGGGGATCGAGCCCGCGCAGAGGATGTGCTCCTTGTAGTAGAGGATCCAGTCGGTCGTGCCGGCGCCCATGTCGACCACGAGCACCCCGCCCTGCTTGTCCGCGTCGCTCGCCGTCGCGCAGGCGGCGGCGTGGGAGGCGAGGATGAAGTCGCGCACGCGGATGCTGAGGCCGTTGACCATGCCCACGCGCATGCGCATGTTGCCTTCTTCCATCGTCACGCGCCAGAAGTTCACCTCGAGGCGCTTGCCCGTCATGCCGACGGCGTTGCCGACCGCGCGGTTGTCCAGCATCGTCGGCTGGCGCATGTAGAGCAGCGTGCTGCGTCCCGCCGGCGGCTCGAGGCGCTTGGCCGAGGTGACGGCGTCCGCGACGTCCTTGGCGGTGACCTTGCCGTCGTGCGCGGGCACGGCGATGAAGCCCTTCACGCGCTCGCCTTCGGCGGCCGGTCCGGACAACGAGAGATAGACCTGTTCGACCGCGCGCCCGGAGCCGCGTTCGATGTCGTTCACGACCTCATGCACGCAGTGGGTGAGCTTCTCGAGATCGGTGACGGTGCCTTTGACGACGCCTTCGGTGCGGCGCTCGCTGAAGCTGAGCATGCGGGCCTTGCCGTCGATGACCTGTCCGAGGAGGCTGGCGGTCTTGTGCGTGCCGATGTCGATGACGGCGATGAGGGAAGGAAGGGGCTGGGGGGTCATCGGAGAGGGAGGGCGGCGGGGGCGGTGACGGGGACGAGGCGAGGTTCAGGGACGGGCGAAGCGGCGTTGGTGCGGTTCTGGATGGACATCTTGAGCACGTAGGCCGACGCGGTCGTGCCGGGCCGGCGCAGGAGTTCGTCGACGTTGATGCGGCCGAGCAGCACGAGCTCGTTGCGCCAGTTGGCGGTGGAGAAGACGATTTCGGCCAAGGCAGGCCGGTCCATCGGCTGGGTGCCAGGGCGGACGGTGATGCGGAGGTTCGAGCCGGGCGAATCCTCCTGGGCGCCGAAGCAGTCGCGCAGGGAGACGGCCGACCACTGCTTGTAGAGCTGCGGATAGCTCGTGCGTACGGTCAGCAGGAAAGGTGCGGCGATCTCGATGCCGTCGATGAGCAGGTCGTCATCCGTCCCGGTCGAACGGAAATGCTGGATCTCCGGCAGGTTGCGGACCGCCTGTTCGGGGTAACCGACGCCGGCGAAGGTCTTTCCGTCGGCGGCCACGAGACGCACCTGCATCGCGGCGTTCTTCTCGGCGAGGCTCACGATCTTGGCGACGGCGAGCCGCTCGCGCAGGGTGATCTCGAGCGTGCCGTCGCCGCGCCGGCGCACGTCGGCCGCGACGACCTGGTTGTCGGCCTCGAGCTCGGCCTTGATGGAACGGACGTCACGCGCGAAGCCTTCGGGGCCCGCGGCGACGACCTTCTTCACGAAGGCTTCGGAAAGGAAGCCGTCCGTCTGGAAACGCAGCTTGGCGGCAGGAGCGCCGGCCGTGGACTCGTCGACGGCCCACCAGAGCAGCGCAAGGAGCACGCCGAGGAAAAGCGCGGCGACGACGGTCGGGAGCTTGGAGCGCACGACGCGCTTACGGCCGAGTTCGCCGGCCGGCACGCGCTGGACGTCTTGCGGCACGAGGGCGCGCCAGTCACGGTCGGCCTGCCCGCGGAAGGCGTCGCGACGGCGGCCGAACAAAGAATCGAAGAGGCCCATGGTCAGCGGCGGTCAGGTTGGGAGGCGCGCGCGAGGGCCGGGGCGGCCATGCGGCGCACGAGCGCGGGGAAATCGAGCCCGACGCAGGAAGCGCTCTTGGGCATCAGGCTGGTGGCGGTCATGCCGGGCATCGTGTTGATCTCGAGGAAATAGAAGCGGCCGTCCGGCTCAAGGAAGACATCCGCGCGGGCGAAGTCCCGGCCGCCGCAGGCGGCGAAGAGGCGCGCGGCGGCCTCACCGATGGCGACGGTGAGCTCGGCGGGGATCGGCGCGGGAAAGAGGTACTCTGAGGCGCCCTTGGTGTACTTGGTCTGGAAATCGTAGACCCCGGTGAGCGGGACGATCTCGACGAGGCCCATGGGGCGGCCGTCCAGCAGGCCGATCGACATCTCGCGACCGCGGAGGCGGCGTTCGGCCATCCACTGCCCGGAGGCGGGGATCTCGGCCAGGGCCTTGGCCACGGCGGCCTCCCCTTCCAGCATGTAGAGCCCGACGCTGCTGCCCTGGTCGGAGGGCTTGATGACGAGATGTTCGCCCAAGGCGGCCACGAGCGCGGCGGCCGTCGGCTTGGCGGCGCCCGCGAAGGCGACCTCGGGGATGGCCGGGACGCCGGCGGCGCGCATGGCCTGCTTGGTCGCGACTTTGTCCATGCAGAGCCGGTTGGCGGCCGCAGCGCAACCGGCGAAGGCGATTCCGCGGGCTTCGAGTTCGGCCTGCGCGCGGCCGTCCTCGCCCCAGCCGCCGTGCAGGACGGGGAAGACGACGTGCTGGGCGGCATCGAGCCAATCGGGCAAGGCATCGGTCGTCAGTTCGACGAGCCGGGCTCCGGGCAGGACTTCGGCCACGGCCTGGCCGGAACGGAGCGAGACCTCGCGTTCGGAGGAAAGACCTCCGCAGAGGATGACGATCTGCTGGGCGTCGCTCATAGGAGTTCCTTCCATTCGCGGCCGAGCGCGACGATTTCCGGCTGGAGCTCGACGCCCTGACGGGCCTTCACCTCGGCACGGACCGTCCGCCTCAGCGCGAGGAAGTCCGCGGCCTTGGCGTCGCCGGCATTGACGAGGAAGTTGGCGTGGGTCGGCGAGACCGAGACGGGGCCGACGGCGCGGCCCTTGAGTCCGCTGAGGTCGATGAGCCGGCCGGCCTTGTCGCCTTCGGGATTGCGGAAGACGCAACCCGCGCTCGCCTCGCGCGGCTGCGAGGCACGACGACGCGCGGCCAGTTCGTCCATGCGGCCGCGGATGGCGGCCGGATCCTCAGCCGCAGGGGAACGCAGGACGGCGGAGAGGACGACGGCTCCGTGTAGCTGCGGGCAATCGCGGTAGAGGGCGTCGAAACAGTCGCGACGCGCGGCGCGCACGCGGCCCTGCGGCGTCAGCCATTCGATGGATTCGACGACGTCGAAGATCCAGCCGCCCATCGCGCCGGCGTTCATGCGCAAGGAGCCCCCGACGGTGCCGGGGATGCCTTCGAGGAATTCGAAGCCGGTACGGCCTTCGCGCGCGGCCACGCCGCACAGCTCCTTGAGGCGGGTGCCGCCGCCGACGCGGAAACGGCCTTCGCCGAGATCGGTCACGGCGCCCCAGCGGGCGGCGTCGAGATGCAGGATGAGGCCGTCATAACCTTCGTCGGGTACGAGGAGATTGGAACCACGGCCGAGCACGAACCACCGGAGGTCGAGTTCGGCCGCCGCGCGCAGGAGGGTGACGAGGTCGTCGACGGAAGCGGGTTCGGCGTACCAGCGGGCCGCGCCGCCGAGGCCCAGCGTGGTGCGGCGGGCGAGCGGTTCGTTGGCGCGGAGGACGCAGTCCGGGGAAAGACGGCCGGCGACGAGGTCCGGAAGATCCGCCGAAAGGACGCCTTCGCCGCGACGGCGCAGCACTTTGGCGTACGCCTCGGCGTCACGCTCGATGTCACCCGCGCCCACGAAGGCCACCACGGTGTCGGCGCCCTCGGCGAGCGCGTCGAGCAAGGCCGGCAGCGCGCGACGGTCCTCGACGAGACGGTGCGCGGAACCCGCGACGATCGCGTCCGACCCGCCGCCTTCGACGGCGGCTTCGCCCGCGGAATAGACCGGCAGCACGAGCGCCTGGTCGGCCACGGCGAGCGCGTCGCGGAACTCGCGGGCATACTGGCGCGTGCGGGTGTGGCGATGCGGCTGGAAGACGACGAGCAAGCGGCCGGCGTGCGTCTCGCGCACCCACTGGAGGAGCGCCGCGATCTCCGTCGGATGATGGGCGTAGTCGGCGAGCACGCGCAGGCCGGTGCGTTCGAAGAGGACGTCCTGCCGACGACGGATGCCGCGCCAGCGGGCGAGCGGTTCGGCGACGAGCCCGCCCGTGATGAAGTGCGTGACCGCGAGCGCGAGCGAAGCGTTGGAACGGTTGAAGGTACCCGCGACCGGCAGGTTGAACTGGCCGGCGGGGAAACGTCCGCCGAGCGCCACGACCGACGAGGCATGCCCGCCCTGCACGAGGCGGCAGGAGTAGTCGCCTTCGTCGCCGACGCGGATGACCGGCACCTTGAGGCCGGCGACGAGGCGTTCGAGCCGCGCGTTGCCGACGGGGATCACGACGGCGGAACGGGTGCGTTCGAAGAGCGCCCGGAAGACGGCCTCGAGCGCGGCTTCGTCGCGGTAATAATCGGGATGATCCCAGTCGAGGTTCACCGCCACGGTGACGTCGGGCGAGAACGCGCCGATCGTGCCGTCGCTCTCATCGACCTCCGCGACGACCCAGGGCGAAGTCGCCGAGGCGCGCGCGGGCGGGAACGTCGGGTCGCGGAAGAGGCCGCCGAGCACGTAGCCGAAGTCGGCGCCCGCGCTGGCGAGCGCG
>JBKCKE010000067.1:0-2225 GCA_046301395.1 Verrucomicrobiota bacterium | reverse complement strand
CCCTGCAGATAGCGGTCGGTGAGCATGCCTTGCGCGAGCGGCGAGAAGACCGCGCAGCCGAGGCCTTCCTTCTCTACGACGTCGAGCAAGCCCGCCTCGGGGGCGCGCTCGAAGAGGCTGTACTTGGGCTGATGCATGACGCACGGCGTGCCGAGCTCGCGCAGGAGGGCGCACGCGCGCGCGGTGTCGGCGGGATTATAGTTGGAGATCGCGGCGTACAACGCCTTGCCCGAGCGGACCGCCTGGGCGAGCGCGCCCATGGTCTCCTCGAGCGGCGTGTGCGGATCGCGCCGATGGCTATAGAAGACGTCCACGTAAGGCAGGCCCATCCGCTTTAGCGACTGGTCGAGCGATGCGAGGAGGTATTTACGGGAGCCGAAGTCGCCGTGCGGTCCGGGCCACATGGTGTAGCCGGCCTTGGTCGAGATGATGAGCTCGTCGCGGTAGGCGCCGAGGTCTTCGCGGAGGATGCGACCGAAGGTCTCCTCGGCGCTGCCGGGCACGGGGCCGTAGTTGTTCGCGAGGTCGAAGTGCGTGACGCCGAGATCGAAGGCGCGCAGGGCGATCGCGCGCGCGTTGGCGTAGTCGTCGACGCTCCCGAAGTTATGCCAGAGGCCGAGCGAGACCTTGGGCAGGTGCAACCCGGACTTCCCGCAGCGGACTTGGAAAGATTTCTGGTCGTAGCGGGCGGGGTCGGCCGGATGCATGCGGAACACTCAATCGCGGCTGACTGCCGAGACCAGCGGAAAACCACGCACGGCTTGCGCGGCGAGGGGTCTTCCGCACGGTGTCTGTCGATGCCCGAGCTCGCCGAAGTCGAATATTTCCGCCGCCGCTGGGACGTCGGCCTAGGCCGCAAGGTTTCGGCGGTTCACCTCAATACGAAGGCACGCATCGGCCGAGGGGTCGCCCCGGCGGCGCTGACCAAGGCCTTGGCGGGAGCGAAACTCGTCGAGTCCTTCGCAGCGGCGAAGCAGATGGCCTTTCGCTTCTCGGGGGGTGCCTGGCTCGGCGTACATCTTGGGATGACTGGCCGGCTCGAAGCCGGCGATGCGGACCGCGAGCCGACGCCCTACGACCATTTCAAGCTGCTGATGACCGGCGGCAAGGAATTGGTCTTCGTCGATCCGCGGCAGTTCGGGCGCGTCCTGTTCTGGCAAGGAGACGGCGCGCCGCCGTGGTGGGAGAAGATTCCGCCCGCGATCCTTTCACCGGAGTTCACCGTCGGCGTCGTCGAGGTATTCCTGCGTCGCCGCGCGCGCACGGCGATCAAGCCGGTGCTCCTCATGCAGGAACGTTTCCCCGGCATCGGCAACTGGATGGCCGACGAGGTGCTCTGGCGCGCGGGCTTCCATCCCCAGGCCAAGGCCGGAACGTTCGGACCGAAATCCGTCCGTAAGCTCCACGCGACCTTGCGCGAGGTCTGCGCCGAGGCGATGGACGTCATCGGCAAGGATTGGTCCGACCCGCCTGACACCTGGCTCTTCAACCATCGCTGGAAAGACGGCGGTCGTTGTCCGCGCTCCAAGAAGCCGCTGGTCCGTGAGGACGTCGGCGGACGCACCACCTGCTGGTCGCCCGAACGACAGGTCCTCGGCGCCGAACGCCGTTGACCTTCCGAGCCGTCGCGCGAACTTGGACGCATGCGCGTCACCGGCGGCATCGCACGAGGCATCCCGCTCCGCGTTCCTACGCAGGGCGGCGTGCGTCCGGCCACGGATTATATCCGTGAAGCGGTCTTTAACTCGCTCGCGGCGTTCGTCCCGGGCACGGCGGTGCTCGACCTCTTCGCCGGCACCGGCGCCTACGGACTCGAGTCGCTCAGCCGCGGCGCCCTGCGCGCGACGTGCGTTGATCAGCGCATCGGCGCGGAGCTCACCGCCAACGCGGCCGCGGTCGCGAAGTCGATGGGCGTCGCCGAGCTGCCTTTCACGAAGATCACCGGCGATGCGACCAAGCCCGGCGTGGCCGCAGGGCGATTCGACCTCGTGTTCGCCGATCCACCCTGGGAGCTCTGGCAGACCAAGGGCGCGGAGATTGCCGCGACCGCGGTGAGCTACGCGGAAGACGGCGCGCACGTGCGCGTGATCCTCGAAGCGCCCGGCGGCTACGAAGTCCCGGTGCCCGAGGGATGGAAGCTGCGCAAGGTGATCGGCAAAGGCAAAGGCCAGCCCGCCGCGTCCGTGCTCGTCCGCAAGGCCGCGGACTGATCAGCCGTCGACTGG
>JBKCKE010000066.1:0-6500 GCA_046301395.1 Verrucomicrobiota bacterium | reverse complement strand
CCCTTGAGCTTACGCGGGATGAAGGGGAACTCTTCGGTCAGCACGTAATAATAAGTCCCCTGCGGGAACTCCGGGGTCACGCCCGTCCGGCCGCCGAACTCGTCGAGGTCGCCGTGGCCCGGGACGTATTCGAAATCTAGGGCGAACGAGCCGTCGGGCTTGCCGGTGGGGGTCTCCTTGCCGTCGCCACCGCGGTCGGCGGTCTTGAGCCGGTAGCTGCTCTTCATCGGCTTGAGCGCGCTCTTCGCATTGTCGGCCTGGGCGTAGGCGTGGATCGCGTAGACCGGGTAGCCGTCGGCCGCCCAGCCGACATGGGTCATCTTCGGTTCACCGCCGGAGAGCCGGGCGATGAGCAGGGTGGGGAGGCCGTGGTAGTGGTAGGCGCCGTTGGGTTGGACGTGGCCGTGGTTCTGGTCGAGGCCGAGGCCGGTCGGGATCCGGGGGGTCGTGCCCATCTCGGTGTTGCTCTTGAGCGCCTCGTAGTGCCAGGGGTTGCTCCGGTCGCCGTCGTTATAGACTTCGGCGGTACCCGGGTCGAAGACCACTCCGTTGAGGGCGACGCCCCAGGCGTAAGGGAAGCGGCCGGGCTGCGCGGTCGCCGGTTGCGGGTGGGCGGGTACCTCGAGGCGGTATTTCTGCTCGGAGATCGCGTTGGGGTTACCCCGGTTGGGGAAGGCGGCCACCTGGTGGTCCGGGATGCCGTTGGACTCGATGATCCGCTTGTCGCCTTTGACGGTGATCGTGACCTTGTTCTGGGCGGGGGGCGCGCTGTCGGCCAGCTTCAGGGCAGGGCCGGCGGCCAGGAGGGTCGCCGCCAGCAGGGTGAGGAGGGGGGCGTTCATCGGTTATATTATGCAACCACGGGGGCAGGGATTAGTTGCGGGTGGGCGCAGGCTCTGGGGCGGGGAAGGGTTGGCTTTTCCCGTAAAACCCCTTCTGCTGGGGTATGGCCTCCACCACCGAGCTCCTTTCCCGCGCCGTCGCCGGCCTCAACGGCCTGGCCACCGTCTTCCTCCTGGTCGGCATCTTCCGGATCAAGGCCGGAGACCGCGAAGGCCACGGCAAGGCCATGAAATGGGCGGTCATGACCTCGGCCCTCTTCCTCGCGGTCTACCTCGCCTCCAAGGTCCACCTCTGGGTCGCCCTCGGCCGGACCAACGTCACCTACGCTCCGGCCGACCCCGCTTCGGTCTGGGCCGGACTCAAAGGACTCTACCTCTTCATCCTGATCCCGCACGTCATCCTCGCCATCTTCGTCACGCCCTTCGTCTTGCGCGCCGTCTGGCTGGCCAAGGTCGGCCGCCTCGAGGAGCACAAGCGTCTCACGCGCTGGGTCTTCCCGGTCTGGCTCTACGTCTCCGTCACCGGCGTCATCGTCTGGGCCTTCATGGAGTTCAGCGGTTCCCTGGCGGCGGTCGCGGCGACGGCGAAGTAAGCGGGTCATTTTCCCCTCGCCCCGTAGTGAATTTCCGCTTTCACTTCCGCGGTCGTCATGGATAGCGAGCCTTCTTCCCGCAACCCGCAGACTGAGAAGCTGTTTCTCTGGGCCTCGTTCATCCTCTTCTGCACCGTGCTCGCCTTCACTTGGTCGACCTACGGCGACGAAGTCGCGCGTCTCGAAGGCCTGCGCGCCAGCGAACATCAGAAAGAGCAGGCTTACGCGGCGCTCGAACGCGCGCGCGCGCAGACCGACCGCTACATCGACCGTTTCGGGCGCGACCCGGAGTTCGTCCGTGACCAGGCCCGCGAACGCATGGGCGTCGCCGAGCCCGGCGAGATCGTGATCCGCGTCGACGGCGCCCGTGGCATGGCCACGCCCGCCAAGCCGGCGGCCCAGCCTGCGCCCGCTCCGGCCGGCCGCTGTGCGTCCTTGCTTGCCTGTCCGCCCTCCCGAGGGCATTGGTTCGTCATGTCCGCACGGAAGAAAGCCCAGGCCACCTGGGGCGGCCGGTTTAGCGCCGGTCCTGCCGAACTGATGCTGCGTTTCGGCGAGTCCGTCTCGTTCGACCATCGTCTCTGGGCTCAGGATATCCGCGGCTCGAAGGCCCACGCCACCATGCTGGCCCAGGCCGGCATCCTGACCAAGCAGGAGCGGGACGCCATCCTGCGGGGACTCGACGCCATCGCCCGGGAGATCGCCGCCGGCAAGTTCGTCTGGAGCCGCGACCTCGAGGACGTGCACATGAACATCGAGAGCGCGCTCACGAAGCGCGTCCCGGCCGCCGCCAAGCTGCACACCGCCCGCTCGCGTAACGACCAGGTCGCCACCGACGTCCGCCTCTGGATCAAGGACCAGTGCGACGCCGCCGACGCGGCGCTCGTCTCGCTGCTCAAGACTTTGGTGAAGCTCGCCGAGGCCAACGCCGACGTGATCCTGCCGGGCTACACGCACCTGCAGCGCGCCCAGCCGGTCTCCGCCGCCCATCACCTGCTCGCCTACGCCGAGATGTTCGGCCGCGACCGCACGCGTCTCGCCGCCGCCAAGGCTTCCGCCAACTGGTGCCCGCTCGGTTCCGGCGCCATCGCCGGCACGACGCTGCCGATCCGCCGCGAAGTCACCGCGAAGCTGCTCGGCTTCGTCGACGCCAAGGGCCGCCCGCAGGTCACCCGTAATTCCATGGACGCCGTCGCCGACCGCGATCCGGCCACGGAGTTCTGCTTCGCCGCCGCCCTCTGCGGCGTGCACCTCTCCCGTCTGGCCGAGGACATGGTCCTCTGGTCTTCCGCCGAGTTCGGCTTCGCGCGCATGCCGGACGAGTTCTCGACGGGTTCGTCGCTGATGCCGCAGAAGCGCAATCCTGATTCGATGGAACTGCTCCGCGGTAAGGCCGCGCGCTTCCAGGCTTCGCTCACGCACCTGCTCGCGCTCACCAAGGGCCTGCCGCTCACGTACAACCGCGACCTGCAGGACGACAAGCCGCCGCTCTTCGACGCCGCCGACCAGCTCATCCTGTCCGTGGCCGTCGCCGACGCCACGCTCGCGGGCACGAAGTTCCACAAGGCGCGCTGCCTCGCTGCCGCGTCCGATCCCGCGCTCCTCGCCACCGACCTCGCCGACTGGCTCGTCCGCAAGGGCATGCCGTTCCGTCACGCCCACCACGCGGTCGGCCGCCTCGTCGCGCTCGCCGAGAAGTCCGGCGTGCCGCTCGACAAGGTCTCCGACGAAGCCGCGCTGACCGCCGACAAGGCCTTCACGAAGGGCTGGCGCGAAGTCTTCAGCCTCCAGCGTGGTTTCGCCGCGCGTGAGAACACGGGCATGCCCGGCCCCAAGGCCGTCGCCCGCGAGATCGCGCGCTGGAAGCAGTCCCTGCGCTGAGCAAGGATGCACGTCGGGCTGCTCATCGCCTCCTGCCTGACCGCGAGCCTCTCGCCCGGGCCGGCGGCGTTGTCGACCATCGAGACCTCGCTCCGCTACGGTAAGCGCCTCGCCGCCTGGCATACGCTGGGACTCGCGGTCGGCGAGACCCCGCATCTTTTCCTGGCGCTGTTCGGCACGCAGTGGCTGGCGCAGCAGGCTCCGCACGCGCTCACCGCCGTCGCGGCGGCCGGGATGGCTTACTTCCTTTATCTCGGCTGGCAGCACCTCGTGCGGCCGCGTTCGAGCCTGCCGGAATCCGCCGGCCTCGAGGGCGGTGCCTGGCGCCTCTTCCTGCGGGGCGCGTGGGTGAACTTCTCGAATCCGAAGACGATCCCGTTCTTCCTCGTCATCATCCAGGCCGCAAGCGTGCCGACCGACGGGTTCGCGTGGTCGACCACCGGCGTCTTCCTATTGTGCACGCTGGGGGCGGAGGTCGGCGTGATGAGCTTCTACGCCTTCCTCGGCGACCGCCTGCGCGTGCGCCTCAAGGACGGCGCCACGATCCGCTGGGTCGACCGCGCGCTCGGGGTGCTCTGGACGGCCCTCGGCCTGCTGATGGCCTGGCGCGTGTGGCAATTGCTCGAAGGTTCGCATTAACCATCGGCGCGCGGGCTTGTCAGCCCGACCGCGTGGAATTACTGATCGGTATGAGCTTACCCCGTCTCACCTGCCTGCTGGCCTGCGCGATCGCCTGCGCGGCTTCGCTCTTCGCCGAAGAGACGCCGAAGAAGGTCGGCATCATCGGCCTCGACACCTCGCACGTCGTGGCCTTCACGACCGTCCTCAACAAAGGCCCGAAGAACCCGGCCGATGCCGCGAAGTTCGCCGGCTTCCGCGTGACGCATGCCTACGCGCAGGGCAGCAAGGATATCCCCGAGAGTACCTCGCGCGTCCCGGAATATACCGAGAAACTCAAAGGCATGGGCGTCGAGATCGTCGGTTCGATCGAACAACTCTGCGCGCAGGTCGACTGCGTGTTGCTGGAGTCGAATGACGGCCGCGTGCACCTCGAGCAACTGCTCCCGGTGCTGAAGTCAGGCAAGCCCGTCTTCATCGACAAGCCCATCGCCGGCTCGCTCGCCGACGTCATCCGTATCCAGGACGCCGCCAAGCAGGCCGGCACGCTTTACTTCTGCTCCTCGTCGCTTCGCTTCGCCGCCGGCACGCAGGCCGTCGCGCAAGGCTCGATCGGCAAGGTCAAGACGGCCCATACCACGAGCCCGGCCAGCCTCGAGTCGCATCACCCCGACCTGTACTGGTATGGCGTCCACGGCTGCGAGAGCCTATTCACCGTCATGGGCACGGGCTGCGTTTCGGTGAAGCGCGAGAAATCGCCCGAAGGCCTGATCCAGGTCACGGGCAGCTGGGGTGACGGCCGCGTGGGCGTCTTCCGGGAAGCCGACCGCAAGGCCAAGGGCGGGCCTTACGGCGGCAAGGCCTTCGGCGAGAAGGGCGAAGCCCCGATTGGTAAGTTCGACGGCTACGAAGTTCTCCTTGAAGCGATCGTGAAGATGTTCCGCACGGGTAAGTCACCGGTGACTCCCGAAGAAACCCTCGAGCTCTATGCGTTCATGGAAGCCGCCGATGAGAGCAAGCGCCAGAGCGGCGCCGAGGTGAAGCTCGCCGACGTCATCGCCAAGGCCCGGGCGGAAGCGGGTAAGGGGAAATAGAGGGCAGAATAGAGGACTGAATGGAGGACTGCGTTGAGGGCTGAGTGGAGGGCTGAGTGGAGGGCTGAATGGAAGAGATGAACTTCAGGTGGCGGGTGGCAGCTCCGGGTGGCAGGTGGCGGGAGAGGGTAGGGATGCGATGACATCGCATCCGCCTGTCTTGAGGTAGGGGCAGCACCGCGTGCTGACTTAGCCCACATCTGCTCACGAGGTTGGCACGCAGTGCCAACCCTACCTGCGCATCGTTGGGTCACGCCGACGGCCCAATAAAAAGCCGCCCGGGTGGGCGGCCTGAGAGGACAGCACGTGGTGCGGTCCCTACCGGCTGACGCCGAAGCGGAAGACGAGCTTCTGGGAGTACTGTTCGCCCGGGCGCAGGATGCCGCTCGGATAGCCGAGGCGGTGGAAGGCGGGCTGGTTCGGCGAGTCAGGGAAGAGGCCGGGCTCGAGGCAGAAGCCTTGGCGGAAGGCGAACGGCTTCGCCCAGCGGCCTTGGACGGTGCCGGTGAGGAAGTTACCGGTGTAGAGCTGCAGGCCCGGGGCGTCGGTGAGGACTTCGAGCGTGCGTCCGGTCGTGGGCTCGCTGACGAAGGCGGCGGACTTGAGGGACTTATCCGGACCGAGGACGTAGCAGTGGTCGTAACCGCGGGCACGGCGCAGCTGGTCATGCGGGGAGCCGATACGCTCACCGATGGCGTGCGGACGACGGAAGTCGAACGGCGTGCCGGAGACGTCCATGAGTTCGCCCGTCGGGATCAGCGCCGGGCTTACGGGCACAAGCTGGTCGGCGCGCAGCGTCACGCGGTGGTCAAGGATGCTGCCTTGGCCGGCCAGGTTGAAGAAGACGTGGTTCGTCAGGTTGCACGCCGTCGGGGCGTCGGTCGTGGCTGCGAAGTAGATCGAGAGTTCGTCGCTCTGGTCGGCGAGGGTATAGGTCACCGCCACGCTGAGCGTGCCCGGGTAGCCTTCTTCGCCGGCCTGGCTGACGTACGTGAAGCAGACCGACGAAGCGGAGTCCGTGCGGATCGCTTCCGACTGCCAGAGGCGCTTGTCGAGGCCGCGCAGGCCGCCGTGGAGGTGGTTGCCGTTATTGTTCTGGGCGAGCGCGATCGTCTGCCCGTCGAGGGTCAGTTGGCCGCCGGCGAGGCGGTTGGCGTAGCGACCGACGGTGCTGCCGAGGAACGGGTTACCGGCGACGTAGTCTTCGAGGGAACGCAGGCCGAGGGTCACTTCGCCGAGGCGTCCATGGATATCGGGCACGCGGATCGAGGTCAGCGTCGCGCCGAATTCGCAGACCGAGACTTCCATGCCGCGGGCGTTCGTGAGCGTGTGCAGCTGGACCGGGCGACCTTCGACGACGCCGTATTGGCGTCGCAGGGCGAGACCCGCGCGACGGGAGCGACGCAGGGCGAGGAAGCCGGTGATCAGCAGGGTGCCGTAAGCCAGTGCTTCGGGGGAGAGCATGGAGGGAA
>JBKCKE010000065.1:0-4247 GCA_046301395.1 Verrucomicrobiota bacterium | reverse complement strand
CGTCATGCTGACGATCAGCGAGCCGAGGCCCGCGGCGCCGTACTGGTCGATGTGCGTGACGAGGGCGCGATGGCAGGCGACCACGGCGTCCGCCTCCGGACCGATGCTGGCCTGCTCGCGGAGGAACGGACGCGTGGAGCGCAGTTCGGAATCCAGGAAGCCGAGGCGACGGGATTCGTCCCACTGCGCGAAGTTGGCGTCATCCTGGCCGGTGGCGGCGAGGAGCTGACCGATGGCTTTGTCGTGGAAGGCGCTGTTCTGGCGGATGTCCAGGACCGCCATATGGAAGCCGAAGGTACGCAGGAAGCGCAGCAGCGGATCGAGCTCGGCCCGCGCGATGCGACCGGCGCCGACTTCGATCAGCGTCTCGCGCAGGAAGAGCAGATCGGCGATGACGCCCTCCGGGGTGCGATGCTGGCCTTGGCCGAGCGTGCCGATCGGATTCGGGAGGCGAAGGTGGATAAGATTGATATACTGGCGCCAGGTCTCGCCGATGTTGCGCTTCAAGGCGGCCTCGCCGGCTTCGCCGTGGGCGGCGGCATGCTTCTCGACCTGACGGATGAAGACCGCCGGAGGCTCCTGCAGATGGTCGCCCAGCGAAAGGCGCTGGCCGAGGGTCTCGAGGCGCTCGTTGCAGATCGCGATGGCGGTCGAACGGAAGAGATTGAGGGCGCGGGTGGTGACTTCGGCCGTGACGAGCGGGTGACCGTCACGGTCGCCGCCGACCCACGTGCCGAGGACGATCTGAGGCAACGAATCCGGGTGCTCCACGCGGGCCGGGTCGAGGCCGGCCTCTTCCCAGGCCTGACGCAGACGCAGGTCCATGCTGACCACGGCGTCAGGGAAGACCTTGGAGAGGAAGTAATTGATGTTCCGGAGCTCCGACTGAACGTCGGGCTTCTGATGGTAGATCTCGCCGGTGCGCCAGAGACGCTCCAGGGCGACCTTGATCTCCTCGCGGATCGCGCGCTGTTCGGCGGCGGTCCACATGTTGTTCTCACGACGGACGAGGAGCTTGTAGATCTCGCGGTGGATCTCGAGGACGGTGGCGCGCTTGGCTTCCGTCGGGTGCGCGGTGAGCACGGGCTCGACGCGCATGCGGTTGAGGCGCTTGGCGATCTGCTTATCGGTCAGACCGGCGTCGACCAAGGCACGCAGTGCCCGACCCCAGGAACCGGGATCGGAGGCGAGACCATGCTTGTCTTCGCGGAGACGCTTGGACTGCGCGGAAGCGTTCTCCTCGACCATGTTCAGGAGCTGGAAGGCGATCGAATAGGCCTGCACGCCGCGGTAGGAGAAGATCTGCACGCCGCGCAGTTTGCGCTTACCCATCCACGGCAAAGTTCCGGCGAGATCCTTGTGGTCGAGCTGCTCGAGCACCTCGACGAAACACGTCATCATGAAGTCGAGGTCCTTGTCGACTTTCTTAAGCCCGCGGGCGAGGTCGTTGCTGATGGCCATGCGACGAGAGTCGTAGCACGGGGGTCCGAAAACCCGCAACCGCAAACCCCCTCGGCTTGCTTCTCCGCCCGACCACCGTTTGATGGAAACTCGCCATGGCGGACTCTCGGCTCACCCTCCCCGACCTCTGGCAGCAGGACGCCCTCCGCGCCCTGCGGCAAGGCGAGGACGTCGTCATCCAAGCCCCGACGGGCGCCGGCAAGACCTACGTCTTCGAACTGCTCATCCGCGGCGGCCACCGCGGCCAGGCGGTCTACACGGTGCCGACTAGGGCCTTGGCCAACGACAAGCGGGCCGAATGGCTCGCCCTCGGCTGGGACGTGGGCATCGCGACGGGGGACGTCAGCGCCAACCTCGGTGCCCCGGTCATCGTGGCGACCTTGGAGACCCAGCGTCATCGCTTCCTTGAAGGCCGCCACCCGGACTTGCTGGTGGTCGATGAGTACCAGATGCTGGCCGATGCCCGTCGGGGTGCGGCCTATGAGACCGTTCTGGCCATCGCCCCACCCTCGACCCAGCTTCTGCTCCTCAGCGGTAGCGTCTCCAATCCCAAGGCCGTCGCCGAATGGCTCCGCAGTCGCGGCCGCAAGGTGACCCTGATCGAGGAGCACACCCGGCCGATTCCGCTCGAGGAGATCTCCCTCGACGCCCTGGAGACCCGCGAGCCCACCGGCATCAAAGGCCATATCGCCCGCGCGGTCATCCGGGCCGTCCTCGCCGACCTAGGTCCGATCCTGGTCTTCGCCCCCCGCCGGCGCGCCGCCGAGCAGATCGCCCGGGACATCGCGGCTGGCCTGCCCTTGGGCAACGGCCCGCAACTCTCCCCCAGCCAACGCAACCTCGCGGGCGACGATCTCAACAGACTGCTCCGCCAAGGGGTCGGGCTCCATCACAGCGGGCTCACTTTCGAACAGCGGACCGAACTCATCGAACCTTGGGCCAAGGCGGGCAAGCTGAGCGTGGTCGTGGCCACGACCGGCCTGGCCTCGGGCATCAACTTCTCGCTTCGTTCGGTGCTGGTCACCGACCGACGTTACGCCGCCGACCACGCCGAACGAGAGATCCGCCCGGACGAGTTGCTGCAGATGTTCGGCCGCGCGGGTCGCCGAGGTCTCGACGACCGCGGCTTCGCCCTCTGGACCGGCGACAGCCCGCGCCTCGGCGAAGCCAAGCCCCTGCAGCTCCAGCGGAGCGAGGCGCTCGACTGGCCGGCGTTCCTGTCGGTGATGCGCCGCGCCGATGACCCCAAGGCCGCCGCCCGGTCGCTCGCCGCCGCCCTCTTCACTCGTGAACCGATTGACCTCGCGCTGGAAGGCCTGGACGATGACGCCGCACCGAGCGACGCCCCTGAACCGGTCGCCGGCGCGACCCGGCAGATCCACGAGATCCTCGGGCGCAACGGCACCTGGCAACGCGAACGTCCGACGCACCTGGTCCCGCTATCGCAGGCCCTCATCTACGTGAAGGAGGCCTGGTATCCGGCGCTGTCCAAGCCCGACTCGCTGCGCGCCCTCGCCTACGGGACGCCCTGCAAACTCGAGACGAGTGGCGAGATCCGCTACGGACGCACCATCACGCTGGCGCACTTCCCCAAGGAGACCGGCGCTTCGCAGCTGACGCCGGCGGACTGGCTGCTCAAGGCGCTGCGCAGACAGGAGAACGGCCGCAGCCGTCCGCGTACTTGGAAACTGGAACTCCTCGAAAAAGAAATCCTACCCTTGCTCCCGCTGCTCACCCAAGGGGGCGTCGCTCACGGCGGCCTCTTCCTCGGCCGCGACAGCGTCCAAGTCAAACTGGACTACTCGCGTGCCGACGTCCGCGTCTGGCCCGACGCCGACAACCATCCGCTCATCAATCCGCCGCGCCGGTCCGTCGCCAAGCAGGACATCAACCTGCGCGAAGTCCTCGGCGGCGGCACGCTGCACACCGCACGCGCCGGGCGACTCTGGAAGAAGCTCGGCCTCATCGACACCGCCGGCCGGCCGACCGACCGCGGTCACATCGCCTCGCTCTTCCAACACGGCGAAGGCCTCGCCGTCGCGGCGGCGCTCGAGGACCAGGCTTACGACGCCCATGCGCTCGCCTGGGATCTCGCCGAACTGCGGGCAGGCGAACGCGTCGCCTCCGCGGGCCGTAATTCCAGCCGCCTCGGGGCCTGCTGCCGCCTGACTTATAAATCTCTTACCGCCGAAGGCTACCTGCGCGAAGGCCTGCCGGTCGGCTTCGGCGAAGGCTGCGCCGAGGCGCTCAAAGGGTTCGCCCTGCATGGCAAGATCCCGCCGGTCGACGCCGACGGCCAGGGTCCCGGCCAAGGCGATCTGGAACGCGCGGTCCTCGAATGGCGGAGCACCTTGCAGCTGATCGCGCACGGCCCGGCCCACCCTTCGCATCGCTGGCAGCAGCTACGCGCGGCGGCCCAGGACGTCCTCGGAAGGATCGTCGGTACGACGCAATCTGCGCGCTGAGGCTTACTTGCCAGCGATCGCCTTCGCGGCCGCCTTGGCCATCTCGCCGGCGCCCGCGGTGTTCGGGTGCACGCGATCCGGCAGCATCTCCGGGAACTTCACGAGCGCCGCATGCATGTCGATCACGCCGCAGCCGAGCTCCTTCGCGAGCGCGTCGACGCGCGGGATCTCCTTCTGGATGTTCTCTTCGTTGATGCCGTAGTTGCCCTTGCCAGGGACCGGCACGGGGCGACAGACGAAGACCTTCGGCTGGGACTTGAGCGACTGGAAAGACTTCACGAGCTCGCGGTAGTCGGCGGCGAACTCCGCCTCGAACTTCCA
>JBKCKE010000064.1:0-15386 GCA_046301395.1 Verrucomicrobiota bacterium | reverse complement strand
CTGATTTGCGCGGATTTTGGGATATTTTTGATTAAATCACCCTCGAGCAATATTTCAACTAGCCCCATCTAGAGTGACCTGACCAGCCTGCGATCCTCGATCCTTTCTTTGATACTATTGTGGGATGGCAGGCTTCGAATTTTTAATCTGATCGCCCTCGGGGTTGAGCCGTAGAAGCCGAAGCGCGTTGAGTGTCACGAGGATGGTCGCACCAGTGTCGGCGAGGATGGCGGCCCAGAGTCCTGTCAGGCCCAACACCGTGGTCGCGAGGAAGACGAGCTTGAAACCGAAGGCCAACGCGATGTTCTGGCGGATGTTCGTCATAGTCGCGCGGGACAGTCGAATCAGGGTCGCGACATCCGTCACCCGGTCCCGGAGGATCGCGATGTCGGCCGTCTCGAGCGCGACGTCGGTGCCAGACCCCATCGCCACGCCGACGTTCGCCTGCTTAAGGGCCGGAGCGTCGTTGATCCCGTCGCCCACCATCATGACGCCGCCCTGCTCAGCCATCTCGCGGATGGCCTTAGACTTGTCCGCGGGCATCATGTCGGCTCGGAATTCGAGGCCTAAGCCGCTGGCGATGGCGGCCGTGGTGCGCGGGTTGTCTCCTGTCAGCACCACGGAGGAAACTCCCATTGATTTCAGTTGCCGCACCGCCTCGCGGGCGTCCCTACGGGGCTCGTCCCTCACCGCGATGAGCCCCAAGGGGCCGTTGTCCCGGAACACCGCCACGGCTGTCTTACCCTCCGCTTCGAGACTGGCCGCCTTGCGCAGGCCCTCCTCGCTCAGGCCTCCGTTCTTCGCCGCATGGCGGGGGGAGGTTATCCAGGCGGGGGTGCCGGTGACGGTGGCCGTCGCCCCTATGCCGGCAATCACCTTGGCGTTGCTTGAATGGGCCGGCGAGACCTTCGCCGCTCTGGCCCGCATCAGGATCGCGACGGCCAAGGGGTGGCTCGAACTCGTCTCTATGGCGGCCGCCACGGCGAGCACTTGTTCTTCGCTGGTCTCGCCGAATGTGACCACGTCGGTCACGACGGGGCGCCCGTAGGTCAGCGTGCCGGTCTTGTCGAAGGCCACATGCGACACTTTTGCGGCGGCCTCGATGACCGCCCCTCCTTTCATGAGGAGCCCGCGGCGGGCACCGACGGATAGCGCCGCGGCGATCGCGGCGGGCACGGAGATGACCAGGGCGCAGGGGCATCCGATCAGGAGCAGCGAGAGGCCCCGGTAGGTCCAAGTCTCCCAAGGCTGTCCAAATATGAGGGCAGGCACCGCCATCAGCAGGGCCGCTGACGCCACGATGGCCGGCATGTACCATCGGCTGAACCGCGCGATGAAGCGTTCGGTCGGCGCACGCGTGGCCTCGGCCTCCTCGACCAGACGGATGATGCGGGCGATCGTGTTGTCCTCCTGGGCCTTGGTGACCCGGACCTTGAGGGCAGCCTCGGTGTTGATCGATCCGGCGAAGACAGGGTCACCCGGGCCTTTCGTCTTGGGCACGCTTTCCCCTGTCACGGGGCTTTCGTCGATGCCTGAAGATCCTTCGACAATCTCGCCGTCCGAGGGTATGCGGTCGCCCGGACGCACCAGGACCAGCTGGCCCACGAGCAGGTTCGCCGCAGGCACTTCCCGCGGGACGCCATCCTCGAGTAGTCTGGCCGTCTTGGGGACCAGGTCGGCGAGCGCGCGAATGCCTTGCCGCGCCTTGCCGGCGGCCACGCCCTCCAGCAGCTCGCCCACGGCGAACAGGAAGACAACGACGGCCGCCTCTTCCGCGGCTCCGATGAACAGCGCGCCGGTCCCCGCTATCGTCATCAGGCTTTCAATCGTGAAGGGACGCCCTTCGCGCAGCGCGGCGAAGGCGGTCCTCGCCACCGGCGCCAGTCCGATCAGGCTGGCCCCGACGAAAGGCCATTTGCCTGCGCCCGGGGTGAAGTGCTCGACGGCCCATGAGACGCAGATGAGCAGCGCCATGGAGATGGCAAGCCGGCCTTTCCCCGTCTGGTGCCAGTTCGTTTCGAATAGTTCATTGTCATGGCATCCGCAGCTGCCGGTATTCTTTGTTCCCGCGGAGGAATTCCTACAGCCGCCGTCGTCCACACTGTTCTTGCTTGGTGGTGTCAGGGGTTCCATCTAGACTGATTCTGGTTTCAGCCTGCTTGGTTGTCACGGTTGCATTCGCGTCTGGTGACCCGATCGCCATCCCTTCTCAGGCATTTCGACATGCCGATTGACTTCGTCTAGGCCCCCTCTTACTAAAAGGGTCGTGTTCGCAGTCCGATCCAGGCTTTTCGCTTGCCTCGCCCTATTTCTCTGGGCGTCGTCCGGGCTGCTCGCTTCCGATGCTTGCGTCTGTCCCGAGGAGTCCTCCTGCGAGCATGCCGGCAAGGCCTGCACCCGCCCCGACGACTGCTCCGACTGTGTCTCGCCGGCTTCCGCTGTCGCGCTCGCTGATGAACCTTTGGCTCTCGCTGATTTGGTCAAGGTTTCGGCCCGCAAACCTTTTCAGCCTGAGTTCCATGTCTACTCGGTCCGCCGCATCTCCTCGTGCGCCGCGGAAACTTTTCGGTTATCGGCTTCCGATGTTCTTCGTCCGCCTGCCTTGAGGGCGGGGACGATGTGTCTGCGGGTCTGATTCGGTCCTAGGTCGGCGGCTTGTCCGCCCTTCATCCCTACGACCGCGACGGCCGTAGGGAGTGACGTATCATTATGCCGTCGTCCAAGGGGGCACCCTGGGCACGCGCCCGCATGCATCCAAATCCATGACCATTTTCCGATTCCTATCTCCGATTCTCCTTCTTCCTGGCCTGCTCTGTGCGGCCGAAACTCCATCGCCCGCTCCGGTCGATGTCGCCGAACTGGTCCGCCAGGCGGTCGAGTCCAACCCGGAGCGCCAGGCCTATGTCGCCGCCTTGGCTGCCGAACGCGAGTCTGGTTCGGCTGCCTCATCCAACCGGGATCCGGTGCTGTCCCTTGAGGTCGGCCGTAAGCGTCTGCGTGATGCGGGTGGGGCTTTTCTGGATGAAGGTCAGGTCTGGACGGCTTCGCTGAGCCAGACTTTCGAATGGCCGGAGCGGCTGCGCCTCCGCCGGGCCATCGCCGATCGCCAGATCGAGGCCGCTAAGCTCGGCTTGGGCCGATTCGAGCAGGCGCTCGAGGCTAAGGCCACGGTACTCGCTTACCGCCTGTCCCGCGCCCAGGTTCGCGCCCAGGCTTGCGAAGAAGTCGCCGAGCGTTTCGCCGGCCTGCGTAAGGCCTTGGTCGGACGCGATCCTTCCGGTCCTGCCCCGACCATCGAACTGCGTTCGGTCGAGGCCGCCGAGGTCGTCGCACGCCGTCGTGCCGAGGAGGCGCGCCTGGCGCTCCAGCAGGCCTTGCTGGAGATGAACCAACTGCGCGGCGCTCCTTCGCTCGCTCCGCTTGCCGTCAAGGCTCCGGTGCTCGCGCTCAAGGATGCCCCGAAACTCGAGGAGCTCCTGGCCGCCGCTCCGCAGGGCAACTTCTCCTACCGCATGCAGGTGCTCGAATCCGAGCAGATGAGCCTACAGTCCGACCTCGCGCGCTCGGATAGCGTGCCGGGTTTCACCGCCGGGCCTTACGTCTCGCAGGACCGCGTCGGCGGGCGTGAGACCATCGTGGGCCTTCGCTTCGACATCCCGCTACCGGTTACCGGCCGTGCTGGTTCCGCCGAGCGCGCGGCCAACGAACGTAAGCGGCAGTCTAAAGCTGCCATTTCCGCGGCCTGGCGCGACGTCGAGAAGGACCTCGGCCAGACTTGGCTTTCCTACGCCTCGAAGGTCGACCAGTTGCGCATGCATAAGGACGATCCAGCGGTACGTTTCTCGGAAGCAGCCAAACTCGCCGAGTCTCACTTCCGTGCCGGCGCCTTGTCGCTGCAGCTCTTCATGGATGCCCAGGCTGGTTATCTCGAGGCTGTCGACTCCGCGTTGCTCATTCAGGAGCAGGCCGTCGAGGCCGGCTTCCGCCTGCGCGAACTCAGCGGCGTTCCCTTCAATCCCGTCGCGTCCCGATGAAGACCTTCAGTTCCATTCTCCTGGTCGTCGCGTTGGCTGGCTGCGGCAAGCAGGCAACTTCAGGTCAAATAGAGGGTGCCGTTCCTCCGGCCAAGGCCGCCGAGTTCAAGAAAGGGCAGGGCCTGCTGCTGACCCCAGATGCGGCCGAGTTCATCGGCCTGCGCAAGGCCGAGGCCCAGGCCAAGGCCGATCGCGTCCTGGTTCCGGTCGATGCGTTGCTCCGGAACTCCGAGGGGGCCTTCGTATTCGTCCAGAACGGCCAGCGCTGGTTGCGCACCGAGGTGAAGCCAGGCGTCGAGTCTGACGGCTCGATCCAGGTCGCCGACGGTCTGCTCGAGGGCGACGTGATCGCCATCGCGGGCGTGTGGGGCCTCTGGCTCGCAGAACTCCAGGCCATCAAGGGAGGCGTCGGCTGCACCGACGGCCACTGAGATGATCGCAGCCCTCGCTCGCTGGTCCATCCGCCGCCGCGCGGTCGTGCTCACCTGCGCCCTGTTGCTCTGCCTGCTCGGAGCCTGGTCCGCCACGCGCGTCCCGATCGATGCCATGCCCGACATCACCGGCCCGCAGGTGCAGATCAACACCGCCTTGCCTTCCTACGCCGCCGACGAGGCGGAGTCGCGCGTCACCATCCCGCTCGAATCCGAGCTCTCAGGCCTACCGGGCTTGGTCGAGTTCCGTTCGCTCTCCAAGACCGGGCTCTCGCAGGTCACGCTCATCTTTGCGGATGGTACCGATATCTTCCGCGCCCGCCAGCTCGTGACCGAACGTATCGGGCAGGCCTCCGGCAACCTGCCGCCGGGTGCCGTACCCGTGATGGCGCCGATCAGCACCGGACTCGGGGAAATCGTCTATTACTCGATCGGCTACGCCGCCGATGCCAAGGCGCCGGCCGACGAGTCCACGCGCCTACGTGATTTGCGCCTGTTGCATGACACGCGCGTGCGCCCGGCGCTCCGTTCCACGCCGGGACTGGCGGACGTCAACGTCATCGGCGGGCACGAGCGCCAGATGCTCGTCGAACCCGACCTCGCCAAGCTTGCCAAGTCAGGCGTACCCATGTCAGAACTGCTCAGGGCCGTCCGTCGTAACACCGAGAACGCCGGGGGCGGTGTCGTCACGCTCGGCGGCGAGGCCTTCACGGTCCGCGCTGACACTCGCGTGCGGACCGCCCAGGATATCGCTGGTATACCGCTTCGCCCCGCCGGCCTCGGTCCCGCCGTGACCGTGGGTGACGTCGCCCGCGTTTCGGTCGGCAACGCCTCCCGCATGGGTGCGGCCACCGTCGACGGGCAGGAGGCCGTCGTCGGCGCCGCCATCATGCTCGCCGGTGAGAACTCCCGCGAAGTCTCGAAACGCGCGGTCGAGAAGCTCGCCGCCATCGGTACCCACCTGCCGGAGGGCGTGAAGCTTACCGTGCTCTACGACCGCTCCGACCTCGTCGGCGCGACCATCCGGACCGTCGAGACGAACCTCTTCGAAGGGGCGTTGATCGTCGTGGTCGTCCTGCTGGTGTTGCTGGGGCATTGGCGGGCCGCTTTGCTCGTCGCCTTGGCGATCCCCCTCTCGTTCCTTCTCCTGCTCACCGGCATGGCCGCTTCCAAGGCCAGTGCCAACCTGATGAGTCTGGGCGCGATCGACTTCGGCCTCATCGTCGACGGTTCCGTGGTGATGGTGGAGAATTTCCTGCGACGGCTTGAGGAGCGTGTCCGGGCCCTCGGACGACCCCTGTCCGAAGATGAGCGTACGACCGAGTTGTCGGCTGCCGCGGGTGAGGTCGCCGGCCCGATGTTCCTTGGCGTGACCGTGATCACCTTGGTCTATGTGCCGATCTTCGCCCTCGAGGGTATCGAAGGGAAGATGTTCAAGCCCATGGCCGCGGCCGTCGTGGTCGCCTTGGCGGCTTCCGCGCTCGTCGCCCTGACCGTCATGCCTGCCCTGGCTTCTTTCTGGCTTCGGGCTGAAGGTCATGCCGAGGAAGGTGGCCTGATCCGCCGTCTCAAGTCGGTCTTCTCGGCGATGCTTGGATGGTGCTTCGCCCATCGGACCGCGGCCGTCGTCGCCACTTCACTCGCGGCCCTCGCAGCCGCCGTCGGCTACACGCGTCTCGGGGCCGATTTCATCCCGCAGCTCGACGAAGGTTCCATCAGCATCCAGTTCGTCCGAGCCTCTAGCCTAGATCTGGCCTCCTCGGTGGACCTGCAGAAGCGCGCGGAGATCCTCCTTCGTGCCAAGTTTCCGGAGGTCGACCATGTCTTCGCGCGCATCGGTACCGCCGAGATCGCCAGCGATCCGATGGGGCCGAACGTCGCGGATAGTTATGTGAAGTTGAAACCCCGCGACACGTGGCGCCGTGAAGGTGGTTCGCCCATCAATAAGGCAAGGCTCGTCGAACTCATGTCCGAACTCCTGGAGCGGACCGTCCCCGGGCAGACCACGATGTTCTCCCAGCCGATCCAGTTGCGTTTCAATGAAATCATGGCCGGCTCCCGAGCCGATCTTTCGCTGAAGATCTTCGGCGACGAACTCTCCAATATGGAAGCCGTGGCCGAGCAGGCGGTGGCCGTGCTCCGTAAGATTCCCGGCGGCGGAGACGTCGAGTTCGAGGCCTCAGGCTTATTACCCTCGGTCGACATCGTTCCAAAGCGGGACCAACTGGTCCGTCGTAACCTGCATGCCGAGGAGCTCAACGACATCGTCTCGACCGCCTTGGGCGGCGCGAGGGCGGGGCAGCTGCCCGCTTCGGGGCGTCCCATGGAGGTCGTCGTTCGCCTGCCTGGCGCCGAACGTACTTCGCCTTCGCTGATCGGCGAGCTTCCGGTCTCTGCCGAGGATGGCTCCGGTACGATGGTCGCGCTCTCCAAGGTGGCTGACGTCAAACTGGTCGAACGTCCGGGCGTCATCACCCGCGAGGACGCGCGCCGCCGTCTGGCCATCCTCATCAACGTCCGCGGCCGTGACACCGAGGGCTTTGTGCGCGAAGCCGAGGCCAAACTCAAGTCCGAGGTCAAGCCGGTCGGCGGCGTCTATTGGGAGTTCGGTGGCCAGTTCGAGAACCTGCAGCGGGCGCGCGAGCGCCTGACGCTGGTCGTCCCCGCGGCGCTTGGGCTGATCCTGCTCCTCATCTATGCCGGCTTTGGCAGTTTTCGTCAGGCGGCACTAGTCTTCACCTGCGTGCCGCTCGCGGCTATAGGCGGCGTGCTTGCACTCTGGCTGCGAGGCATGCCCTTCACAATCTCGGCCGGTATCGGCTTCATCGCGGTGTCGGGCATCGCGGTCCTCAATGGCATCATGCTGATCAGCTTCATCAACCAGCTGCGGGCGGAAGGCCGCCCGCTCCGCCTCGCGGTGGTCGACGGCACCGTCACCCGGCTGCGTCCCAAGCTCATCACCGCGCTCGTCGCTTCTTTGGGCTTCGTGCCCATGGCCCTTTCGACCGGTCCAGGGGCCGAGGTGCAGCAGCCGCTGGCGACCGTCGTCATCGGGGGAATCTTCACTTCCACTGCCCTGACGCTCCTGCTTCTCCCTGTCCTTTATGACTGGGTCGAGGCGCGTTTCTCCTCTTCTCCCACCCCAACAACCACCCAACCATGAAAATCCTCCTTCTCTCCCTGTTTTCAATCGGCGCCCTGATCGCCGCCGAGCCCGCCAAGCCGGCTACCGACGTCCAGCCTGGTCGCCGTCTGGAGGCACCCGGACTGCGCGCGCAATTCGTGATCCAGTCGGACCGCAAGGCCACGGTCACCTTCGCCGACGCCGCCGGCAAGCCCGTGCCCAGAGGCGACCGCATCGTCGTCGTTAAGGTCGACGGTAAGGATGTCATCCTTGAGCCCCATCCGAATGGATTCATCACCAAGGAACCGCTGCAAGCCAAGGAGCCGGCGGCCATCGTGGTTCAAGTCCGCGCCGCGGCGGACGCCAAACCGACGAACTTCCGTCTGACTTTGAACACCGCCCTCTGCGGAGAGTGCAAGCGTCAGGAGTATGGCTGTACTTGCGCCCACTGAGCGATCTGCCTTTAAATCAGGCGGCGTGGCAATTGCGCTGGATTTATAGGAGGCTTGTGATCAGGGACGGTTTGTTGGGCCAACCGTAATGTTACAGTTGGTTCGCTTCTGGCAGGAGTAGGTCAGTCCGTCCGTCGACTCGACCGTGCAGCAAGTATTGTCACCGTCGGCCTGGTCGGGAGCACGCAGATTCTTGTCCGGAGCCGCCTGGAATTTCCGCAGGCAGCTCGGGTTACAGAAATAGTAGGTCGTTCCCTCGTGCCTATGTCGCAAAGGAGAATAAGCACCGCCCGTCATGTCACACGCCGGGTCGCACTGTTTGGAGGTCGGAGCATCGTTCATCAGGTCAGCACATCCTGATACTCATCGGAGGCGAGGAACGCTCGCGGTCTTGCCCAATAAAAAGCCCCGCTTCTGCGGGGCTTCGGAAGGCTTATTTGCCTTCGAGCTTCTTAAGGTACTTGGCTGGATTCTTCTCGAACTTCGCGATGCAGGGCTTGCAGCAAACCTTGATCGTTTGGCCTTGGTAGACGAACGAAGCCTGTTCGCCCATCGAGTCTAGGTCGTTGTCGGAGACGATGCAGTTCTTCAGAGGGTAGGGCTTGGCGGCCTCGGCCTTGTCGGCGCTCGTCGCCTTGTCGCCGTGCTCGTGGGGCTTGGCGGCGTCCGCCGGCTTCGCGTCATGGTCGTGGCCGTCGGCCTTGGCTCCGTGGTCCTTGCAGCAGCAGGAGCAATCCGGGCACTTCATGCCGGCCTTGTCACCGTGCTCATGGGGCTTCGCCGCTTCCGCCGGCTTGGCGGCGTCGGCGCAGCAGGCGCACATCTTGTGCTCCGCGCCGGCCGGCTTGGAGTCGGCCTTGGGCAGCTTGGCCAGGTACTTGGCCGGGTTGGCGTCGAAGTCCTTGCGGCAGTCCTGGCAGCAGAGCTTGATCTCCTGTCCCTCGTGGACGAAGACGACGGGCTTGCCCTCGGCGCCGAGCTTCTCGTCGGAGACAATGCACTTGTCGAGGGGGTAGGGCTTCGCGTCGGCGGGCTTGTCGGCGGCGATCAGGCCGCAGGCTGAGAGCATTATGGCGAGTATGGCGTGTTTCATGGTGGTGTGGGTTGGTGGTGGTCAGAAGCGGATGAGGATGCCGGCGCCGGCCCCGAAGTCGGAACTATAGCCGGCGGTGAGCGAGAGGTCCTTGGTGAGGAGGTAGCGGAGGTCCGCCGCGGTGGACGCGTGGGTGCGCCTGCCGTAGCGGTAGGAGAGGTCGAGCGAGAGCCGGTCGGTCAGCTGCAGGCTCTTGGCCAAGGCCGCCCGGGTTTCCCCTCCGGACTGCTGGGTCAGGCCTAGGTCGACGAAGTAGGGCAGGCGGAAGGCTGCGCCGGCGAAGGGTCCGTCCCGGTCGCCGTCCAGGTTGCCGAAGCGGTAGCCGGCGACGAGCGACAGGCGCGTGTCTAGGTAGCGCTGGTAGCTGATCTCCCGCTCATGACCGTCGCCGCGGCGCAGGCCCTCCTCCCACCTGACGTAGAGGTTGTCGCGTCCGGACTGGATTGTCGCGTAGCCCGTCGCGGAAGCGTTGGTGAAGGCGGCCTGGCCCCAGGCGTAGGTCGTCGCCATGGCGTGCGTGGCCGCGGGATGCGGCGGCTCCGCGCCGTCGGCACCGGTCACGCGGATCGTGCGCACCATGCCCGTAATGTGATGGTAGAGCAGGTGGCAGTGGATCAGCCAGTCTCCCTGGCCCTCGTCGGCCGTGAACTCGATCGTCCTCACGCTCATCGGGGGGACGTCGACCGTGTGCTTCAGCGGGGAGGTCGCTGGGTCCTTGTCGGCTGCGTCCACCAGGCGGAAGAAGTGGCCGTGGAAATGGATCGGGTGATGCATCATGCTGTTGTTCACCAGGCGCAGCCGGATCGTCTCGCCTTCCTTGACCTTGATCGCCTCGGCCTCGCGGGGGTCGAGCCCGTCGAAGCTCCACTCGTAGCGGATCATGTCGCCTGTCAGCTTGAGCGTCAGCTCCCGGTGGGAGGCGGCGACGGCGTGGGGCTTGGCGGCGCGCAGCTTGGCGTAGGGCGAGATCGGTCGCTCAGGTTCCTGGGCGCCGGGCTCGGGGTCGATCTGGTCGAGGATGGAGGACAGGTAGGCGCTCATGCCATAGCGGTCAGGCTTGGGCGGAGGGGCCGCCTCATGCGGTGACCCTTCGCCGATCCAGGCCGAGACCGACCCGCTGCCGTCCTGCGCGGTGGAGCGGAGTTCCCAGGAGCCCGAGGCAGGCACGGTGAGAAGCACGTCGTAAGTCTCGGCAGGCCCGATCAGCAGGCGCTTCTGCTCGAAGGGGACCACGTCCTGGCCGTCCGCGGAGATGATCCGGAGCGGGCCCGCAGCGGCATCGAGGTAGAAGTAGCTGGCTGCCCCTGCGTTGATCAGCCGCACGCGCACCTTCTCGCCCGGCTTGCCGGGAAGCTGGAGGCGGCGCTGTCCGTTCATCAGGAAGGCGTCGTAGGCGACGTCGGAGAGGTCCATCGGGGGAACCAGGGACTTCTGGCCATCGAGGTATTCCTTGAGCTTGCCGGCCTGGTAGGCGCCGATGAGCGACTGCGCCGTGCCCTTGCGGTAGGAGTACCAGTCGCTTCCGCGCAGCAGCGAGCGCTGGACCTCGGCCGGGTGCTCGTTCGTCCAATCGCCAAGGATGACGACCTGGTCGTGGTCGGCCAGCTTTTCGACCTCCTTCGGTTCGATCACGATCGCGCCGTAGACGCCGCGCTGTTCCTGGTGGCCAGTGTGGCTGTGGTACCAGTACGTGCCGTTCTGGCGGATCAGGAACTCGAAGGTGCGCGACTGCCCGGGGCCGATCACGGGTGTGGTGACGACCGGCACTCCGTCCTGCAGGTTGGGGACGAGTAGCCCGTGCCAGTGGAGGGACGTCGAGTCGTCTGCCAGGCCGTTGACCACGGTGATGCGGGCCACGTCGCCTTCCCTGAAGCGCAGCACGGGGCCTGGCGTGCCCCCGTTGATGGTCAGGGCCTGCGTCGGCTGTCCTGCCGGACTCAAGGTCTGCTCGGAGATGGAGAGGCGGTATTCGACCACGCGGGCTTCCGGGTGAAGGGCCGAGGCCTTGGGGGCCGCTTCCATCGCGTCGAAGTAGGCCTTGCGGCAGATCTCGCAGGCCTGCGCAGGGGCGGCCAGTAAGGTCGCGAGCATGAGGAGACCCCACGCCGACACCCGCTTGATTGGCTGCACCGTGTTGATCCGCATACCTATTCATGTGCGCATCCCCGGTTCCCCCCGGAATGTTTTATGGTCACCCGAATGGCTTTAGGGGGGACACCGGGGTGTCCGGACATTAAACAGTCAATATGAGCAACAAACCCATCGACGAGTTGATGTCCGCTTGGCAGGTCTCCCCCCGCCGTTGCGAGGACTTTTCCCGCGACATCCTCAGGGGGCCCAGGCCCAGTCCGGTGCTTCGCGTCTCGGCCGTCGCCATGGCGGTCTTCTTGGTCGGCGGACTGGCTGGCTGGCGCTCGAACAACCAGGACTCGCAGCAGATGGCCAAGCTTCATGCGCGCTCAATCGTGGAGGCTTCCGCCCGATGAGGGGGCGGCTCCTGATCACCGTGTTGGTCCTCTCGCTCCTGGCCGGGTTCGCAGGTTGGTGGGCGATTCGGGACTTCAGGATGGCCGCGGCGTGCGAGCAGCGTTCGGAGGCCGCGTGGCTGCGCGCCGAGTTCGGGCTCGATGACGCCGCCATCGGCCGGATCGCCGCGCTCCAGGGCGAGTTCGAGAAGGAGTGCGAGGTTCACTGCGAGGCGGTGAGGCAGGCCAAGCTCGCCATGGAGGCGAAGCCCGGCCCCGAGTCCAAGGCCGGCCTCGAGGCCGCTCTCGGACGCTGCGAGCGTTCCCGTCGCGAGCACGGGCTCGCGATTGCCGGCTGCATGCCGCCCGAGAAGGGAAAAGCCTACGTCGCGCTCATCCTGCCGCAGGTCGAAGCCCTCTCCCATGAGGGCGCTCCCGGCGTCGACGGACACCACAAGGCCCGATGAACGGCCTGCCTGCAAAGGACGACCAGGCTGGATGGCGGGTGCTCTTCGATGAGCTGAACCCGCGCATCCGCGGCTACCTCCATCGCCTGCTTCCCGATGCGGCCGATGCGGAGGAGGTCGCCGCCGAGGCCTTCGCGACGGCATGGCGGACCTCCGAGCGTTTCACCGGTGGAAACGTTTCCACCTGGGTCTTCGGGATCGCGATCAATCTGGCCAGGAACCGGCGGCGCAGCTGGCTGCGACGGCTGGCGAGGTTTACCGGCCTGACTCCGGAGATTCCCGAGGGTTCGGTCGAGGACACCGCCGATGCCGATGAGCGCGCCGCCATGGTGCGTGCCGCAGTCCAGCGTCTGCCTGAAGGTTTGCGCGAGCCATTGATCCTAACCGCCTATTCAGGTCTGTCGCATCAGGAGGCCGGGGAAGCCCTCGGGCTGACTGCCAAGGCGGTCGAACATCGCGTCGCTTCCGCGCGAGATCGATTGCGTGAAACCTTGTCGCTTTGATCTGAGTATTTTCTGCAACGGATTTGCGGATAATACTTGCGCGCTAAAATCACTCGGGTAAATTAGCAGAGTTGGCAGTTAACTTGTCCGCAAACTGTCCGCAAAAATCCTCGGTCGTTGGAGTTCAACGACATACACACGAGGAATTTTCCTTCGAATCCCATCCTCTCCGCCACTTTAACGCATGTAGTCCGACTGAGGGCTTTGCGTGCGTTTAGCCTTAGTAATGGGCTTGTTTCGCCGTCAAGGGCTCGGACTGATTCGCCCGATGCTACCTAAAACTCTACCAAAACCGGATCAGGCTTTCCGGGTATGACCAGAAACTATGACCATCGTTAACCTCTGGGAATAATGACAGTCCGCAGGCGTGTCCG
Source organism: Verrucomicrobiota bacterium (assembly GCA_046301395.1). Lineage (GTDB taxonomy): Bacteria > Verrucomicrobiota > Verrucomicrobiia > Opitutales > UBA953 > UBA953. Next base: position 2,443 of record JBKCKE010000064.1, on the reverse strand, counting down.
CCATTGGGTGGGATGATGTCCCCTGCTTGCCGTTATCTTGGTTCGGGCCCATGTCCGCCCGTCGCTGGCATGTCCTCGCCGCCGTGCATCTGGGACTTCATCGACGCCAGATCGAAGCAATCCTACCCGGGCTTGCTTGTGGCTGCCTTCCACGAAGACTCTGAGCCATATCACGATGAAACAGAAATTCCTCTTCCTCCTCCTAGGCCTTGCCGCTTGTGCTCAAGCGTCCGAATACACCGGCCGTCTGGAGGTGGAGGCCGGAGTCATTTCTACCCGGGACATGAAGATCAGCGGCTATGGGCAAGGTGATGCTACCCGCGGCTGGGGGCAGACCTCCGCGACGTTTAGGCTGGAATACTGGCTCGTGAAGGAAGGCGACTGGAACTACGGCGTCGTGCTTCAGCCGCTCTCTGTGAGCTATGAGGATACGCTCACGGCGGACTTCTCCGCGAAGGGAAAGACGTTCACCGCCGGGGACGCCGCCACGATGGATTACCAGTTCCACACGATCCGTTTCAGCGCGAACAAACCTTTCTTTGGTGAAAGCAAGGACGGCTCCCTCCGGCTGGGGGGTTCGCTGTTGGCGCGGTATGCCGAAGTGACTTTCAGCGGCAGCGGACAGAGTTTCACGGATAACGGTTTCCTGGTCATCCCGGTGTTCAATATCGAGGCAACCAGAAAGCTGGGACAAGGTTACGAGTTCGTGACCCGCTCCGATTTCTTTCCCGGCTACCGTGGCAATATCTTCATGGACGGGTTGTTCGATATCTACCTAGGCCTCCGCCGGGAGACCGGCGAGACCTCGCGGATCGACGCCGGAATCAGGTTGTTCTTCGGCGGATACGATCCGCGCCGGCCCGGGGACTTCGCGAACCGGATTTTCTTCAATTCCCTCGTGCTGAGGTATGTCTACTGATCGGGCGGTTGGCCGACGTCGCTAGCTGTCTCTCCGGCAATCTTAACATGGGGTCAGGCCGTACCCTAAGGTTGCCGCAACTAAACCACGGCCTTTTGGTCGTTTTTAGGTGCGCCCAGCAGCTAGGTACGGCCTGACCCCATGTTCTGTTACTTTTTGCCACGCGCGAAGCTCGCTCTTAAGTTTGTACATGTTTACGCCCAATTGGGTTGTCTTCGCGTATTTGGGGTAGCTTGTGCCTAGGGTAGGCTTTTTGCCCTGTATCCTGCCTGCTTTCAACTACTTATGAACTCTAAGCTGATAATATCTTATGTTACGCTTATTCAAAAAGGGATACCGTTGATCTGGTCTCGGTAGACGGGGTTCATGCGAGTCGCTTGTTGATATTCGTTTTAGTCTCACTGGTTGTTTTGGTTTAACCGATGCATCCCATCGGCTAGGTTTGACCCGTGTAGCTTGCCGATTAACGAAAGGTAATCATGGCAATTAAGGTCCTGTTGACGGGCGCAACCGGCATGGTCGGGGAAGGAGTCCTGCACGAATGCCTGAATCACCCGGATGTCTCGTCGGTACTGGTCCTGGGGCGTAGGCCCTGTGGCGTGACTCACCCGAAGATCAGGGAGATCGTCCATGGGGACCTGTTCGACCTGACGTCTATCCAGGATGAGCTTACGGGCTACCAGGCGTGCTTCTTCTGCCTTGGCGTCTCGTCCATGGGCAAGACCGAGGAGGAGTTCCGTCGGCTGACCCACACCTTGACTTTGCACGTGGGCGAGGTGCTCAGCCGTCGCAACCCCGGGATGGCGTTCTGCTACATCTCCGGGGCTGGTACGGATAGCTCGGAGAAGGGCAAGGTCATGTGGGCCAGAGTGAAGGGCAAGACGGAGAACGACCTGAGAGAGTTACCTTTCAAGGCCGTGTATGCCTTCAGGCCGGGTATGCTGAAGCCTACCAAGGGACTGAAGAACGCCTTGAAGCTCTATGCATACTTCGGATGGGTTTACCCCATCCTGAGGTGGCTGGCGCCAAGCACGGCATGCACGCTTTCGGAACTGGGCCTGGCCATGATCCATGCCGTCACCCGAGAGAGCCCCAAGGCCACCGTCGAGGTTTCGGACATCGTCGACCTCGCGAAGCCGTGACCTATCCGGGATTTCCGCGCTTGGTTCCAAGCTGGACTGAACCGAATGAAATTACTTGCGCGCTAAAATCCGGTAGTTAAATTTAGCAGAGTTGGCAGTTAACTTGTCCGCAAACTGTCCGCAAAGTTTCTCGGTCGTTGGAGTTCAACGACATACAGACGAGAAGCATTCCTTCGAATCCCATCCTCTCCGCCACTTTCATCGCCCAACTGGGCATGCCGGATGGGATGTGAACCCGTTCGGTGAGCCGTTAGGCGAACAGGCAATGCCGTAGGCATTGGGCCTTTAGGTCCGGAGCGTAGCGCAGCCAATCCCATCCCCTCCGCCACTTTCATAGCCAGCTGGCCCGCTGGCAAGTGGCCGGGTCAGCGCTGCGGGACGC
>JBKCKE010000063.1:0-3144 GCA_046301395.1 Verrucomicrobiota bacterium | reverse complement strand
TCGCTTTACTTCCCAAAACCTTCGCCGGGGGTCTTGGATTTGACCAAGTAGGCGCCGGTGCGGGCGGTGACGAAGAGGGTCGTGCCGTCGCTGCCGCCGAACTTCATGTTGGAAGGGCTTTCGGGGAAGGGGATGAGGCCGATCTGGTTGGCGTCGGCGTCATGCACGGCGAGGCCTTCCTTGGCGGTGGTGTAGAGACGGCCGCGCGCGTCGACGGCTAGACCGTCGCTGCCGACCTTGGCGGCGACTTTGGCGTCGGAAAGTGTGCCGTCCGCGTTGATCTTGGCGGTCTTGCATACCGTGCCGTCGGTCCACCAGATCTGCTTGCCGCCAGAAGTGCCGACCACGCCGTTGGGGGCTTCGACGCCCACGGCCTTGCCGACGTTCGTCACCGACTTGCCGTCGGCGGAGATGCGGCAGAGCGTGCCGTTGAGGACGTTCTCCGGGATGGCATCCTTCTTGGACTTGGACGGGCGGAGCTTCGGGAGGGTGAAGTAGATATCGCCGTTGGGGGCGAGCCAGAGGTCGTTCGGCGCGGTGAGCTTCTGGCCGTCGCAGCTGTCGGCGAGGATGGTCTCGGTGCCGTCCTTGTCGCGACGCACGATGGCGCGCTTATCGATCTCGCAGAAGATCAGGCGGCCCTGCGGGTCGACGACGATGCCGTTGGAGCGCGACTTGCGGTCGAGGAAGAGCTTGCTGCCGCCTTCGGCGGTCCAGCGCTGCATGTTGTTGCTGGGGATATCCGAGAAATAGAACGCCTTCTCCTGCGGGTGCCAGGCCGGGCCTTCGGTGAACTTGTAGCCCTCGCCGACTTTCTGGGCGGGACCTTCGGTGAAGACCTCGGCGGCGGAAGCGAACGAGGCGGAGAACAAGGCGGCGGTCAGGAGGAGGGAGCGCATGGTTGTTTAGGGGCAGGGGTAGGGGTAGGGGCAGGATGGAAGATGAAGGATGGGGGATAAAGGATGAAAGAAGGGGTAGGGTCGGGACCGCGTCACGACATAGCTGGAGTACCGAAAGTTCAGGTGGCAGGTGGCGGTCTCGAGTGGCAGGTGGCGGGATGGGGTAGATTGGCGCTCAAGGGGAAACCGGAGACCGGATGATTGGCTTGGGTATGGGTAGGGACGTGATTGCCATCACGTCCGTGGGCGGACGGATATCGAAAGGATCGGTGACCTTACCCCGCTCGACTCGTGCACCGATACGAACGGCGGTCATGGGAATGACCGCCCTAACCAAGGCCCCCAGCAACATCCCGGTTTACGGTCCGCCCGTTTGAGGGTTTCTGCCTACCCTCTTGTCTTGTCCACGGATTGACCCACTTAAGCGTCTGAGCACGCTATCGTCATGTTACCCATTACTCCATGGTTTCGCGCGGCGGTCTCCGTTCTTGTCGTCATGCTGATGAGCGCTTCCCTGGTGATGGCCGGGATGTCTCCCGCCGAGGTCAGGGCCTTCGAGGAATGCAGGGTCAAGGCCGCCAAGGGGGATCGGCTTTTCCAGTGCCAGCTCGGTGACTTTTACTCTACGGGCCAAGGCGTGGCGGCGGATCAGGAAGCCGCGACCAAATGGTACCGTCAGGCCGCCGAGCAGGGGTTGCCGATGGCTCAGCACAAATTAGGTAACCGTTACGCTTTTGGTCATGGTACGCCGAAGGACCTTGTCGAATCGGCGACTTGGCATCGGATGGCCGCTGAACAAGGCTTAGATTGGTCCCAGTATCATCTCGCTCACTGTTACTTGCGAGGCGAAGGCGTGAAGAAGGACGTCGACGAAGCCTTGAAATGGTTCCGCGCCGCCGCCGAGCAGGGCGACTCGGCTTACCAATATCAGCTCGCAGTGAGCCTTCATCAGGGCTCGCTGGCATATCAGGATGGCAAGCAAGACATGCCCGAGATCTTGAAGTGGTATCGTGCGGCCGCCGTACAAGGCGAGATCGATGCGCTGCGTGCGCTGAGTCATCTCTACGGACAGGGTGGGGAGGTGGAAAAGGATGAAGCCGAGGCCCTGAAGTGGCTGCGTACGGCCGCCGATTGGGGTGACGTGTCCTCCCAACGGCTCCTCGCCGATCGCTATGCCAGTGGCACGGCGGTGGCCAAAGACGAGGTTGAGGCTTTCGCTTATTATCGTCTCGCCAGCGTATATCCCAGCAGTCCTGCCCTGAATGATCTGTCCGCCGGCAAGAAACTGGCCGCGATGGAGTCGAACATGTCAGCCGATGCCAGGGAGCGGGGTGTGCGGCGAGCGGACGTCCTAAGGTCGGAGATAGCGGCGAGGGTCAAGGCGAAGGAGACCGAGCACGACCTCAGGAATGCGGCTAAATTGAGCGGCAGGTGAGAGGGATTATTAAGGGTTAGGTGTTCTTAGTTCATTATTCTTTGTTCGGGGAAAATAAGGCACAGAGGTACTGGGAAACATTCTCAGGTCTCGGGTCTCGGCCGTCAGGTGCCGGGTTCAGGTATTCAGCACCAGGTTCAGGTTCGGGTCCCGTACCCGCACCCGCACCAGAAAACCCGTACCAGATACCCGATGGCCGAGACCCGGGACCTGAGATGATTATTCTAACCGCCAACCGCTAACCGCTAACCGCCAGCCGCCGTAACCTTAGTCGTCACGCGATTATCTCGCGGACGACATTCCCATGCACATCCGTCAGCCGGAAATCACGTCCGCCGAAACGATAGGTGAGTTTCTCGTGGTCGATGCCGAGCTGGTGGAGGATAGTGGCCCAGAAATCGTAGACGGTGAGCGGCTTATCGACAGCGTAGTAGCCGAGTTCATCGGTGGCGCCGAAGACTGTGCCGGGCTTGAAGCCGCCACCAGCCACCCAGAGGCTGAAGCCGTAGGGATTATGGTCACGTCCGTCACTGCCCTGTGAGAACGGCGTGCGGCCGAACTCGCCGGAGAAGATGACGATGGTGCTGTCGAGGAGTCCGCGCTGCTTGAGGTCCTTGAGGAGCGCCGCGATGGGCTGGTCGACCTGATGCGCCATCATCCCGTGGCCTTTGAGGATCGAGCCGTGGTGGTCCCAAGGGTTGGCCGCATTACCGCCGCCTAGGTTGCCGGAGAGACAGCTGAGCTCGACGAAGCGGACACCTTTCTCGACGAGCCGCCGGGCGAGTAAGGCCTGACGGGCGTAGCCGGCTG
>JBKCKE010000062.1:0-5504 GCA_046301395.1 Verrucomicrobiota bacterium | reverse complement strand
ACCCCCTTGTCGCCATGGTCGCACGCCCGATGGTAGACGACGCGATAAGGGATCTTCGCGGACGCTTCGATGGCGACCGACCGGGTCCAGTCCGTCGAGCCGTTGTCCGAAACCACGATCAGGGCGTCCGCACAACCGTTGGCCTGCAGGCTCTCCGCCAGACGGGCCAAGCCCGGCCCCAGACGGCGCTCCTCATTGCGGACCGGAATGACGATTAGGAGGGGCATCAGGGGCCGTTAAAAAATCCTTCATTTCGCACGATAACTCAACCCTTACGTCCGGCCTTTGCGATTGAGATGAGATTGAGACTCAGTTTCATATTTGACTGTTGAGACTGAATCTCAATTTTTGGCGGCCTACTCATTTCGCCATGCGCCCGTATCTCCTCTTCCTGCTCGCCGCCAGTCAGGTGACCTTGGCCCAGACCGCGCCTTCGACCGTCAAGCCCAGCGAGCTCGCCCCCCTGACCGTGACGGGCATCGCGCCGGACGCCTTCATCCTCCCGGGCTCGGCGGCCATCATCGAAGGCGATGAGTTCCGCGCCAAGGGCTACACGAACATCAAGCAGATCGCCGCCAACACCCCGGGCGTGTTCGTGCGCGACGAAGACGGCTTCGGCAACTTCCCCAACATCTCGATTCGCGGCGTCGACGGCACGCGCAGCGCCAAGGTCACCTTGATGGAAGACGGCATCCTGACCGCGCCCTCGCCCTACTCTTCTCCTAACGCTTACTACGCGCCGAAATCGGGACGCATGTCGGGCATCGAGTTCCTCAAGGGTTCGAGCCAGGTGATGTATGGCCCGCACACCACGGGCGGCGTCATCAACTTCCTCTCCACCCCCATCCCGACCGGCGGCCAGCGCTTCTTCTCGCGCCTCACGGCCGGCAACTACGGCAACTTCTTCAACCAGACCTGGCTCGGCGGCACGACGATGACCGAGTCCGGCAAGGTCGGCGCGCTCGTCGAACTGCACACCCAGCTGAGCGATGGTTACCGCGTGATCGACGGCGTCGGCCGCCGCAGCGGTTTCACTCTCACCGAACCGATGGTCAAGCTGTCCTGGGAACCGAAGGGCGCGCTCCGCCAGCGCGTCGAACTCAAGGTCGGCCAGACCGACTTCGAAGCCGATGAATCATACGCGGGCCTGACCGAGGCCGACCTCCGCGCGAATCCTGACCGCCGCTACGGCTCGAGCCGTTTCGACCACCACGTGGCCGAACATTGGCGCACCTACCTCAAGTGGATCGCCGAACCGGACAAGTCCCTCCGCCTCGAGAGCGCGCTGTACTACAACCAGTTCGACCGCACCTGGGATAAGCTCGACGGCCTGACCGGTGCCGGCCTCCGCACCAATGTCGCGGAAGCCCTCGCGCACGCCCCTTCCCTCGCGATCCTGCGCGGCGACCTCGTCGCCGGCAACGACGGCGCCTTCTACACCAACGCCGCCGTGCGCAACCACGAGGCCTATGGCTGGCAGGGTTCGGTGCGGAAGCAGTTCGAGACCGGCGAAGCGCGCCATGAGCTCGTGACCGGCCTGCGCGTCCACCGCGACACCGCCGGCGGCTCGAACCAGCGCACGACCTATGCCGTCGACGACGGCGTGATCGGTGCGGGCACCAAGGCCGCGGTGACCTCGGCCGGCTTCCAGGAGACCCTCGCGACGGCGTTCTTCGTCGAAGACGCGATCAAGTTCGGCGCCCTGACCCTGCGTCCGGGCGTGCGTTATGAATTCCTCGACATGGCCAACACCACGTCCGGCGGCGCCTACACGCCCGTCGACAGCGAGATGGCCATGGGCGGACTCGGCTTCACCTACGAACTCAACGCGCAGAGCACCGTCTTCGGTGGCGTCTACCGCGGAGGCTCGGCGGCCAACCCTTCCGGCTACGCCGCCGGCACGCGCTCCGAAGAAAGCCTCGGCAAGGAACTCGGCCTACGTCACCGCGACCGCGCCACCAGCTGGGAACTCACGGCGTTCCACACCGATTTCCGCGACCTCATCGCGCCCGTGGTCGGCGTGGCCGGCGGCGGCCTGATGCCCGTCACCAACGGCGGTGGCGCGACCTCTTACGGGCTCGAAGCCCTCGTGCGGCACGACCTCGCCGGCGTGCAAGGCCGCGGCTACGCTCTGCCGGCCTACGCGGGCCTGACCTGGACGCACGCGCGCTTCAGCGACATCGAAGGCAGCCGCCTCGGTAATTCGGCCGGCCTCTTCGCCGGCGCGAGCAACGGTAACGAGATCCCATATATCCCGGAATGGACACTCTCGGCTGGCCTCGGCTTCGAGACCGGACCGTGGGGCGGCTCGCTCGACCTCAGCTACTACTCCGCGACCTGGGGCACGGGTTACAACGCCAGCCCGCGGCTCGTCGACGGCTCCGGTGCGCTGGCCAATCCGTCCACGCTCGACGGCAAGGTCGACGGCCTGCTCACCGTGGACCTTAACCTCCGCTATCAGCTGACGCCTTCCTTCAAACTCGTCGGCGGCGTCCAGAACCTGCTCGATAAGCGGGTCATCATCAGCCGCGCCCCGCTCGGCGCGCGTGCCAACGCCCCGCGCACCTTCTTCTGCGGCGGCGAACTGGCCTTCTGATCCCCGGACGCGACTTGCCTCCGCCGGGCCGCGCACGCATCGTCACCTTCCCCCGCGCATGCGCCCCGCGCCCGTCCAGCCTGACTCCGACCGCCTCCTCGACTTCGGCGTCGTGGCGCTCGCGGTCGTGGCGCTGGGCGTGTCGGTCAGCGGCCTGACCCAGGCGCCCCCGCGGCTCGAACCGGCGACGCTTCCGCCCGCGAAGGCCAAGCCCGCGCTGGTGAAGCTCGACCCGACGAAGCTCCGTACCGCGCCCTCGGCGAACGCGGACAGCGCCGCGGTAGCGCCGGACGCCGCGTTGGCGCCCGCGCCCCTCGCCCCGATCACCTCGCTCCCGGACCTGCGCCTGCCGTCCCTCCCGCAGGTTCCTACCGCGTCCGTCCGCCGCCCGGCGACGACGCCCACCATCCCCGCCGTCGGCAAGACCGGCACGACGGGCGCCGCCCGGGGTGGCGTCACCGCCGGCCCCATCGTGCTCGATGTCGCCGAGATGGCGGGCCGCCAGCCTTGGCCGGAATATCCCTACGAGTGCCTGCGTCGGCGCGAAAGCGGCGTCGTGCGCGTCGACTTCGAGGTCGGCGAGAACGGCGCCGTGCGCCGCGCCCGCACGGTCAACACTTCCGGCTGCCATCGCCTCGACGAGGCCGCGACCGACACCATCCTCCGCCGCTGGGAATTCCCGGCCGGCGACGTCCGCCTCTACGAGATCTCCATCCAATTCCAACTCCAGTGACCATGCCCCTCGCCAACGTGCTCGTAGAGACCTTCCTCAAAGGCGGACCCATCATGTGGCCGATCCTCGTCTGCCTGATCGTCGCCCTCGCGACCGTGGCCGAGCGTCTGCTCTACTGGCGTAACGTCCGTCGCCTCCGCGCGGACAAGGCCTTCAGCGAAGCCCTCTGGGAAGTCCGTCTCGGCCAGTACGGCCCCGCCTGGCAGCGCACGCAAGGCGCCGCTTCCCCCTTCCTCGTCGCGCTCCGCTCCGGCCTCGCCAACGGACGCACCGAACCCGTGACCGCCATGCAGCTGCGCGCCGAAGAGACGCTCGAGGAGGCCGGCGCCCGCCAGTGGCTGCTGAGTACCATCGTCACACTCGCGCCGTTGCTCGGCCTGCTCGGCACCGTCGTCGGCATCATGGGCAGTTTCCAGTTCATCGGCTCCGAGCAGCTCGCGGTCGCCAAGGTCAGCGGCGGCGTCGGCGAAGCCCTCATCGCGACCGCCGCCGGCCTGGGCATCGCGATCTTCTGCCTCATCCCGCACAACTTCTTCCACCGCCGCGCGCAGTCGCTGCGCCACGACCTCGAGCAGGCCATCAACCAGGCCGAGATCGCGCTGAAGAGCGCCGCGGCCGCCGGCCAGCCGGTGAGCGAATTCCAACCTGCGCCCGACGAAGCCGGGCGCCGTCGCTGAGATGGCCATCCGCCTCCGCCGGCCGAAGGACGAAGAGACGGGCGCACGCATCGAGATCGTGCCGCTCATCGACATCATGTTCTTCCTGCTGGCCACGTTCATCCTCGCCACCCTCGGCCTGACGCAGAGCCAGGCGCTCGCCCCCGTCCGTCTGCCCGCGTCCGCGGCGGCCACCGCCTCGGCTGAACGCGACCTCGTCGTCGCCGTCGACGCCGCGGGCACGCTCTCGCTCGAAGGCCGCGCGCTCGGCCGCAATGAACTCGTCGCCGAACTCCGCCGCCGCGCCGCCGCCGCGCCCGGCCGACCGGCCCTCGTGCAGGGCGACGCCCGCACGCCCTTCGCCGCGATGACCCGCGCCCTCGAGGCCGTGGGTGAAGCGGGCATCACCGAAGTGCGCTTCGCCGCCGAACCCGTCGAAGCCAAATGAGCCTGCGCGCCATCCAGTTCGCCATGATCGGCCTGCTCGTCGCCGTCGCCGGCTGGCAGTGGCAGCGCGACCTCGGCCTGCGCGCGGACTACGCCGCCGAAGGTGCCACGCGCGCCAAGCTGGTCGCCGACCTCGCCCAGGCCCGCGCCGAAAGCGAAGGCCTGAAGCAAGATCTCGCTGAGCTGCGCATCCAGCTCGAACGCACGCGCGCGTTGCGCGTCGACGCCGAAGCGGAGAACCGCAAACAGACCGCCGAATTCGTCGCCCGCACCAAGGACTGGCAGGCGGCTCTCCGCGGATGGGAAGACGCCGTGAAGGCCCGCGACGCCCGCCTCAACGCGCTCCAAGAACGCGAGAAACTCATCCTCACCAAGCTCACCGAAGCCGTGAATCACGCCGAAGCAGCGACCGCGCGCGCGGAGGAGATGAGGGTGAGGATCGAGGAAGGGAAGAAGTGACGGGGCAGGATGGAGGACTGAATTGAGGACTGCGTGGAGGGCTGAATGGAGGGCTGAGTCGATGACTGCATCGATGACAGAGGACAGAGGACAGATGGCAGATGGCAGATCGCCCGCCACCTGCCACCCGCCACCTGAAATGGGACGATGACTGGATCGATGATGGAGGCAGAAGGCAGTGACATCCTCTGGTGACGGGTGACGGCCATCAGGGCATCAGCCATTCAGGACTCGGCATTCCAGCCATCAGCAGCCGGTAGCCGGAGGCCAGCAGCCGAAACCCGGACGGCCGAAACCCGGAGGGCTGGCTCCCGTGGCTGTCACCCGTCACCCGAGACATGAATTCCACTAGGGCAGCACGCGGTGCTGCTGCTACCTTGATGCAGGCGGATGCGATGTCATCGCATCCCTACCCGATGCCACCCAATCAATCCAGCCCTCTACGCAGCCCTCTACTCAGTCCTCCATTCAGTCCTCGATGATCAGGAACCCACCTTCTCCTTGATCGCCGCGAGCATCTGCTCGGGGGCGAGGCCGTGGGCGGCGCGCAGGGTCTTCACGTCGGTGGCATGACCGACGAAACGGTCGGGCCAGCCGAGGCGGAGCACCGGGG
>JBKCKE010000061.1:0-6426 GCA_046301395.1 Verrucomicrobiota bacterium | reverse complement strand
TCGCTCAACGGGGCCATCACCGGCGGCACGGTCACTGTCACTAACCTGCTTACGGGCGCCGTTAGCTCAGGCACCGTTTCCGCGGGTGCGCTCACGGGTAACGTCTCTGGCGGCTCGGTCACGGTCACGAACCTGCTCACGGGCAACGTGACCGCGGGCACCGTCTCGGCCGGCTCGATGACCGGCGACGTGTCTTCGTCGGTCACCGTCAGCGGCCTGCTCACCGGCGCGATCACCGCCGGCACCAACGCCCTGGGCTCGCTCAGTTCTTCCTCCGTCACCGGCGGCACCAACACGATTTCAGGAGCCGCCACCATCACGACCGTCGACGGCGGCACGACCAGCATCGGCGACGTCGCCACGATCACCACGCTCACTTCCGGCACCGTGACCCTCACCGGCGCCACGGCTGCGATCGGCGCCCTCAACGGCGGCATGGTCGCCCTCGGTACGACCGCGCTGACCGTTTCCTCCGGCACCTTCGCCGGCGTGCTCTCGGGTGTCACCGGCTCGCTGACCAAGTCCGACAGCGGCACGCTGACCCTGTCCGGCGCCAATCCCTTCGGGGGCGGCACGACGCTCTCGGCCGGCACGGTCCGCGTCGGCCATGCCGACGCTTTCGGCGCCGGTTTCCTGACTCTCGACGGCGGTACGCTCACGAGCGACGGTACGACGGCTCGCGCCTTCGCCAACGAGGTGACCTTCGGCGGCGCCGTCACCTTCGGCGCGGCCACCACCTTCACGGGTGCGCTGACCTTCGATGGTACGGTCGGCCTCGGCGCCGTCACGCGCACGCTGACCGTCAACTCCGACGTCACGTTCGCGGGCATCGTCAGCGCCGGCGGCCTGATCAAGGAGGGTGCGGGCGCCCTGACGCTCTCCGGCGACAACACCTTCAGCGCCGGTACGACGCTCTCGGCCGGCACGGTCCGCGCCGGCCATGCCGATGCTTTCGGCGGTGGAGCGCTCATCCTCAACGCCGGCAGGCTCACGAGCGACGGCGCCACGGCCCGCGCCTTCGCCAACAACGTCACCATCGGCGGAGACCTCGCGCTCGGCGCGGCCACGACCTTCACGGGCGCGCTGACCTTCGGCGGCGCGGTCGACCTCGGCGCCGCGGCCCGTACCCTGACCGTCGATTCCGCCGTCACCTTCGCGGGCGGCGTCACGAGCACGGACCAGAACCTGACCATCGGCGGGGCCGGCGACGTCACGATCAGCACGCTCAGCCTGAATCTCGGCCTCGGTTCCTTGACGATGAACGGCACGGGAACCCTGCTGCTTTCCGTGGCCAACACCTTCGCCGGAGCGACCATCAACAACGGTACCATCAAGATCGGCCACAATGGTTCGCTTGGTTCCGGCACCGTCAATGTCGGTGCCAGTGGCACGCTGGATCTGAATAATCAGACCATCAGTAACACGATCGTCTTGGCCAACGGCGCCGTCCTGACGGGCGGTACCTTTACGGCTTCCTCGCTTCCGACCACCACCGGCACGCTGGACGTGGTGCTGGAGGGAGCCGGCGTCACGCTGGCGAAGGCGGATACGGGCCGACTGGAGCTCACCGGAGAAAATACCTACACCGGAGCGACCTCGGTCACCGGCGGCGGTACCATCGCCATCGCCGACTTCGGTAACGGGACCGACGCCAGCCCGCTCGGCATCACCAGCCTCTCCGACCCCACCAAACTCGTCCTCAGCTCCGGCTCCACGCTCGAGTTCAACGGCGGCACTTCCGCCGTCACGACGCGCAGCTTCACCATCGGCGGTTCGGCCGGCATCGCGGCGACGGGCGCGGGCACGCTGGAATTCACTTCGGCCTCCCAGCTCGCCACCACCGGCGAGGCCCCCGCGCTCACGCTGACGGCGAACAACGCCGGCACCAACCGTTTCGCGGCCAGCCTGGTCGACGGCAACACCGGCGTGGCCAACCTCGCGATCAACGGCACCGGCATCTGGGTCATCGGCACGGGCGCCAACCGTTTCAAGAACGACGTCCGCATCGAGGCGGCCGCGGGCGCCACCATCGGCCTGGAGAACGCCTCCTTGCCTTCCGGGGCCACCCTCGCCGTCGCCAATAACGCGACGATCCGCTGGGAAGCCGGTAATGCGACCGGGGTCAAACTCGAGATCGCCGCGGGCACGGCCGCCAAGCTCAACCTCGGCAGCAACAACGTCGTGTTCAGCATCGCGCCGGTGGTCGCCTCCGGCAGCGGCACCACCGCTAACTTCGAGAAGCAGGGCAGCGGCACGCTCACGATCGCGAACGGTGTCAGCGCCCCGTCCGTCAATGTCACGCTGCCGGCCAATTCCGGCCTGCTCTCGGTCAACGGTACGATCGGTGACGTCACCTTGGCCTCGGGTTCGCGTCTCGGCGGCTCCGGTGCCGTCGGCACGGTCACCCTCGGCACTGGCGCCTTCTTCGCCCCTGGTAATTCGCCGGGCACCTTCTTCGCCGACTCGTTTGAGGCCAGCGGTGGCTCGACCATCGAGTGGGAAGTCCAGGACGCGACCAGCCCCACCGGTTACGATAAGCTCAACCTGACCGGCAACTTCGACCTGACCGGCGCCAACCCCGGCAACAAGGCCATCTTCAAGGTCATCTCGCGCCTCGGCGCCGGCGACGGCAACACCTCCGGAAACCCGTTCAACTTCGGCCCGCCGAACGGCAGCTCCTCGATCCGCACGTTCAATTTCGCCGTCGTCGGCGGCGTCCTGCTCAACAGCGGTCAGAACATCAGCGACGTCTTCCAGTTCGATCTCACGCAGTTCACCTACTCCGACGGCAGCGCCTCGAACGCCGCCCTCTGGTCGATCGCGTGGGATGGCGGCTCGGCCATCACGCTGACCGCCGTGCCCGAGCCCTCGACGTACGGCTTCGGCCTCGGCGCCCTCGCGCTCGCCGCCGCGGCGATCCGTCGCCGCAAGCGTCAGGCGAAAGCGTGATGCTTGGAGTATCGAGTATGGAGTATCGAGTATCGGGAGAGGCAGGACTCAAAGGAGGTACCATGGGGAAACCGGGAAGGATGCGGCGGTAGGGACGGCACCACGTGCCGTCCTCAGTGCAAAAGTGCAAATCGGCCTACGGCCTGTGCAAAGGTGCAAATGTTAGGTGTTGGCGGTTAGCGGTTGGCGGTTGGGAGCACATCAGAGGCGAAGCCGTCGATGCAGGTTGCTGGTGGCGGGATCGGGTAGGGGCGTGGCTTCGCCGCGACCGTGTTGAGGTAGGGTCAGCACTGCGTGCTGACCTAGTTGCCTCGAGGTAGGGTTGAGCGGCCCGCTCAACCGCGGCTGACCAGGGCTGGTCAGCCCTACCTAAGGCAGAGGCAGGACTCAAAGGGGGCACCTTGGGGGAACCGGGAAGGATGCGGCGGGCATGAAATCATTCTCGGGTCCCAGGTCTCAGCCACCGGGTGTCAGGTTCAGGTGTTCAGGTTCGGGTGCAGGTACCAGGCCTGATTCCCGCACCCGCACCTGCGCCCGTTCCTGAACCCGTAGCCGAGACCTGAGACCCGAAGTTATACCACCTGGCACATCATCCGGTCTCCGGTTTCCCTTTGATTGATGTCTCTAAACAAAAAAAGCCGCCCGGGTGGGCGGCCTGTCTTGCTCCTTGTCCACGTGTCAACTTGCCCACGTGTCCCCTCGCGACGCTATGCGTCGCGCTCAGAACGCGCGGCGGAGGCTGAGCGAACCGGCGACATCATGCGCCTGGCCGAAGCCGGCGGCATGGACCGAGAAGTTGAGCAGGGTGTCGGCGGAGAGCTTGTGGTCGACGTCGAAGCCGAAGCGGGCCTGGTCCTTGGTCGGGGCGAGGCCTGCGACCGCGAAGGCGCCGGAGGTCGTCTGGCTCACGCCGCTGAGGCCGTCGCCGGCGTCATCGAAGCGGTGGATCCATTCCGCGGTGAGGCGGAGGGTGGTGGCGGGGCCGGCGACGAACTTGGTCAGCAGGCCGAGGCGGCCTTCCTGCGCGGTATGGCTCGTGGCGTTGAAGGTGGCGGGGAACGAGCCGCCGCTCTCGGCGAAGCCGTCGACGTTAGTGCGGGTCACGGCGAACGAAGCGTAGGGGGCCGCGGTGAAGTTGCTGACGAACTTCTGGGTCGGGCCGTCGTAGCGCACGCGGACGGTCGTCGTGTCCAGGTCGGTCTCGCCACGGGAGAGGTCGGTGCCGGCGCCGGTGAGGTAGCCACGGGCGGTGCGGGCGTCCCACTGGCCGCGCATGACGAGGAGGGAGACGATGCTTTCCTTGTCCGCGAGGCGGGTGTCCACCTCGGCGAGGAAGGTCTGGCCGGTGATCTTGGCGTTGCCGCCGAAGAGGAGGTCCTGGGTCTGCATGGCCGTGCCGACGGCCACGCCGACGACCGTCTCACCATAGGTCTGGCTCGCGCCGACTTCGCCGAAGGAAGAGCGGCGGTCGGTCTGGCGGGAGGAGGCGCCGAAGTCGCCGGTCGCCCAGACGTGCGTCTGTTTGCCCATCGCGTCGTAAGACATCAGCGGGCGGTGGTGGGCGCCTTCCATCGCCAGCAGAGTGAGATTGTAGCCCGACGCCGTCAGGCTGCCGGGGCCGTTGAGCGAGCGCATCCATTCCGTCTCATCGAGCATGGTCTGGTTGGCGTAGACGAAGCTGTGGGTGCGATTCAAGCCGGCGTCGGCATAGCCGACGATCACGGTGCCATCGGCGGAGACGCCGGTCGCGTTGGAGCTGATGCCGCCCTGGAGGAAACCGAGGCCGGTCATCGTGCCGCTCTGGTGGACGAAGGCTTCTTCGCGGCCAGCGGCGTTGCCGGCTTGGCCGACGATGACCGAGCCGTCGCTATTCACCGCGCGAGCGATGGACCAATTGCCGCCGGTCAGGGTGCCGAGGGCCTCATAGGCCGCGCCGGTGCGCGTATACTTGAAAGCCTGTTCGTTGCCCGACGGGTTCGAATTCAGCGAACTCGACGCGAAGCCGATGGCGACGGCGCCGTCACCGGAGATGCCTGTCATTTGTGTGAGGTTCAAGCCTGCGTTGCCAAAAGCAGCGATGTGTGTGTGCGCATTCACCAAGCTCAAGCTCGCCGTGCCCCCGATGGTATGGACGAAGCCGCTGACCATCCCCGGACCGCTGAAGCTGTCGGCGACGATGCCGACGACGGTATTGCCGTCGGCGGAAACGCCGACCGCCTTGGTCGCAAAAGCATTAAAAAGGACGCTGAGGTTCACCAGATTGCCTCCGCGGACGTAGAAGAATTCTTCCCGGTAATTCATGGGGTCAACCGTGCTGAAGCCCCAGCCGACGATCGTCGTGGTTGCACCCGATATGCCGACGCCGGTGGCTTCCGAAAACAGGAACTCGCCGTTGATGTCGAGCCGCGTCGCCGTCGAACCGGTCCACGAGACGGCCTGGTTGTTTCCCGAGCCGTCGATCGAGAAGCCGACCACCAGCGTACCGTCGGCCGAGGCGGCGGTGGCGACGGCGTTCGAATGACCGGTGAGCGGGTTCAGCGGGGTGTAGTTGGTGCCCGTGAGCTTGAAGGCGTCCGTCACGCCCGAACCGATCGTGGTGCGACCGACGGAGGTCAGGCCATTGCTGGACACGCCGTTGGTCCAGGTGCTATCGGTCGGATAGGCGCCCGGGTGGACGTCGACTGGTGCGGCGGTGGCGACGGCCACGGACAGGGTGGCCGCGGCGACGAGGAGGGAGCGGTTGAGGAGGGGCATAGGAGAGGTGTTGGCGGTTAGCGTTTGGCGGTTGGGAAAGGCAGGGTGGGGTTAGTGAGTATTCTTTGTCAAAAGGGCCGACGAGCAAGCCGTAAGCCCCCCTGGAGGTCAGGGTTCGTAGGCCGAAAGGCGCTCGCGCTCCTCGGGCGTGGCCGACGACGCCGGGCGCAGGAGGTTATTCCGCAGATCGAGGACCAGCCGCCGATCGCCGGCCCGCGGATTATAATAAAACCTGAACGCCACCTTCCCGGGGCCGACATCGATCCGGCCTTGGATCTTGGCGTAGTGGGCGGAGGTCGGTTGGCCATCGACGCTGAGCTGACTCCTGAGTCGCAGGTAGTAGCCAGTTAACGTCGGCGATTCGGATCCGGGTAGCGTATCGAAAGGTAAATTCGTCTCACCCACGTAACCCTCCGTCGGCGCCGATGCGGGCATCTTCAGTCGGCAGTAGGGCCAGAAGGCCGGTGATGTCCGGAGGCCATCGCCTCTCCGAGGAAACGACACGCGCAGGGTGCCACGGAAGTGCCCATAGGTCTCGGCCCATTCTTGGTCATCCATCCGCCTGCCATCAGCGGAGCGGCGGAGCTCGGCCAGGATTTCAGGGGACTCCGTCCAGCCGACCTGCTGGCTATCGATCACGAATTCAAAATCAATGATGCGTCCTTTCCCCCATGGCGCTACCGCGTCGGCGGCTTCCGCGTCGAAACCAATCCGTCGGCCGGC
>JBKCKE010000060.1:0-4123 GCA_046301395.1 Verrucomicrobiota bacterium | reverse complement strand
TCCGGTTTCCCTTTGAGCGGCGGCCACACCCGCCACCTGTCACCCGGAGCTGCCACCCGCCACCTGGAAACGAATTCCACTAGGGCAGCACGCGGTGCTGCCCCTACCTGGATTCGCCCTGCGGCGAATCAGAGCCACCTAGGTCGGCACGCAGTGCCGACCCTACCTAGATCCCGTTCGCGCGAGACACCGGTCAGACGCCATTTCACAAAGCTTCAATTAGGCAGGGCAAAGGTGACCCAACCGCTATCCGCTAACCGCCCACCGCTATCACCCCCGAAGCCTGCGGCTTCGGTCCATTAATCTTCCCTCCCCAGCGTCCCGCCCTTACAAACGCCCTACGCCTCCGCGTCGTCTGCCATGTCCGTCCCTCCTCCCCTGCCCCTGGCCCGTTCCGCCCAACCGACGTACATCATCGGCCACAAGAATCCGGACGCCGACGCCATCTGCTCCGCCCTCGCCTACGCCGCCTTCAAGGAAGCCTCCGGCCAGACCGGCTTCAAGCCCGCCCGTTGCGGTAACTCCAACGCGCGTATCGACGCGATTCTCGGGCGTTTCGGCGCCGCCCTCCCGGAATTCGTCGGCGACGTCATCCCGCGCATCGAGGACATCATGCACCGCGACCCGTTCAAGGTCAGCGTCGACGACACGTGCGCCCGCGCGCTCGAGCTCCTCGACCTGCATGACGTGCGCGCGCTCCCGGTCGTCGGCAAGGACGGCCGCCTCGAAGGCTACGTCTCCATCTTCAGCCTCGGCGACTACTTCATCCCGAAGCCCAAGCGCGCGACCTCGATGCGCAAGGTCACCAGCTCGATCAACGCCATCATCCGCTCCATCGGCGGCACCGAAGTCGTCGCCTATGACGCCGTGAGCGTCGAGGAGCTCTACGTGCGCGTCGCCGCCATGGAACTCGATTCCTTCGGCAAGTCCGCGACCGTCGAAGGCATCCCGACCAACAAGAGCGTCATCGTCGTCGGCGACCGCGCCGACGTCCACCTGCGCGCCATCGAGATGGGCGTGCGCATCATCATCGTCACCGGCGGGCACCGCATGAAGCCCGAGGTCCTCGAACGCGCCAAGGCCGCCAAGGTCTCCGTCGCCTACGCCGACACCGACAGCGCCACGACCGCCTGGGCCGTGCGCGCCTCCACGCTCGTGGGCGGCCTCGTCCAGCGCGACGCCTTCACCTTCAAGCCGCAGGAGAAGCTCTCCGTGGCCCGCCGCCGCATCGTCCAGAACCCGGCCCTGATCTGTCATGTCGTCGACGAGGACGGCCGCCTGCTCGGCGTCTTCACCAAGTCCGACATCATCAACCCGCCGCGCGCCAAGCTCGTGCTCGTCGACCACAACGAGCTCTCCCAGGCCGTCGACGGCGCCGCCGAAGTCGAGATCGCCGAGGTCGTCGACCACCACCGCCTCGGCAACGCGCCGACGCACCAGCCCATCCTCTTCATCAACCGCCCGCTCGGCTCTACCTGCTCGATCGTCGCGGACATGTTCCGCACCGCCGACCTGAAGCCCACGCCGCAGATCGCCGGCCTGATGATGTGCGGCATCATCTCGGACACGCTGCTGCTGCAGAGCCCGACCACCACGCCGCTCGACGCCGACCTGCTCCAGTGGCTCGCGCGCCTCGCCGACGCGGACCCGCGCCAACTGGCCGACATGATCTTCAACGCCGGCTCGGTGCTCTCGACCCTCAGCCCGGCCGCCGCCGTGCGCGCCGACTGCAAGCAATACCGCGAAGGCGAACGCCGCTTCTCGGTCTCGCAGGTCGAGGAACTCGGCTTCACGAACTTCTGGAAGTGCGAGGACGCCCTCCTCGAAGCCCTCGAGACCTACCGCAAGGAGAACGGCCTGAACTTCTCCTGCCTCCTCGTGACCGACATCGACACCCAGAGCTCGCTCTTCCTGATCCGCGGCGACGCCGAAGTAGTGCAGGCCATCACCTACCCGCAGAAACGCCCGCCGGACATCTTCGACCTGCCCGGCATCGTCAGCCGTAAGAAGCAGCTCATGCCCTACCTGGGCAGCCTGCTCGGAGGCACGAACGAAAGCGCATGAGCGCCGAAGAAGTCCTCCTGAAGTTCCTCGGGAAGCCCGGCTACAAGCCGATGCGCCTCGAAGCCATCGTGCAGGCCCTCGGCGGCACGCGCGAAGACCTGCGCCGCCTGAGCAAGACGATCCCGCGGCTCATCAAGGCCGGCGCCGTCGTGACCGTCAAAGGCCACCTGCTCGCCCTGCCCTTCGCCGGCCAGGGCGGCGGCGCCCGCAAGCCTGACGCCGAGCTCCTCGAGGGCACCATCCTCTTCCGCCCGAGCGGTTCGGCCCGCGTGGTCTTCGACGCCGTCCCCGGCTCGCCGCCCCGCGAACAGCTGCACATCGACGCCGACGACACGCACGTCGCGCTTCACGGCGACCGCGTGCTGGTCAAGCTCAACGCCAACCGCCGCGACCGCAACGGCGACGACTGGGGCACGGGCACGGTCGTGCGCATCGTCAAACGCGCGCTCACGCAGCTCACGGGCACGATCGGTAACAATCGCCTGCAGTGGTTCGTGGTACCCGATGATCCCCGCGTCTCGCGCGAGATCATCGTGCGCGATCCGGCCCGCGCCGGCCTGACGCCCGCCCCGAAGCCCGGCGACAAGGTCGTCGTGCGGCTCGACGCCTGGGAACGCCGCAACCTCAGCCCCACCGGCACGGTGACCGAAGTCCTCGGCGTCACGCACACGCCGATGGCCGAATACCTCGCCATCCTGCGCCGCTACGGCCTCCGCCCCGAATTCCCTCCCGCGGTCGCCGCCGAGGCCAACGCTTTCGGCAAGGTCGTCACGAAGGCCGACTGCGTCGGTCGCGAGGACTTCCGCGCGATCCCGACGATCACCATCGACCCGGATGACGCCAAGGACTTCGACGACGCCCTGTCCGTGCAGCGCATGCCGAACGGCAACGTCCGCGTGGGCATCCACATCGCCGACGTCTCCGCCTACGTGAAGAGCGGCTCGCCCCTCGACGTCGAGGCGCGCGAACGCGGCAATTCCACCTACCTCGTCGGCACGGTCATCCCGATGCTCCCGCACGCGCTCTCGAGCGGCCTGTGCTCGCTCGTCGAAGCCGAGGATCGCCTGGTGAAGACGGTCATCTGCGAATTCACGCCCGAAGCCCGCCTGGTGAAGACCGAGTTCGCCAACTCGGTCATCCGCAGCGTCAAGCGCCTGACCTACAAGCAGGCCTACGCTTTCCTGCAGCACCTGACGAAAGATCAGATCCGCGCCCTGCCCGCCCCTCCGCCGCACCAGACGGGCTCCCCGGGCCGACCGCTCGCCGAACTCACCGACGCCGAACTGGACCTGGTCCAGGGCATGATCGACGACCTCTGGAACATCGCCAAGGTGCTCCGCGCCGAACGCTTCCGCGCCGGGTCGCTCGACCTGGAGATGAAGGAGATCAAGATCTACTGCGACAAGGACGGCTGGGCCGACCGCACCGAGGTCGTGCAGCACGACGAATCGCACCAGCTGATCGAGGAGTTCATGCTCCTCGCCAACGAGAGCGTGGCCACGGCGCTCGACAAGGCTTCGATCCCGCACGTCAACCGCGTGCACGACGATCCCGACCCCGAGAAGCTCGCCGCCCTGCGCGAAGAGCTCGCCGGCAACGGCTTCAAGGTCGGCGACCTCACGCACCGCTCCGAGATGGTCAAGTTGCTCGCCAGCCTGAAGGACCGCGAAGACGGCTACACCATCCGCATCCAGCTCCTGCGCTCGCTCAAGCAGGCCTGCTACCGCCCGTCGCCCGACGGTCACTTCGGCCTGGCTAAGCGGCACTACTCCCACTTCACGTCGCCGATCCGCCGTTACTCCGACTTGCTGGAGCACCGCATCTTCGACGCCTTCATCCAGAAGCAGGGCGTGCGCTCCGCGCCGAAGGAGCCGCTGCGTTCACCGGGCCTCAGCGAACTGACGCGCTCCTGCGAGCATATCTCGATCACCGAACGTAACAGCTCCGAAGCCGAACGCGACTCGGTGAAGATCAAGCTCCTCGAACTCTTCGAACGCGAAGTCGAACGCGCGGACAAGCGTCCGTTCGAGGCCACGATCACCGACGTGAAGCCGCACGG
>JBKCKE010000059.1:0-4253 GCA_046301395.1 Verrucomicrobiota bacterium | reverse complement strand
CCCATGCCCCTGAAACTCGGCCAGCCTCTCCCTGAAATCACCCTGAAACAAGGTATTGCCGGCGCTGACGGAAAAGTCGGCCTGGTCGACGTCAACCTCCGCCGCAACGTCGGCAAGGGCAAGACCGTCATCCTTTTCGTGCCCCTCGCCTTCACCGGCGTCTGCACCGACGAACTTTGCAAGGTCACCGGCCTCCTCGACGAGTACAAGAAGCTCGGCGCGGACGTCATCGCCATCTCGGTCGACTCCCCCTTCGCGCAGGAAGCCTGGGCCAAGCAGGCCGGTATCGGCCTCACTCTCGCCTCGGACTTCAACCGCGTCGCCCTCAAGGCCTTCAAGGTCAAGGACACCCGCGTGATCCCCGAGAAGACCGGCCTCCTCAACGTGGCCAAGCGCTCCGTCTTCGTGGCCGACAAGGCCGGCAACGTGATCCACTCCGAAGTGAAGCGCGACCCGTCCTCGATGCCGAACTTCGCCAAGATCAAGAAGGCCGTCGAAGCCTAAGCGTCGGATAGGATTATTTGACGGCGGTCGGGCTTGCCCCGACCGCCTTCTTTGCTTTTGGCTACTGCCCCGGACGGCCGCGTCCGGACCCATCCTTTCATACCCAAACATACCATGGCCCTCAAAGACCCCTTCAAAGCCCTCCGCCCCTTCTCCGCCGGCGGCAAGTCCGGGCAGATCTACTCAGTGCCTGCGCTCGAGCAGGCCGGCCTCGGCAAGGTCTCGCGCCTGCCGGTCTCCATCCGTCTCGTCCTCGAATCCGTGCTGCGTAACTGCGACGGCGTCGCGGTCACCGAGAACGACGTGAAGACCCTCGCCGCGTGGAACGCCGCGAAGCCCGTCGACACCGAGATCCCGTTCGTCGTCGCGCGCATCGTGCTGCAGGACTTCACCGGTGTGCCGCTCCTGGTCGACCTCGCCGCCATGCGCGAAGCCGTCGCCAAGCTCGGCAAGGATTCCGCCGTCATCGAGCCCCTCGTGCCCGTCGACCTCGTCGTCGACCACTCCGTGCAGGTCGACAAGGCCGGCACCGCCTCCTCCTTCCTCGACAACCTGCGCCAGGAATTCGGCCGCAACACCGAGCGCTACGAATTCCTCAAGTGGGGCATGCAGGCCTTCAAGACCTTCGGCGTCGTCCCGCCGGCCATCGGCATCGTCCACCAGGTCAACCTCGAGTACCTCGCCAAGCTGGTCTTCCAGAAGGACGGCGTGTTCTACCCGGACACCCTCGTCGGCACCGACTCCCACACCACGATGATCAACGGCATCGGCGTCGTCGGCTGGGGCGTGGGCGGCATCGAAGCCGAAGCGGGCATGCTCGGCCAGCCGGTCTACTTCCAGACGCCTGAAGTCATCGGCGTCAACCTCACCGGCCGCCTCCGCGAAGGCGTCACCGCCACCGACCTCACCCTCCGCCTCACCGAGATCCTCCGCAAGGCCAAGGTCGTCGGCAAGTTCGTCGAGTTCTACGGCGAAGGCACCGAGGCCCTCTCGCTCGCCGACCGCGCCACGATCGCCAACATGGCCCCGGAATACGGCGCCACGATGGGCTTCTTCCCGGTCGACGACAAGTCCCTCGACTACCTCCGCCAGACCGGCCGCGACGAGTCCCACATCGAGCTGGTGAAGGAATACTACAAGGCCCAGGGCCTCTACGGCATCCCGAAGGCCGGCAGCATCGACTACACCCAGACCATCGACCTCGACATCGGCACGGTCGTCCCCTGCGTGTCCGGCCCGAAGCGCCCGCAGGACCGCATCGACCTCCCGAAGATCAAGGAGTCCTTCAACACGCTCTTCACCGCGCCGAAGGACAAGAACGGCTTCGGCAAGGCCGCGGCCGACCGCGCCGCTTCCGCCGCCGTCGGCGCCACGGGCCGCTCGCTCCAGCACGGCTCCGTCGTGATCGCCGCGATCACCTCCTGCACCAACACCTCGAACCCCTCCGTGATGGTGGCCGCCGGCCTCGTCGCCAAGAAGGCCGTCGAGAAGGGCCTGACCGTGAATCCGAACGTGAAGTGCTCGCTGGCCCCCGGCTCCCGCGTGGTCACCGACTACCTCAACGAGATCCAGCTCTCGGGTTACCTCGACCAGCTCGGCTTCAACCTCGTCGGCTACGGTTGCACGACCTGCATCGGTAACTCCGGTCCGCTCGACGCCGACATCGAAGGCGCCATCAAGCAGGGCGACCTCGTCACGGCCTCCGTGCTCTCGGGCAACCGCAACTTCGAAGCCCGCGTCCACGGCGCGGTCCGCTCGAACTTCCTGATGTCCCCGCCCCTCGTCGTCGCCTTCGCCCTCGCCGGCCGCGTCGACATCGACCTCGACTCCGAGCCGCTCGGCACGGGCAAGGACGGCAAGCCGGTCTTCCTCAAGGACGTCTGGCCCACCCAGGCCGAAGTCGCCGACCACGTCGCCCGCGGCCTCAAGCCCGCGATGTTCAAGTCGAAGTACGCCGCCGACTCCCTCGCCAACGCCACCGCCGAGTGGAAGGGCGTCCAGGGCGGCACGGGCGCCCGCTTCAGCTGGAAGGAATCGTCCACGTACATCCAGGAGCCGCCGTTCTTCAAGGGCTTCTCGATGACCCCGCCGCCGGTGCCTTCGCTCGCGAAGCTCCGCCCGCTGGCCATCCTCGGCGACTCCGTCACGACCGACCACATCTCCCCCGCCGGTGCTTTCAAGGAAGAGACCCCGGCCGGCAAGTTCCTCCTCGCGGCCGGCGTGTCGAAGAAGGACTTCAACTCCTACGGTTCGCGCCGCGGCAACGACCGCATCATGACCCGCGGCACCTTCGCCAACACCCAGGTGAAGAACGCGATGGCCGACGGCAAGGAAGGCGGCTTCACGAAGGTCCAGCCGGACGCCAAGATCGAGGCGATCTACGACGCCTGCCAGACCTACCAGCAGCGCGGCGAAGGCATGATCGTCTTCGGTGGCGTCGACTACGGCATGGGCTCGTCCCGCGACTGGGCCGCCAAGGGCACCGCCCTCCTCGGCATTCGCGCCGTGGTGGCGCAGTCCTTCGAGCGCATCCACCGCTCCAACCTCCTCGGCATGGGCGTCTTGCCCCTCGAGTTCGCCGACGGCAAGAACGCCGCTTCGTATAACCTCGACGGCACGGAGACCTTCGACCTCGAAGGCCTTTCCAGCCCGATCAAGCCGAAGACCCCGGTGACGCTCGTCATCCGCCGCGCCAACGGCACGGTCGACAAGGCCGCGCTCATCGCCCGCATCGATACCGCGATCGAAGGCGAATACTACCGCCACGGCGGCATCCTGCCCTACGTCCTCCGCCAGATTCTGAAGTAAGGCTTCAGGCAGGCGAAACCAAGGGCGGCTCCGCGAGGGGCCGCCCTTTTTGTGCCCGATATCCAAGACGCCCCGACGCCCTCGAATGGCCGGACTCGCAATGTCGTCACGGGGTAGGGTCGCCGTGTCGTCGCCGGGTAGGGTCGCAATGTCGTCGCCGGGTAGGGTCGCAATGTCGTTTGCGACCTAGTGAATCCTCCCCACCCACCCCTGAGACATCCTAGGAATCGCGTCGCAACCCGGACCGATGAGCATCGGCGGATGGATTTCCAGATCAGGAAGCGCTTGCCACATGATCGTCCCGGATGGGTCGATGAAAGGGATGCCATCTTTCTGACCTTCTGCGGACAACCACGCAGGCTTAACCAATTCGCCACGGATCACGCATGGGTAAACATCGTCGAAGAGGCGCTTCATCAAGAACGACAAGGGCGTTGGTCACCCCTGCTCATCCTGTCCATGCCGGACCATCTCCACCTGGTCGCCGTCATACCGTCACATGCGGGCATCCGCGCGACGGGCAGGCTTTTCAAGCGAGGCCTTGCCACGCGATTAAACTGCTCCTGGCAAAAGAACTTCTTCGACCACCGCATCCGGAACCCCGCCTCGTTTCGCGAGAAGTGGGCATATATCCTGATGAACCCCGGGCGAGCCGGCCTGCTTCCTGCAGGCGCCGTCTGGCCCTATGTGTGGACCAAGGATTGGAATCAAGGCTAGGTCGCAAACGACATTGCGACCCTACCCATCCCTCGCATCTTCCCCTCTTGCCCCCCGCCGCCCGGACGCTTACTACCCTACCTCATGGAAATCGGCGTCATCAACGGCCCTAACCTCGACCGACTCGGCAAGCGCGAGCCGGAGGTCTATGGTACCCAGACGCTCGGCGACCTCGAGAAGCTGATCGAGAAGCATGCCAAGGCCGCCGGCGCGAAGACCCGCTT
>JBKCKE010000058.1:0-12621 GCA_046301395.1 Verrucomicrobiota bacterium | reverse complement strand
TCCGGAGAATCGCGTCGCCCGTAAGGCGATCTTCACGGTCGCCCCGACGACCATTCCCGCCGGAGCCAAGCTGATCTTGGTCATGCGACACGAAGCGGTCTCCCAACACAGCATCGGGCGCTTCCGCCTCAACGTCTCCGGTCAGGACCCCAAGTTGCTCTCGCTCAAGACCGACGCCGCCTCCGAAGCCGCGCGCCGCCTGTTCGCCAAACCGGCCGACCAGATCACGCCCGCATACAAGAAGGCGCTGGAAAAACTCTTCGCTGAGAGCCCCGAGCACCCTCGCTCCGTCGCGACGTCAAAAGTCACCGCCGCCAAGGCGGCCCGGGACGCCGCCCTTGCGGCGCCGGTCACGGTGATGGTGATGAAGGAACTGCCGAAGCCGCGCGATGCCTTCATCCTGCTGCGTGGCGAATACGACAAAATCGGCCCGAAGGTCGAACGCGCCCTCTTCCGGGCCCTGCCGCCGATGCCGGCCGGCGAACCGAACAACCGACTCGGCTTCGCCCGCTGGCTCGTCAGCGGCCAACACCCTCTCACGGCCCGCGTCTGGGTAAATCGTGCCTGGGAGCGCTTCTTCGGCATCGGTCTGGTGAAAACCTCCGAGAACTTCGGCTCCCAGGCGGAGTGGCCGAGCCATCCCGAGCTGCTTGACTGGCTGGCCGTCGAATTCGTCGACCGCAAATGGGACATGAAGGCGATGTACAAGCTGATCATGTCCAGCGCCGCCTATCGCCGCAGCGCCGCGGTCACGACGGAGATGCTGGAGAAAGATCCGGATAACCGACTCGTCGCCCGCGGGCCGCGTTTCCGCCTCCCGGCCGAAGTGATCCGCGACCAGGCCCTCTGGACCGCTGGCCTGCTCGTCGACAAGCAAGGCGGACCCAGCGTGAAGCCCTACATGCCCGAAGCGGTCTGGGACGAGACCAGCGTGTACGGCGACATGCGCAACTACAAGGCCGACGCCGGCGAAGGGCTCTGGCGCCGCTCGCTCTACACGATCTGGAAGCGCACCGCGGCTCCGCCCACGATGCTCCTCTTCGACTCGCCCGGCCGCGAGGTCTGCACGGTGAAGCGCTCGCGCTCCAATACGCCGATGCAGGCGCTCTCGCTGCTCAACGAGGTCACGTTCGTCGAAGCCGCCCGCAAGCTCGCCGAACAATCGCTCCGCCAACCGGGCGATAATGATGCCAAACTGGCCTGGACGTTCCGCAAAGTCGTCCGCCGTGACGCGACGTCCGCTGAGCTCGCGGTCTTGCGCAAGGGACTCGAGAAGCGGTTGGCGACGTATGCCGCTGACGCCACCCTCGCGCCGAAGCTCCTCGCCCAAGGCGTGAGTCCTGCCGCGACCGACCTCGACCGCAACCAACTGGCCGCTTGGACCGCGACCGCCAACATCCTCCTCAACCTCGACGAAACCGTCACCCGCGAATGAACTGCAACGACCGTCAATTTATCGGACTGGACCCGGCCACCCAGATGGCGCTGTCCCGTCGCACCTTCATCAAGGGTTCCGCGGGCGGCATCGGCCTCGCCGCGCTGGGCTCGCTGATGGGGCCGTCCGCCTTCGCCGCCAACCCCGGCCTGGGCTTCCCGAACTTCAAACCGAAGGCGAAGCGCATCATCTACCTCTTCCAGTCCGGCGCCCCGTCCCAGATGGACCTCTTCGATCCGAAGCCGCAGCTGGTGTCCATGCGCGGCAAGGACCTGCCGGAATCGATCCGCAAGGGCCAGCGCCTGACGACGATGACGTCGGGCCAGAAGAACTTCCCCGTCGCTCCGTCGATCTTCAAGTTCAAGCAGCACGGCCAGTCGGGCAACTGGTTCAGCGAACTGATCCCTCATATCGCCTCCAAGTCGGACGAATGGTGCGTCGTCCGCGGGATGCATACGGAGGCGATCAACCATGACCCGGCCATCACCTTCATGCAGACGGGCAGCCAGCTTGCCGGCCGCCCGAGCATCGGCTCTTGGTCCGCTTACGGCCTCGGCAGCGAGAACGCCGACCTGCCCGCCTACGTGGTGATGACCTCTTTTGGCAGCGGCCGTCCGGCCGACCAGCCGTTGTACGACCGCCTTTGGGGCGCAGGCTTCCTCCCCTCCAAGCTCCAAGGGGTTAAGCTCCGCAATAAGGGCGAACGCGTCCTCTACCTGAAGGACCCCGAGGGCATTCCGCGCGAAGTCCGCCGCGAACAGCTCGACGAGATCGCGGCGCTCAACAATCAGCGTCACGGCGTCCTGGGCGACCCGGAGATCCAGACCCGCATCTCCCAATACGAGATGGCCTTCCGCATGCAGACGAGCGTGCCCGACCTGCTCGACCTCTCGAAGGAGCCGCAGCATGTGCTCGACCTCTACGGCCCGGACGTGAAACGCCCGGGTTCCTACGCCTCGAACTGCCTCCTGGCCCGTCGTCTCTGCGAGCGCGACGTCCGCTTCATCCAGCTCTTCCATATGGGCTGGGACCACCACGGCGGCCTGCCGGCTGCGATCAAGGGTCAGTGTAACGACACCGACCAAGCCACGGCGGGCCTGCTCACCGACCTGAAGCAGCGCGGGCTACTCGACGACACGCTGATCGTCTGGGGCGGCGAATTCGGCCGCACGACCTACTCGCAAGGTACGCTCACGGAGACGAACTACGGTCGCGACCACCACCCCCGCTGCTTCACGGTCCTGATGGCCGGAGCCGGCGTCAACAAGGGCACGACCTACGGCGAGACCGACGACTTCAGCTACAACATCGTCAAGGAAAGCGTCCACGTCCACGACCTCAACGCGACGATCCTGCACCTGATGGGCGTCGAACACACCCGCCTGACGTACCGCTACCAGGGCCGCGACTTCCGCCTCACCGACATCCACGGCGAAGTGGTCAAGAAGCTCCTGGCCTAATCCTAGAGCCCACGGGCATCGGAGCATCGGTTATTTAGCATAGGCCTCCTCGCCTATACTCCATACTCGATACTCTATACTCGCCCGCCTACTTCCCCATTTGCTCCCGATACATCACCTTGAAGGGATTCTCGGCCGGTCCGGCGACGTTCTCGTTCACCATCAGCGGGCGGCATTCCTTCCACCAAGCGTCGTGACGCGCGATGAGGTCTGCGACGACTTCCGGATGCTGAGCAGCGACATCGGTGGTCTCACCGTAGTCCACGCTTAGGTCGAAGAGCTGCCAGTTAGCCGGGGCGTGCTTGACCTCAGCCGGCGACTGCGGCGCCGAGGCCACCGCGGGGGCGGCAGCCTTGGTGTTCTTGCCTTTCTTGCCTCCTGCTTTCTGGCCGGGTTGCGGGATCGGGGCGGCGGACACAAGATGCCAACGCGCCGTACGCACGCTGGTCTGGGCGAACTTACCGACCTCAGGGTCGACGCCTTTGAGCATGTTGCCCCAGCGGCCGACATGCGTGAAGAGGGTCCGGTCCGGCCAAGCGATGCTCTCGCCTACCTTGGCCTGCAGCAAGGGCAGCAGGCTGCGCCCTTCGAGCTGGGACTTCATGGTCGCAGAAGCCGGGGTGCCGGTGAGTTCGAGAATCGTGGGGGAGAAGTCGACATGCGCCGAGAGAGCCTTGACGTCCATGGGCTGGAAGCGTCCGGGTAGACGCCAGAAGGAGATCGCGCGGATGCCGCCCATGTAAGGCGAACCCTTGGCCGCGCGCATGCCGGCGTTGAAGACCTTCACGCCCGCCGTGCCGCCGTTGTCATTCATGAAGACGACCAAGGTGTCCTTCGCGATTCCCAGCGCCTCAAGCTTGGCCAGGATCTTGCCGACGTTCTGGTCGATGTTGTGCAGCATGCCGAAGAAGTTCTCGGTGTCCTTTCCGAGTCCTTTGCCCTCATAAAGCGCCGCATCCTCAGGGCGGGCGTGATAAGGTCCGTGCGGGGCATTGGTCGCGATGTAAGCGTAGAAGGGGCGCTTGGCCGCGGCTTCGCCCTCGATCCACTTCGTGGCCTGCGCGAAGAACTCATCGGTGCAATAACCAGCCGTCTTCACGAACTTGCCGTTATGCAGGATGGTCGGACCGTAATAAGAATTACCCGGGACGTCGCCGCAGCTGCCCGGATAGCTCTGGCCGATGCCTCCGGCTCCATGGATGAAGACTTCGTCGAAGCCGCGCTTGTTCGGCTGATACTCGGCTTCGTCCCCGAGGTGCCACTTGCCGAAGATCCCGGTGCGATAACCCGCCTTCTGCAGCTGCTCGGTCAGCGTGGCGGCCCCCAGGGCCATCCGCTCACGTTCCAAGATGGTGTGCGTGACGCCGTTCTTGAATTCATGCCGTCCGGTCAGCAGCGCGCTGCGCGTCGGAGCGCAGGTCGGCGAGACCTGGAAGTCGGTGAAGCGGACGCTCTCGCTACGGAGCTTATCCAGGTTCGGGGTCTTGAGGATCGGGTTCCCGTGGGCGCCGATGTCGCCGTAACCTTGGTCATCGGTCAGGATGAACAGGATATTAGGCCGGTCGGCGGCCGCGGCGACGGCGACGAACAAAGAGAGCAAGAGCGAGGGGAAGCGCATTGGGGGTGAAGATAGGTTTGGCGACCGACTCGGATCCTGCAACCCTGAGATGCTCGACAGGCCTCCGATTATCGTGTCAATAAACGTCATTAAGTTCATGCGGCGCCTGGTTATCCTCCCCCTCCTTTGCTTCGCCTTGGCGCCGACCTTGGGCCAAGCCGACGGCTTCGATCTTTACCGGATCCAATGCTCGGCCTGCCATGGCCCCGAGGGCAAGGGCATCCCCGGCGTCTTCCCGCCGCTGGCCGGGGCAGACTTCCTCCGCACCCATCGCGAACAAGCCCTCCGTGCCCCCATGGAGGGGCTCCAAGGGCCGCTCACGGTCAACGGGCAGACCTACCACGGGCAGATGCCGGCGGTCGCACTGAAGGATGCCCAGATGGTCGAGCTGTTCAGTTTCATCTTCTCGGCCTGGGGCAACTCCCTACCGAAAACGGACCTGAAGGAAATCGCGGACGTTCGGAGCCGCTCCCGCTACCCGACGTTCGAGAAGCTGGTCGAATCGATGTGCCCGACGACGCTGCCGCCCGCTCCGGAGGGCTGGAAGCTGCGCGTCGCCCTGCCCTTGAAGTTCAACCCGACTCGCGTCATCGCCCACCCGAATCAACGCGACATCCTTATGCTCGCCGCGAACGGCGACGTCTGGCGCTGGGACCAATCCTCGCCTGAACCGGTCCGCCTCTTCGCAGGCACTGATTACCTCGATGCCTCCCTCGGTGGTCCGGCTTGTCTCGGACTCGGCGTCGATCGCCTCGGCCGCCTCTACGTGGTCTCGAACCAATGCAACAAGCAGAAGCAACCTGTCACGAACGAGGTCACGATCTTCCGCGCCATCCCTGAGGCTTCCGGGCAATGGACCAAGCCGATGCCCTGGCTGCGGACTGCTTATCCTTTCGGCGTCGGTCCTTACAACCATGGCGCGTCGCATATCGAACAGGGTCCTGACGGATTCCTGTACGTAAGCAACGGCGCCCGGACCGATGGCAACGAAGCCGGGCTGTCCGACCTTTACTTTAAGGGCGGCGAAGTGCCGCTCACGGCTGCTCTCTGGCGCATCGACCCGGAAGCCACCGAACCCACGATCGAAGTCTTCGCGCGTGGCCTGCGTAATACCTACCACTTCACCTGGGATCACGCCGGACGTCTGCTCGGTGTCGAGAACGGCCCCGATGCCGACGCACCCGAAGAACTGAACGTACTGACAGCCGGCGGACATTATGGCTTCCCCTTCCAGTTCTCTGACTGGTCACGCAAGCCCTACCCGCATACGCCCGACGCCCCGACAGGACTCACGATCACCCGCCCGATCCGCAACCTCGTCCCCGATGCCCTCGGACCTGACGGCCCGACCGCGACCTTCACGCCGCATTCCTCGCCATCGGCGATCGTAGAACTCGGCACGGATTGGCCCGCCCCGCTCGGCGGACAGCTGCTCGTCGCCCGCTTTGGCAACCTGATCTCGCAATCCGGCGGCTACGATGTCCTCCGCCTGAAGGTCGATTTCACCCGGCAGACGACCGAGACCCACGCGGTGCTCCAACCGCTGGGCCGCCCGATCTCATTGGTCAAACTGCCGGGCCATCGTCTGTTGATCGCCGAATACACGCGTGGGACGACCTTAGGCGCCGGCCTCAGCACCCCAGGCCGCCTGCTCATCCTCGAGCCGAAATAAGCTCAGGCGAGCTTGGTCAGCTTGAACGAGCGATAACTCATCTCGCCGCTCACGGCGTCGCGATGCAGCCGCGAGCCTTTCACCCCCGCGAAATCGAGCGCGAGCTTGTGCAGGAAACGCGGCAGGGCCTGTTTTACCATGGCCTCATACCGAGGGGTGTTGAGTTCCATGCCCCGCACGACCTCGGGATTGATCAGGCGCATCTCGTCCAGACGCAGGCGAGGATGCTTCGCCAAGGCGACGACCCATTCGTCCACGCCGCCCCGATAACGTAGGTCCGCATGTCCGAACCTTCCGCCCGGCTTGAGCACGCGCGCGACTTCGTCGAGGAAGCCCGGGAAGTCGGGATAGCAATGCGAAGCCTCGACGTTAAGGACGACATCGAAGCTGGCATCGGCGAACGGTAACTGCTGGGCATCGCCGACCTGGAATCGCAGGCCCTCGAGTTGATGCCGCCTCTGACAATGTCGGATACCTTCGGGATTGAGATCCAAACCCACATATTCGGCCGGGCGATAGGTCCGAGCGAAATAGGACGCCCCGCCGCCATGGCCGCAACTGACCTCGAGTACGCGCAAACCGATCAAGGCGATGTCTCCGCGGACGTGCTCATAGAGTTGGAGATTGGGGCGGTTCGGTTCGTCAGCAGCGGACAACGGCAGAGACGGGGCGTCCGTGGCCTCGAAGGCGTAATTCAAGAAGTCGATGCCTTGGGCCCGGACGCGTCGCGTGAAGAACGGATACCACCAGGCCCAGAGCTTCTGACGGAGCTTCGGGCGGACGAGAATCTCCTCGATGAGCCCCATCAGGACCAGACTCCTTGTTCGACCAAGGCCTTCGTCGCCGCCGCCGACCAACCGCGGTTCGCCACGGGGTTCGCCGGACTCGGATGCGGGACCTTCGCATATTTCACGAGCAAACCGTCCAAGGCTTCGCGTGCGCGGGTCTCGGCGTAGCCGCCCACGCCGACGACGGTGCTGACTCCGAGTGTCTCGACGATGACCCGCAACAACTTGTCGCACTCCTTATTCACCGGCGCCATGACCTCGTTCGGGAGCTCCTCCGGGATGACGTTACGCCCTTGCTTGGTGTTCTCGAGGAACAGCAGCGGACAATAGTTATGGACGAGGTGATCGGCGAAGAAGGCCTCGGCCGTCCCGAAACGTTCCTGGCAGAGAGCCCACAGACGGCGACCACTGACCTCCGAACGGTGACAGGCGAAACCGGTCACCTTCTTGCCGGGGTGCTCTTTCTCCGGACGCCCGACCGGCATCTCGAGCCCCATCCAGTCCCGGACGGCGGCGATCTCCCCGAACGGCACGCCGGTCTGGGCCATCCCGAAAGGACCCGGATTCATGCCCAAGAAGAGCACCTTCTTCGGCCCAGAAGCCGCATAGCGTCGCAGATAGGCCTCATGCGAAGCCCAGGCGTAGTCCAACGGCTGGTAGACGAAGTCCGCAGGCGCGGGAAAGGAACGTCCGGCCAAAGCCTTCCGTAACGCGATCGTCGCTCGGATGACGGGTTCGGCGGACATGGCTTCAGACAACTCGCCGACGCCGCCGAGGCGAGCCGGAAGGCTCCTTCCGGGGTGAGATTTCCCCTTGCGCTTCCCCCCGCAGGATAAAAAGTCCACCTCCCTACCGACGTGAGCAAACCGCAGCCCTGGACGACCAAAGACGCCGAAGAATACTACGGCTTCAAACGATGGGGAGGTAACAACTTCTCCGTGGACCCTCAAGGTCACCTCTGCGTGCACCCGAAAGGCGACCACCGGAAGATCCGCATCACGGACATCGTCAAGGAGGTCGAAGCCTCCGGCTTGAAGCCGCCCCTCACGATCCGCGTCCAGGACCTGCTCCGCAACCGCGTGACGCAGATCAACGAGGCCTTCCGCAACGCCATCAAGGAAGAGGACTACGACGGTCGCTACCGCGGCGTCTTCCCGATCAAGGTCAACCAGCTCCGCGAAGTCGTCGAAGAGATCCTCGACGCCGGCGAAGAATATGACTTCGGCCTCGAAGCCGGCTCGAAGCCCGAGCTCATCATCGCCCTCGCGCTCCTCGAGAACCGTAAGGCCCTGCTCATCTGCAACGGTTACAAGGACGAGGAATACATCGAGCTCGCCCTG
Organism: Verrucomicrobiota bacterium; assembly: GCA_046301395.1. Lineage (GTDB taxonomy): Bacteria > Verrucomicrobiota > Verrucomicrobiia > Opitutales > UBA953 > UBA953. Next base: position 4,308 of record JBKCKE010000058.1, on the reverse strand, counting down.
ATGGGCCGCCGCCTCGGCAAGCAGACCATCATCGTCGTCGAACAGCTCTCCGAGATCGACGCCATCATCCGCATCGCCCGCCGCATGGGCGTGCAGCCGCACATCGGCCTCCGCGTCAAGCTCACCACCGCCGGCGAAGGCAAGTGGGCCGACAGTACCGGCGAGAACGCCAAGTTCGGCCTCACGGCCTCCGAGATCGTCGAGGTCGCCCAGCGTCTCGCCAAGGCGAAGATGAAGGACTCCCTCCGCCTCGTCCACTTCCACATCGGCTCGCAGGTCCCGAACATCGGCACGATCAAGAAGGCCGTGGTCGAAGCCACTCGCTTCTATTGCGAACTGAAGCGCATGGGCTTCCCGATGGGTCTCCTCGACGTCGGCGGCGGCCTGGGCATCGACTACGACGGCAGCCGCTCGGCCTACGAGTCTTCCATGAACTACAGCATGGAAGTCTACGCCCGTGACGTCGTGGCCAACATCAAGCAGATCTGCGAAGAGAGCAAAGTGGAGCTCCCGGACATCGTCTCCGAGTCCGGCCGCGCCCTCGTCGCCCCTCACTCGATCCTGATCTTCGAAGCCGTCGACCGCATCACTCGTGACGAAGGCAAGGTCGAAGCCCCCAAGGGCAAGACCCACCAGCTGATCCGCGAACTCGACGCCATCCGCAAGAACAAGCGCAAGTTCGACCCGCTGGAGCGCTACCACGACGCCAAGGAGAAGCGCGAAGAGGCCCATGCCCGTTTCAGCCTCGGCAACCTGCGCCTCGAAGAACGCGCCGCGGCCGACCGTCTGTTCTGGGACATCTGCCGTCAGATCCGCGAAGACCTCAAGGACTCGGCCGACGTGCCGGACGAACTCGCCCGCCTCGACTCGATGCTGGCCGAGCAATATGTCTGTAACTTCTCGGTCTTCCAGTCCTTGCTCGACCACTGGGCCCTCGACCAGCTCTTCCCGATCGCCCCGATCCACCGCCTCAACGAGCGCCCGACGGTCCAGGCGACGCTCGTCGACATCACCTGCGACTCCGACGGCAAGGTCGACGACTTCATCGACCTCGAAGACGTCCGCAAGACCCTCGCCCTCCATCCGTTCAAGGAAGGCCAGCCCTACTACATCGGCGCGTTCATGGTCGGCGCCTACCAGGACATCATGGGCGACCTCCATAATCTCTTCGGTCGCGTGAACGAAGCCCACGTCTTCCTCGAAGACGACGAGGCCGACGGCTTCTACATCGAAGAGAGCATCCCGGGCTACTCGGTCGAACGCATCCTCGGCATGATCCAGTACAACGCCGAAGACCTCTGCCGCATGCTCAAGCGCCAGGTGGACCGCGCCACGAAGGCCGACTCCGTTCGTCCCCGCGAAGGCGTGGCGATGGTCGACCTTTACGAACGTCTCATCCGCGGCCGGACCTACCTGATCCCGCACCGCGAAGAAGCGAAGGCCAAGAAGGCCTCCAAGAAGAAGTAAGCGGAATCAAGAGGTAGGGGCGCCACGGCGTGGCGACCGTTCATTCCCCATGTCCCCTTGCCCACGTGCCAGCGTGCCAGCTGAACGCTTAGGCCAAGATCAGCTTCAACCTCTTGAGCTCGTCCAAGGTCAGCGGCGGCGCTTCCCGTAGGTTCTCGTAAGATTCGACGTGCGCCAACCAAGCCCAGTGGTCGCCGCAGTCCATACGCTCCATGAAGCGGAGGCGTAGGGTCGCGATGGCCCCCTTGAGCATGAAAAGGCCTTCGCCGACATGCTCGATCTTCTCTCCCAACTGGGCGATCTTGTCGGTCGAGTGGCCGGACTTCTTGCCGAGCAGCTTGATGTGGTTGGCCTGATCCTTGGCCATGTAGTTGAGGAGGCCGATCGGATTGGCCTCCAGGTTCGCCAAGGTCTTGGTGTCTTTGTACACGCCGATGATGAAACGCTTCGGCTTCATCGCGATCGGGGTGACGTAGCTGCAGATGTTCAGATTGCCCTTACCGTCGGCCGTCGTCGCGAGACTGTAGATCGGACCGTCGACACGGTTCCAAGGTTTGACGCGGATGCCAGGCATAAAGGATTAGTAATAGGATGCTAAGTTATGTCGTTTGTTCCCTGTTTTTCCTATCGCGTCAACCACCGCTCTGCTAAATAGAATCTATGTCCGAGCTCCAAGGGTCAGTATCATAGCCTATCATCCATGAATACCATCGTCTCGCTTCATGGCTTTACAGGAGAAAGCTCCGATTTTGAGCCACTTCGCGAGTTTCTACCCGGGCACGCTCGTCTCAACGCCCCCGACCTGCCCGGACATGGCTTACGTCGTCATCAGCGAGACCTCCGCGACTATTCCATCGAGGCGCACCTTGCGCTGATCTCCGAAGCGGCCACGACTCCGCAGATCACGCTCATAGGTTATTCGCTCGGCGGCCGGCTCGCGCTGCACTGGGCTCTCGCGCATCCGGAACGGATCGCCCGCCTCATCCTGATCGGCGCCAGCCCGGGCTTGGCGACTTCCGCCGAACGCGAGGAACGACGTCTCGGCGATGCGACGCTCGCCGACTTCATCCGCACGCGCGGGCTGGATGCGTTCTTCAAGTATTGGCACAACCAGACTTTCTTCCAGCCGCTGCTCCGCCTGCCGGAGGAACGACTGCGACCGATCCTGGAACGTCGCCATCGCAACGACCCCGAAGGCCTGGCGCTCAGCCTCGACAACGTCGGTACGGGCACCCTGCCCTCCCTCTGGCCTCGCCTAAAGGAACTCCGTTGCCCGGTCGACCTGGTGACCGGCGAGCATGACGAGAAATTCACCCGCCTCGCCCGCGAGATGGGCGTACACCTCCCGAAGGCCCGCCTCAGCGTGATCGAAGGCGCGGGCCACGCCGTCCACCTCGAAAGGCCGGGCGACGTGGCGATGCTCCTCGGCTGAGGCTCAGCTGAAGACGCCGATCTGCGGCTTGGCGCGATTGCCGATTTCCATCGGACGACCGGCCGGCGTCATGATCTCGGTCTGCACCGGGAGTCCGGCGGCATGGGCGATCGTCGCGTGCAGGCTGCCCGGCGAGACGCCGTCCGCGGCCGGCGCATAACCCTTGGCGTCACTGGCCCCATGGACGTAGCCCCGACGGACGCCGCCGCCCGCGAGGACGGTGGAGAAGACGAGCGGATGGTGTCCGCGGCCGCCGCCTTCGAAAGTCGGCTTACGGCCGAACTCGGTCGCGACCACGACGAGCGTGGATTCAAGCAGGCCCTTGGCTTCAAGGTCCTGGATGAGGGTGGCGAAGACGCGGTCGAAATCGCCGCCGACATCCTCCATGCGATCATCCAGGCTGGCATGCATGTCCCAGCCGCCATGGGCGACTTCGACGAAGCGCACGCCGTTTTCGACGAGACGTCGGGCGAGCAGGCAGCCTTGGCCGAACTTGCTCTTGCCATAGCGCGCCCGGGTGGCGGCCGGCTCAGCGGACAGGTCAAAGGCCTTGAGGTCCGTGCTCTTCATGAGCTGGAAGGTGGTCTCGTAGAATTCGTTGTAAGCCTTGACGTTCTCGTCCGCGGCCTTGCCGCCGAAGCCGGCATCGAGCTGCGCCAGCAAGGCGGCCCGCTTGCCCACGACGGCCTCACTGACCGGGCTCTTGGTGTCCAGCAAGCCGTCATCGGGATTGAGGATCGGCAGCGGCGAATAGGCCGCCGGGAACCAGCCGTTACCATGGTTGGAGGAACGGTTGACGGCCACGGAGGAAGGCAGGGTCTTGTGGCTGGAACCGAGGAAGTGCTGCGCCCAGGCGCCGAGCGTGGGGTGCTGCACGCTGCCGCGCTGTTCGAAGCCGGTACGCATGAGGTAGGCCGCGGAGGCGTGCACGCCGACCTTGGCGGTCATGGAGCGGATGACGGTGATCTTATCGCTGACCTTGGCGGTCTCGGGCAGGTAGGACGTCAGCTGCATGTCGCCCTTGGCGGAAACGATGTCGCCGGGGCCCTTGCCCGGGCCCGCCTTGGGATCGAAAGTGTCGATGTGGGACATGCCACCGTTGAGCTGCAGGAAGATCACGTGCTTGGCTTTGCCGAAGCCCGCAAGGCCGGCGTTCGGCGCTTTGACCGCGCTCTTCTGCTCGGCGGCGGCAGCCAGCCGCGCGAAGGCCGGCAGGACGCTCAGGCCGAAGGCGACCTTGGCGCACTTCTCCAGGAAGCGACGGCGGTCCTCGGGGTTGCGGAGCAGGTCAGAGGAGATGGGGAGGTTCATCGGATGAAAAGGAATTCGCGGGTGTTGGCCAGTACCCAGGCAAGGTCGGTCAGGGCGAGACCGCCCTCGAGCGAAGCCTTGGCGGCGGTGAGCTCGGT
>JBKCKE010000057.1:0-3847 GCA_046301395.1 Verrucomicrobiota bacterium | reverse complement strand
GCGTGCGGTTCGGTCGGCCAGCCGCGGGCGACGACCGTTTCGAATTCGCCGTTCTGCTTGAGCCACTTCGCGATCAGTTCGCAGTCGGGTAGGTAGGTATGGGAGCGGTAGCCGTGGTCGGGCGGCTGACCGATGAGGAGGATCTTCTTCGTCGTCGCGCCGAGCATGGCGGCGACGAGGAGCAGGAGAAGCGGGGCGGCGCGCATCTTGAAGGGGGTGTCAGGTTTCAGGGGGCTGGCTCCTTGACCGGGACGAACGCCTGGACCTGCCGTTCCACCTCCTGCAGTTCCTTGGGGGAGAGAAAGTCCGGCATGCCCTCGGCCAGGGGTCGGGTGACCCGCCCTAGCGCCGCGAAGCGCGGCGGCAGTCCGGCTTCGGTCGCTTCGGCGTGCAAGACGGTGAGGCGGGCCCATTTCAAGGCTTCGGCATAATCCGACTTCAGGGTGGTCGGAGGATTGCTGAGGGAGACTTGGTACATGCCGTACATCCCGTAGGCGTTGCCCTGGAGGGCCGACCGCCTGAACCACTTGGCATAATCCGTCGAGAAGGCCCGATGGGATTCCCTGCCGATGAAGCGCACCTCCTTCACCATCCTTTCGTAGTCGGGTCCGATCAGCAGACGCCCGACCGGCTCGTATTCCGGGGTGAGGAGATGGTCTCTCTGCAGGCTGTCGCGCAGTACGATCGCGTAGGCGGCCTGGGCGTACGGGTCTCCTTGGGCGGCCTTGTTTTCAAGCTCACTGACCGCCTTCCAAAGATCGTAGGGAGGCTTGCTCATGTCCGCCTGCTGCCGGGCCCGCTTTTTCTCCGCCACTGAAAGGTCGTGCTCGATCTGTAGCCGTCGCCGCTCCTGGGCCTCCTTTTGATTGCGCCATCTTTCCACGACGCCTAGGACCGCCAGGAAGGCCAGCAGCAGGAGCGTCATCCCCAGCATGCTCCGGATGAGCGGCTTGAACGGGTTGAGCGACATGTGCATTTAAATAGTACATCCGGGCGGGCTTTCGAGCCAAGATTGGCCAAGCAGGGTCATGCCCTCGGCCCTCCGATGTTGAGTGCAAGGCGAAGGCTTGCCCCTGACTGGGTTCGTCCTGCGGCGAACATGAGGACAGCACGTGGTGCTGTCCCTACCTCTAATTCCGCCACTCTAATGACCTATTCCGCTCAATAGGTGCGAAAGGGTTGAAGAGTGGCGAGAGCGTTGGAACATCAGAGGTCCTTCAAAGCTCTTCTTTTTTCACCCCATGAGAACCCACCCCCTCGCCGCCTTCGTGTTCGCGCTGCTGTCCTTCGCCGGACTTTCCGCGCAGAGCAAGGAGCCGGTCGCCAAGATCGTCCTGCCGCCGGAGCCCGTCGCGCAGGCCGTCACCAAGAAAGTGAACGTCCTCGACCTCTTCCGTGAAGGAAAGGCCGAGATGCACCTCAACCCCAAGGCCGATATCGTCGACGATCCCAAGAACGTCTTCAAGTTCGAGCCGGACGGCCTCTTCCACGTCAGCGGCAACGGCTACGGCGGCATCACGACCCTCGACAGCTTCAAGGACTACCACCTCGTCATCGAGTTCAAGTGGGGTGACAAGACCTGGGGCAAGCGCGCCAAGGCCACGCGCGACAACGGCATCCTGGTGCACTGCTATGGACCGCAGGGCGCCGTGGGCGGCAGCTGGATGGCCAGCATCGAAGCCCAGATCATCGAAGGCGGCGTGGGCGACATCCTCGTCCTCTCGCCTAAGCTCGCCGACGGTACCGTCCTCGAGACCTCGCTCAGCGCCGAGGTCGGTCGCGACCGCGACAAGGAGAAGGTCTGGACCCCGGGCGCCCCGCGCGAGACCATGAAGACCGGACGCCTCAACTGGCAGAAGCGCGACGCGGATTGGAAGGACACCCTCGGCTTCCGCGGCAAGGACGACGTCGAGTCGCCGATGGGCCAGTGGACGCGTTTCGAGGTGATCGCCAAGGGCGACACGCTCCAGTACTTCGTCAACGGCGTGAAGGTGAACGAAGCCTTCGAGTGCAAACCGAGCCAAGGCCGCATCCTCCTGCAGGTCGAAGCCGCCGAGATGTTCGTCCGCCGCTTCGAGCTCTACCCGCTCGGAGGTTTCAAGGAGAAGTGGGGCGCCGCCAAGCCGGCCGGCCATGGCGACGGCGAGGAATTCCCCGCCTACGCTTACCGTCCGCAGTTCCTCGAACTGACGAAGGATCAGCTGCCGCAGGGCGGGCTGAAGCACAAGCTCCCCGTGGGTTTTGAAATGGTCGTCGCCGCCACCTCTCCAATGGTAGCCAATCCCACCATGGGATGCGTCGATGACCGTGGCCGCCTCTTCGTAGGCGACTCCGCTGGCGTAAATTGGAGCCCGAAGAAGTTCGAAGCCGTCCTCCCGAACCGCGTCCTCATGCTCGAGGACCGGGACGGCGACGGCGTGTTCGAACGCAGCACCGTCTTCGCGGACAAGCTCGCCGTGCCCAAGGGCGGTTGCTGGGCCGACGGCAGCCTCTTCGTCGCCTCGCCTCCCGGCATCTGGAAGTTCACCGACGCGGATGACGACGGCGTGGCCGAGAAGCGCGAGCTCGTCGTGGACGGTTTCGCCTGGACCGCGAACGGCGCCGACTGCCATGGTCCGCGCCTGCACCCCGACGGACGCCTTTATTGGACGCACGGCCGCAAGGGACACACCGTGAAGCAGAAGGACGGCACGCTCGTGCACGCCGGCCTCAACAGCGGCGTCTGGTCGATGAAGACCGACGGGTCCGACATCCGCTGGCATGCCCTGGGCTGCGCCGATAATCCGGCCAGCATCGACTTCACCCCGACCGGCGAGGTCGTGGGCACCGTCGACCTCTATTTCGGCAGCCCGCGCGTCGACACCCTCATGCAGTGGCAGCTCGGCGGCGTCTACGAGCGCCCCGACTTCCTGCGCATCATCGCCGACCTGCCGCGGACCCATGAACGCATGCCGATCCTCAAGGAGCTCGGCCACGTCGTCCCCAGCGGCTGCGCTTTCTGGAAGCAGGGCGACCGCATCGCTCCCGCCGACCACCCGCTTTCTTCGTCTCCCGACAACCTCAACCTCCTCGTCTCTTTCTATAACTCCCAGAAGATCGTGCGCTTCGAACTCAAGCCGGAGGGCGCCACCTATCAGGCGACCGAGCATGAGTTCTTCACCCTCGACCGCAAGGGTGCGCACCTTTCCGACGTCATCGAAGCCCCCGACGGCTCGTTGCTCATCGTCGATACCGGCACTTGGTATTCGCATTGCCCGTCCAGCCTTCAGGGCGTGGCGAACGTCCCCGGCGCGATCTACCGCGTGCGTCGCACCGCCGAAGGTAAGGCCGCCCATGAGGCCGTCGCCAAGGCGCACCGTCCGTTCTCGCCTGCGCCGGTGAAGACCGACGCCGAACTCCTCGCCCAGCTCACGTCCGCCGACCAAGCGGTCGTCCGTCGTGGTCTCGAAGGCCTGACCTTCCGCGAGGCCAAGTCTCCCGCCATCACCGAAGCCATCCGCGGGCTGCTCTCGCGTGAGGCCGACCTGGTGCTCGAGCACGCCATCCTCACCGCCGGCATGCGGCTCGCTGGGTTCACCGCCGTCGACCTCGCCACCGTCGAAGGCCCCGTCGCGCAGGCCCGTCTCCTGCGCATCGTCTCGCAGACTCGCGTCAAGGAGTCCGATTACGCCGACGTCCTGAAGTTCGCCGTCAGCCAGGCCGACTCCGCGGACGCTGCTTTGGCGAAGAACGCCTACCTCGCGCTCAGCAAGGCCGCCGACGCCGATCAGGTGATCGCGCCGCTCTTCACCCGTTGGCTCGCGCAGCCGGTGCCTTCCGCGACGCAGGTCGTCGCCTTGGGTAAGTT
>JBKCKE010000056.1:0-3576 GCA_046301395.1 Verrucomicrobiota bacterium | reverse complement strand
GAAGTTACGACGTAAGGGTAGGAAGACGTGGGTTCGACTCCCACCACCTCCACCATTTGAGAAGAACCAGCCTGCGACCACCCGGTCGCGGGCTGCTTGCGTTGGATGATTTCGCCATCAGGCGGCCCTATGGCGACGGATTGCCCACAAAACGTCCGTTCGTCGGCTTGTGGCAAACCTCACATCCGACACCCTTCAGATATGCGCACCCTGCTCGCCCTACTGCTCCTTTCCGCCCTAGGAGCCCCGCTGCCTGCTCGAGATAAGCCTAACGTCATCATCATGCTGGTCGACGACCTGGGCAGCGGCGACGTGAGCTGCCTCTTCCGCGACGTGGTGAAAACGCCGAACATCGACCGCCTCGCCGAGGAGGGCGTCAAGTTCACCTCGGGCTACGTCACCGCCCCACTCTGCGGACCGTCCCGGGCCGGCTTCCTCAGCGGTCGCTACCAACAGCGCTTCGGCTTCAACGGTAACCGCGACGGCATCCCGACGGACATTCCGCTCCTCCCGGGCCTGCTGAAGTCTGCCGGCTACCGCACGGGCATCATCGGGAAGTGGCACAGCGCCGGCCCGATGCCTCATGAACGTGGCTGCTTCGACGAATCGCTGGTGTCGGCCACCTCCAGCCCGTTCATCGACTTCTTCCGGCCTAAGCTGATGCGCGACGGCAAGGTCGAGCAGTTCACGGAATACAGCACCGATCTCTTCGCGCGTGAGGCGGAGAGCTTCATCCACCGCCATGCCGATCGGCCTTTCGCCCTGACGGTGACCTTCAACGCCCCGCACATCCTCCGGACCACGAAGGACGCAATGGTTCATCTCAAAGATCTGGAAGCAGGCCAGGCCGCTGGCAAGGTGGTCGATATTCCGAAAGTCTACACGGCCCGGCCGGGCGAAGCGGCCCGCTATGCCGCGCAATTCCCCGGCGACACCGCCCGGGCCGACACGGTCGCCACCATCGTCGCGCTGGACGAAGCCGTCGGACGCATCCTCGACAGCCTGAAGGCGGCCGGACTGGAACAAGACACGCTGGTCTTCTTCTTCGCCGATAACGGCGGCCACCCGGAAGTCCGCAGCGAGAACACTCCCCTGCGTGACTATAAGTGGAATCTCTTTGAAGGCGGCATCCGTGTGCCCTTCCTCGCCCGCTATCCGGCCAAGTGGCCTGCCGGCCGCGCCTTCCCCCACCCGGTCAGCTCACTCGATATTCTGCCGACCTGCCTCGCCGCCGCCGCCATCCCTGCACCTCCAAGCCTCGACGGCGTTGACCTGACGCCGTTCCTCGGCGCACCGACTCCGGCCGCCCCTCACGAGAACCTCTTCTTCGCCATCGCGAAGCAGGCCGCCGTGCGCTCCGGAAAATGGAAATACGTCCGTGACCAGCAAGGCGGCCAGCATCTCTTCGATCTCGAGGCCGACGTCGGCGAGACGAAGGACCTCGCTTCAAGCGAACCGGCCAAGCTCAAGGAACTCGCTGGGCGCTGGGAAGCGTGGAACACGAAGGTCCGCGCCGAAGCCAAATAAAGCGCCTCAACGCCTCGGCCGCACGAGCACGAGCTGGCCGAACACGTGGTCAGGCCGCACCTTTGATTGACCGCACCTAATAACCTCAAATTAGAAGGGTTTTAGGTGCGTACGGATAAGGGATGCGGCCTGACCCCATTTGTTTCGGACCATCAAGCGCACGAGAGACGAGACCGACCTAGTAGTCTGACCCCTTCCGACATTCGATTGCAGATGGGGTCAGGCTACTAGGTAGTAGCCTGACCCTTTCGGCCGAACAATAACCACCGCATGCCCAGCGCCATCACGATCAGCACGGCAATAATAATCCACAGCGCTGATGATTCCTTTTCCCCTACAGACGCTGGGACTGCCCCCTTGAACTCCAATTCAGTGGGAGAAAAGAGCAGGTGATATTTCTTCTCCTCAAGCTCTTTTCCGAATGATCTAAAATCAAACGCGGAGGTGAGCTCGTATAAATTTCCATGACCAATCCTCCTGATCATCAACCAGCTGTGTCTTTCAGCAAAATAGACTTCGGAGAATCCCGGGGTAAGGCTTATCGTCTCACCGGCCTCAAGCAGTCGTGAAGGTTCGCCTTCTTTGACAAAGTTTACCCGCACTCCTGTGGTAAGAGTGATACGCCCAGGTGAGAGTGTCGCATCCGAAAAATATCTGCCTAAAAAGACGGATTCGAGCTCCGGCTGTGCGCCATAGGATGCCTGCACGAGGCAAAAAACAAGTATCAGCGCTCTGATCGTCCGCATGGAGTTATGGCTTGTCGCAAAACGTGGGTAGGCCGTTCGTCGAATAGCGTGTCAGGCAAATCCAACGCTTCGAGCGATTTTATTGGCAGGGCATCAATAATGGGGTCTGACCCCGTTATGCTGAGACAGGCGAGGTCGTGACGCGGTCCCGACCCTACCTTATGAGTCAACGCCTAGGCCGCACGAGCACGAGCTGGCCGATGCGGTCCTCCGCGATCCAGCGGATGCTGCCGGGAATCCGCGGCGTGAAGTAGTTGTCGATGACGCCGACGAAATGGGCCCCGACGACCTCGGCGCGACCGATCCCGACGACCTGATGTCCCCAGGTGAGCTCAGGCTTACGCGGCAGGAGCACCACACAAGAGACCAGCACGGGGCGTCCGGCGGAAAGTTCGGTGCCAAGGAGCTGGCGGTCATAGCCGGAGAGCGCGACATCGACATCGACGCCCCGCTCATCCGCATCCGCCTGCAGGGCTTCGGCAAGTTCGTCCGGAAAGGCTCCTGCGAGGGACATCTTGCCGTCCGTATAACCTTCGAGATCCGGGATGACCCCCATCCGCATCCGGCCGCGCAAGCGACGGACCAAGTCCTGCTCCCCTGCCCCGCCCCAAGACGCGGTGCCAGGTCGGGCCGACCAGAAGGCGATCAGGCTGGCGCCCGCGGTCGGCACGCATCCCGAGGCCACGGCCGAACCGTCCGGTGCCTTCAGCGGAAACTGCTGGATGGGCGGCACGCCCGCCAAAGCGAACGCCTGCGGCGAGATGACTGCGCTCAGCCCCTCCAAACTGAAATCGATGAGCCGGCCGTCATCCGCCCAAGCCAGATGCCCCGCCGACCCGTCGTCACAACTTAGTTCGGCCCACCAGAACGGGCGCCCTTGGCGCACCCAGCGCGTGGGCAACGGCTGGACCCGACGGACCGCCGCGACTTCGATATCGCCCAAGGTCTTAGGCACGAGCCCAGCGCTGCGGAGCGCGGAGAGATGCGACTCCGCTTGGACGATTTCCGGCTTAGGCTCGGCGCAACCGAGGAGCAACGCAACGAGGACGAACAAGCTGGTGCGCAGGGTCGTCCTCATGGCGGATCAGCGCTTACGGTAGACCTCGAGACGGCAATCGTAGCCGCCGAGGTCGACGGTGCGGCTGGATTCCAGACGCAGGGTCGGGTCGACGGACGAGAGGCGCAGCGGGTTCACGAAGACGAGACGTCCGTTCGGACGCAGGACCTCGGACGCGATCTTGAAGAGATCGGTGAAGAGCCCGTGCATGTTCGGCACGCGCACGCGACGGCCGAGAGGCGGGTT
>JBKCKE010000055.1:0-3097 GCA_046301395.1 Verrucomicrobiota bacterium | reverse complement strand
CGTCGAGACGACCGGCAAGCTCTCCGCAAAGGCCGGCGAGCCTTACGTCGTCGACGACGTCAGCCTACCGGTGACCAATCCTTGGAAGGCGCCGATGTTCACTTCGGCCTTCGACTTCCTGCCGGATGGTCGCGCCGTGATCGCCACTTTCCACGGTGACATCTTCGTCGCCTCGGGCATCGATGACAAGCTCGCCAAGGTCACCTGGCGTCGTTTCGCCGCGGGACTTTACCACCCGCTCGGACTCAAGGTCGTGAACGGGGAAGTCTACGTCACCTGCCGCGACGGCATCTGGAAGCTCCGCGATACGGACGGTGACGGCGAGTGCGACGCTTACGAGGCCTTCAATTTCGACGTGATGGTCACGAAGAACTTCCATGAGTTCGTCTTTGACCTGCAGACGGATGCCGCCGGCAATTTCTGTTACATCAAGGCCGGACCCGTGCGCAAAGGCGGTCGCGGTTTCGATGAGATCTGCGACCACCACGGCGCGCTCTTCAAGGTCTCGCCTGACGGCAAGAAGTCCGAGGTCTTCGCGACCGGCTTCCGTGCCCCGAATGGCATTGGCATGAGCCCGACGGGCCAGATCACCACCGGCGATAACGAAGGCACCTGGACGCCCATGTGCCGCCTTAACTGGGTGAAGCAGGGTGGGTTCTATGGCGTGGTCGACCTCGCCCACCGCGCGACGCTGCCGACGGACTACGACCGTCCGCTTTGCTGGTTCCCCAAGGAAGTCGACAACTCCAGCGGCGGCCAAGTCTGGGTGACCTCCGATAAGTTCGGCCCTTGGAAGGACCGTCTGCTGCATCTCAGCTACGGCACCTGCTCGCTTTACGGCGTCCTCCCGCAGGAAGTGAGCTTCAACGGCCAGCCCCAGATGCAGGGTGGCGTGACCCGCTTCAACGTCGACTTCGGCAGCGGCGCCATGCGCGCCCGCTTTAATCCCAGGGACGGACAGCTTTACGTGACCGGCCTGCGCGGCTGGCAGACCACCGCGACCCAGAACGGCTGCTTCCAGCGCGTCCGCTACACGGGCGCAGCGACCCGCATGCCGATCGCGCTCGCCGCGACCAAGCAGGGGGTGCGTGTCGACTTCACCTGCGAGCTCGATGCCCAGACAGCGAGCGACGTCGCAAACTGGAACCTCGAGATCTGGAACTATGTCTGGTCCTCGGCCTATGGCTCGCCGGAGATCTCCACCACGGAGACCAAGGTCGCTGCGACCGAGCTCGGCAACGACGGCCGTCTTCAATTCAGCAAGGCCCAGATGGCGGAGCGCAAGCACGACCCTCTTGTCGTGAAGTCCGCGACTCTGTCCGCCGACCGCAAATCCGTCTTCCTCGCGCTTCCTGACCTCCGTCCGGCCATGCAGATGCAGCTCAAGTATGAGCTCAAGTCCGCGGATGGCGCCGAACTACGAGGGCAGGTGATCAATACCATCCACGCCTTGGCGGAGTAAGTGTCCGATGAGTTTCCCAAAGATGACGGCTTCTACGATCCTTCTCGTGGCCGGTGTCTTGCTCGGCGTTTTCCTCCTCTGGCGCGGTTATGTTGGCGGCGGCGACGCCGTCCTCGCTGCAGCTGATAGCAACGTGCGCAACCTGTCGGCCACCGAGGCCCGGGTCTGGCTTCGTGAGCATCCCTCGGCCCAGTTGCTCGATGTCCGTTCCGCCGGCGAGCATGCCGATGGCGCGATTGCCGGATCCCTCAATATCTCCATCGGCGACGCCGAGTTCGAGGCCAAGGTGCGTGCTCAGTTCGATCCGGCACGTCCCGTGTTCGTCTACTGTGCCAGCGGCATGCGTAGTCGTAGGGCACTTCCTAGGCTGCAGGCCATCGGCTTCGGTGAAATCGGCCACCTCGACGGCGGTTATCGTTCTTGGGACGAAGCCGCACGCTGAGGATGCCACGTTCCCTGCGGAGGAAACTCAGCTGCGGAAGCGCATGATCCGGCGGTATTCCGCTGGAGTCATGTTTTCGGAGCGACGGAAGGCGGCGAAGAAAGAGTTCAGGTTCGGGTAACCGCAACGGTGGGCGATGGCTTCGATCTTCTCGGATGATCCCGCTAGCAGCCGCTTGGCCGAGTCAATACGCACGGTGCGTAGGCGATCGCCCGGCGTACAGCCGACATGCTTCACGAAGGCCTGGCGAAGGCCACGTTCGGACATGTGGGCGATGGCGGCGAGCTCCTTGACGCCGAGCGGGCCGGCGAAGTGATCGGTGATGTGGTGCAGGGCCCGGACGACGCCTTCATGGCCGGTGGCCAGGATGTCGCTGCTCATGCGCGTGATCACCCCTGCCGGTTGGATGCGGATCGGTTCGGGCGGGGGCGTCTCGCCTCGCATCAGACGATCGAGGAGTTCGGCACCGCGGTAGCCTTGTTCCTCCAGGTTGGTGTCGACGCCCGAGACATACTTCTTGATGGCGCCGACCGAGAGCAGGTAGTCGTCGATGCCCACGATCGCCACCTGTGTCGGCACGTGCAGGCCGGCCTCTTCGCAGAGTTCGCGGACCTCGACGGCAAGCGTGCCGTTGGCGGCGAAGACGGCCAAGGGTTTGGGGGCTGCCTTGAGGCGGGTCAGCAGCCAGGCTCGGCGGCGCTGCCATTCATCCCGGACGTCGGCCTTCTTGCCGGACGGGGACCAGCGCAGGTGTTCGCAGGGGAGGCCGCGGCGGCGGAGGGCTTCCATGAAGGCCTGACCGCGTTCCACCTGCGACCAATTCTCGGTGTCGCTGAAGAAGCAGAAGTTCCCCATCCCGCGTTCGATGAAATGTTCCGCGGCGATCTCGCCGGTCTTGGCGTGGTCTTGGACCACGTGGGCGAACGGGGTGCCGCGGCGACGCAGGGAGAAGTCGACGGTCGGTTTGTCGGCTTTCAGGACGAAGTCGGCAAGGTCGTCGCCGGCGCCGAGCCAAGCGAGGATGCCGTCGCCTTCCCAGCCCCAGGGAATCACCTTCTCGTGGATGATGCTGTGGGAGGCCAGATGCCAGCGGTGTTCCGAGGCGTAGGTAGCGATGCCTTGGAGCAGCCGGTGGTCGTACCAGCCGAGGGCGAGAAGCACGTTCCGGGGGCGTTTCATGGCTTGGTTCGGCT
>JBKCKE010000054.1:0-2621 GCA_046301395.1 Verrucomicrobiota bacterium | reverse complement strand
CCAGGGGGTCTTGCGCAGGAAGGTCAGCGACGACTTGATCGTCGGGTCGAACATGAAGCAGCGGATCGGGATGCGGTAGGCGAGTTCCTGCCAGCCGTATTTGGCGACCATCGTCTCAAGCAGCTTCTGCAGGGTCACGCCATGCAGAGGGTCGCGGTGAGGTTTACGTTCTTCGGTCATGGCGTTCAGACGGTGCAGCGCTTCAGGAAGACCAGGCGGTCGATCGCTACGATCTTCGGGGGCAGCAGGCGCGGGCGGATGATCGTCGGGTCGGTCGTGTGGCTGGTCACTTCGTAAAGGCCGTTGTAGAACCACTTACCGCCTTCGGTACGACGGACGTAGACCGGCAGCGGGCCGCGGGTCTCGGCGAGCTTGATGCCCCACTTAGGCTGGTCGCCTTTGCGGCCGACCCAGACTTCGCACGGTTCGCCGTCGGCGCGCGGATTCCAGCCGAGGCCAAGGCAGACGCCGATGACCGCGCCGGCCTGGTGGATGACGAAGTTCGGCGGCTTCGGGTCGCCGCCGAGGAAGGCGCGGACTTCGTCGAACTCATAGCCCTGACCCACGACATGGGGAGCGGGATGAGGAGAGGGCGAAGCGTCGGACATGGCTGAAGGGAATAGGCCGACCCACCTTGCGGGGGAAGGCTAAATGCCCGCCCAAGAAAAAGGCACGCTGCCGCGTGCCTTTCGTCAGGGAGCCGGGAAGGGGCTCAGGCCTTCGGCTTCGGCTCGTCTTCCACGAGGCGGATGCGCAGGTCGCGCAGCTGCTTCGGGGCGACCGGGCTCGGGCAGTCGGCCATCAGGTCGCGGCCGTTCTGGTTCTTCGGGAAGGCGAGGATGTCGCGGATCGAAGAGCGGCCGGCGAGCATGGCGACCACGCGGTCAAAGCCGAGGGCGATGCCGCCGTGGGGCGGGGCGCCATAGGAGAAGGCCTTGAGCATGTAGCCGAAGCGGCTGTCGACGAGGTCCTGCGGGATCTTGAGGATATCCTCGAAGACGCGCTTCTGGACGGCCGGGTTATGGATGCGGATCGAGCCGCCGCCGAGTTCGACGCCGTTGAGCACGATATCGTAGTGCTGGCCGCGCACCTTGGCAGGGTCGGTGGCGAGCAGGGGCTCGTCCTCGACGACCGGGGCGGTGAACGGGTGGTGGGCGGAGAGGTAGCGCTTCTCTTCTTCGTCCCAGAGCATCAGCGGGAATTCGATGACCCAGAGGAAGTTGTACTGATCGGCCGGGAGGGTCAGGCGACCGCGGGCCTTGAGCAGGTAGGAGGACTCGAGACGGATGCGTCCGAGGATGGTCGAGGCCTGCTCCCACGGGGCGGCGGCGAAGAAGACGATGTCGCCGTCCTCGATGTTGAGCTGCTGCTTCAGCGCGGCCTTCTCGTCATCGGAGAAGAACTTCACGATCGGGGACTTCCATTCGCCCGCTTCGCACTTGATGAACGCGAGGCCCTTGGCGCCGGCGCTCTTGGCGATGTTCTCGAAGTTGGTCAGCTCGCCCTGGGTGATGTCGGCGAGGCCCTTGGCGTTGATCGCGCGGACCACGGAGCCCGGGGTGTTGGCGGCACCGTTGAAGACCTTGAAGGAGGAATTCTTGAACAGGGCCGTCAGGTCCTGGATCTCCATGCCGAAGCGGGTGTCCGGTTTGTCGATGCCGAAGCGGTCCATCGCTTCCTGGTAGGCCATGCGCGGGAAGGGCGTCGGGATGTCGATGCCGAGGGTCTCTTTCCAAGTACGCTTCAGGATGCCTTCGATCAGCTTGTACATGTCCTCGCGGTCGATGAAGGACATCTCCAGGTCGACCTGCGTGAACTCCGGCTGGCGGTCGGCGCGGAGGTCTTCGTCGCGGTAGCAACGGGCCATCTGGTAGTAGCGTTCGACGCCGGCCACCATGAGCATCTGCTTGTACTGCTGCGGGGACTGCGTGAGCGCGTAGAATTCGCCGGGGTTGGTGCGGCTCGGCACGAGGAACTCGCGGGCGCCTTCCGGGGTGCTCTTGAAGAGGGTCGGGGTCTCGATCTCGAGGAAGTCCTGGCTGTCGAGCTCGGCGCGGATGGCGCGGGCGGCCTTCGCGCGCAGCTTGAGGAGGCCGATGTTACGCGGGCGACGGAGGTCGAGGAAGCGGTATTCGAGACGGAGGTCTTCGTTCACCTTGTCGGCCTTGTCGTCGTCCATCGGGAACGGCAGGTCGGCGCAGATGTTGTGGACGACGAGGGTCTCGGCGGAGATCTCGATGCTGCCGGTGGCGAGCTTGGCGTTGACGGTGTCGGCCGAGCGGGCGCGGACCTTGCCGGTGATCTCGATGACGGATTCCGTCTTCAGGCGCTGGGCGATTTCCTGGATGCCGTTGGCGCCCGGATTGAAGACCACCTGGGTCATGCCTTCGCGGTCGCGGAGGTCGACGAAGGTCACGCCGCCGAGGTCGCGCTTGGTGTCGACCCAACCCACGAGGGTCACGGTCTGGCCGGCGTCGGCGGGGCGGAGGGCGTTGCAGGTATGGGTGCGTTTCATGGGGGCGGGACGGACGGAATCGAAGGTTTTGGTTAACGGACGGGGAAAACCCTAGTCAAAGACCATTTTGGAGGGGTCGGGGGGCCTGCGGGGCGAGGCATGGGAT
>JBKCKE010000053.1:0-2674 GCA_046301395.1 Verrucomicrobiota bacterium | reverse complement strand
GGACAAGAGGAGGTTTGCGGTCAGCGGTTAGCGGACTGCTTGGCGATGAAGTTGAGGATCGCGAGGCGGGCGGGATCATCGTCGTTCCGAAGGTTATGTCCGACGGTGCCGTGGTCGCGGTCGTCGACGCGCAGGGAGTAGTTCTCCGTATGTCCGGCCGCCTTGAGGGTCGTCACGAAGAACATGTTTTCCTCCGCGCGGCTGAGCATGTCATTCTGCGCGTAGATCGTCAGGATGGGCGGGAGGGACTTGCGGATATGGAAGGCCGGCGCGGCCTCGTCGGACGTGATACCATAGCGTGCTTGGCCACGTTCTTCGCGGACGGTGTAATGGTTGAAGACCTGGCCGCTGACTTGGGCGATGCCGGCTACCGAGCCGAGCGTGAGTCCGTGCGGCTTCAGTCGTTCGGGGTCCATGCCCACGAGCAGGGCGAGGTAGCCGCCGGCCGAATGGCCGCCGATGAAGACCTTGCGCGGGTCGCCGCCATGAGCGGCGATATGCTTGACCGTCCAGGCGAAAGCCGCGGCGGCATCGTCGACGTAGGCCGGATATTTGACCTTCGGGCTGAGGCGATAGTCGGGCGTCACCACGGCCACCCCCGCTCGGGCGAGGCTGGCGCGGATCTCGACGCAGTATTCCGAGTTCAGGTCCTTGCCGCCGTTCTTCAGTCCGCCGCCGTAGAACCATACATAGGTCGGAAAACCTTTCGCGTCGGCCGGCAGGGTCAGGTCGAGCTTGCAGCGTTCTTGCTCATACGGCGTCTGCGAGATGACATCGTCCTTGTAGGCGATATCGCGAAGCGTGCGGAGTTCGCCGGCCTCGAGGCCCGTGAAGGCGAGGATGGCCAGCAGGCGGACGAGGCGATTCATCAGGCGATGAGCGACTTGACGATCTTCCCGTGGACGTCGGTGAGGCGGAAGTCTCGTCCCGAACTGCGGAACGTGAACTCCTCGTGATTGAAGCCGAGGAGCCGGAGGATGGTCGCGTGCAGGTCGTGGACGTGCACGACGTCCTTCACGGCCTTGAAGCCGAACTCGTCGCTCTCGCCGTGGACGTGGCCGGGCTTCACGCCGCCGCCGGCCATCCACATCGTGAAGCCGTGGCTGTTATGATCGCGGCCGTTGATCTTGCCGGCGTTGGAGCCCGGGGTCGGCAGTTCGACGGTCGGGGTGCGGCCGAATTCTCCGCCCCAGATGACGAGGGTCTCGTCCAGCATCCCGAGGCGTTTAAGGTCGGTGAGCAGCGCGGCGATCGGCTGGTCCGCTTCCATCGCCATTCGCTTATGATTCTTTTCCAGGTCGTCGTGACTGTCCCAGGGCTGACCGGCGCCGTGCCAGAGCTGGATGAAACGGACGCCGCGTTCGGCGAGGCGCCGGGCGATGAGGAACTGGCGGCCGAGGGTCGTGTCGCCGTACATCTCGCGGGTCTTCTTGGATTCGCGGCCCACGTCGAACGCGTCGGTCGCTTCGAGCTGCATGCGGTACGCCATCTCGAAGGACTGAGCGCGCGCCTCGAGGGCGGCGTCCTGCGGGCGGACGGACTGGTGCGCGGCGTTGAGCTTGGCCAGCAGGTCGAGCTGCTTACGTTGGGCCGGGCGCGAGAGGCCGAAGTTACGGATGTTCTCGATGAGCTCCTCGACGGAGCGCTTCGAGGTGTCGACGTAGTTGCCTTGGTAGACTCCGGGAAGGAAGCCGCACTGCCAGTTCTGGGTCTCCTGGATGGGGAAGCCGCCTGGGCAGAGGGTCATGAAGCCGGGCAGGTTCTCGTTCTCGGTGCCGAGTCCGTAGGTGACCCAAGAGCCCATGGACGGACGGACCTGGCGGGCTTCGCCGCAGTTCATCAGCAGCAGCGAAGGCTCGTGGTTGGGAACGTCGGCCTTCATCGAGCGGATCACGCAGAGGTCGTCGGCATGTTCGGCCGTCTTGGCGAAGAGTTCGCTGACCTCGAGTCCGCTCTTGCCGTAGCGCTTCCAGGCGAAGGGAGAACGGAAGGCGGCGCCCGTGCGACGTTCGGTGGCGATGTAGTCGCCCGGCAGTTTCTGTCCGTGGTATTTGTCGAGGGCGATCTTGCGGTCGAAGGTATCGACCTGCGAGGCGCCACCGTTGGCGAAGATATGGATGACGCGCTTAGCCTTGCAGGGGAGCGGCGCCTTGCGGGCGGCCAGCGGATGCAGCGGGTCGACGCGGATGTCGGCACCCCGAAGTTCCTGCTGGAGCAGCGAGGCCATGGCGACGCCGCCGAGGCCCATGCCGACGCGGCGGAGGAACTCGCGACGAGAGCCGAGGGAGAGTGGATCGATATGGTGCATCAGTCGGCGAAGGCGAATTCGTTGCTTTGGAGGAGGACCTGGGCGAAGGTCGAAAGGGCCGATTGGCGGTCCGGCTTGCGGCCGAACTCGCCGGCGGCGGAACTGATCACCTCGCCCGTCTGGGCGTCCTTGATGACCGGCGACCAGCTGAAGCCGTCGCTGTTGGAACCCAGGTATAGGTCGGCGATGAAATCGATGCTTTCACCGGCGGCGAGCTCCACCGAAGCGAGTTCGACAGGGGCCGAGCTCCCGCCCTTGACGACGACTTCGGCCAGGAGCCCGCGGCGCGAAGAGACGATGCGAGCGCGGACGCCGTCGCTGGCCTTGCTCTGGACCGCGAGGGAGCCTTCGAGGCGGTACTTGCCT
>JBKCKE010000052.1:0-3522 GCA_046301395.1 Verrucomicrobiota bacterium | reverse complement strand
CCGCCGGTCAGCTTGCCCGGAGCCCGAGGATCTTATCCGCTCGCAGGCTATACTCGCGGAACTGCTCGGCGTTCTCAGGGAGCTTGATATCCAGGTCGAAGGTCGGGATCATCGCCTTCATCCGCGCATGCCCCTCTGGGCTGGCGAGCAAGGCGGGGAAGCATTTCTTGATGACCTCGAGCACGATATTCACCGAGACCGAGGCGCCCGGCGAAGCTCCGAGCAGCGCGGAGATGCTGCACGCGGCATCGGTGATGACCTCGGTGCCGTAGTGGACGATGCCTGCCTGACCATCCGTCTTCTTGATGGCCTGCACCCGGATGCCTGCGTCGATCAACTTCCAATCCGCGACCTGGGCGGCCGGATAGAAAATCTTCAGCACCTCGATGCGGTTCCGCATGCTCTGCGTGCCCTGCTGGATGAGGTAGCGGACCAGGTCGAGGTTATGGATACCAATATTGACGAGGGTCGAAAGGTTGTCCGGACGAATGGAGAAGGGCAGGTCGGTGTAGCGGCCCTGCTGGTGCAGGAACTTCGTCGTCCAGGCGGCGAAGGGACCGAAAAGCAGGGTCTTCTTACCATCCAAGATGCGGGTGTCGAGGTGCGGCACAGCCATCGTCGGCGCCGCGGCGAGCGGTTGACCATAGACCTTTGCTTGGTGCTTCTCGACGATTTCCGGATTGTCGCAAATGAGCCACTGGCCGCCGATAGGGAAACCGCCCAGGCCCTTTGCCTCCGGAATGCCAGACATCTGTAGCAGCGGAAGCGTGCCGCCGCCCGCGCCAACAAAGACGAACTTGGCGCGGTTCGTCCGAACACGCCCCGTGGCTGACTCCTTCACACGGACTTCCCAGCCCGTGCCGTCTCTACGCAGGCCGATGACGCGATGGCCGGAGGCGACCCCGCATCTCTCCTGCCGTCCTAGCCAGCTCAGCAGTTTGCGAGAGATGGCGCCAAAGTTCACATCGGTGCCCCCGTCCATCTTGGTCGCGGCAATGGGTCCGTCGCCCCGACCTTCGACCAGGAGCGGGGCCCACGTCGCAATGGTGGTGCGATCAGTCGTGAAGAGCATCTCCCGGAAGAAATGGTGGGCCGACATCCCGGCGTGGCGGGCCTTGAGGAATTCCACCTGGTCAGCTCCATGCACGAAGCTGATGTGGGGGACGGGATTGATGAATTCCCGCGGGTTACTGGCCATATCGTTGGCCACGGCGTAGCTCCAGAAGTGTTTCGATTGCTCGAACTGCTCGAAGATCTCGATGACCTTGGCCACCTTCACCGAACCGTCCGCCTCGCGCTTGGGTGTGTAACTCAGCTCGCAGATCCCCGCATGCCCAGTACCGGCGTTATTCCAGCCATCCGAACTCTCCTGTGCCAAGCCAGCGCTAGCCTCATAGAGCTGGATGGAAAGTCGCGGATCGAGCCGCTTCAGCATCGCTCCGAGATTGGCCGACATCACCCCGCTGCCAATCAGGATGACATCTGGGTCTTCAACGTGGGTGGCGGTCGACATTTGTTTCGGTGAGCGTTAGTTGATGGACGTTGGGAAATGGTCAGGTCGGGATGCCAGCAGAATCACTGGGCAGCTTTTGCAAGGCTTAGCCCTTACTCCCCGCATGGCAAGTCCGTTGGGGGCCGAACACGGGGTCAGGCCTCGGCACCCCGAGCAAGAGCGCGTGATGGAGATCGTCGTCCCGAACTTTGAGCGCGTGAGGGTTTTTGACTGTACCGTCTGGGCCCTGCTCAGGCTTCGTCGTACAGTCCCTTGCGTCCGGCCACCAGCCAGCTGATCGCACACGCGACCAGGGCGTAGCCACCGATCGACCAACCGAAGAGTTCACAGGCCATGACGGCGCAAGCGAGTGGGACGGCACCGGCACCGGCGAAGACGGCGACGAAGCCCAGCGCGGCGCAGATGCTCAGGGGAAGACTCAGCAAGACCGCGGCGGCGCTGCCAAGTGTGGCGCCGACGAAGAAGAGCGGGGTGACCTCGCCGCCACGGAAACCGGCGGTGACGCACATGAGCGTGAACAGCAGCTTGAAGATGAAGGTCAGCGGAGCGGCGGGTTCGACCAGAGCGGACTCGATGATCGGCAGGCCAAGGCCCGTGAAGTCCTCCATGTGCTTGAAGTAGACCGCGGCCGAGAACAAGGTGCCGGTGAAGAAGATCCGGGCGTAAGGCTCAGGGTTGGGCTTGGAGGCCAGGCGTCGGCAAAAGAAGACGTAGAACCAGGCGACGCCCCCGCAGGCGAGGCCGAGCAGCACGGCCGAGCCGAATCCGCTCAGATCATACTCCGCCGGAAGGGGTAGGCGGTAGTCGGCGTGCTGGGCGAAGAAGAGCTTACGTCCCACGATGTCCGCGAGGAACGCCGTGGCTAGGCAGGGCAGGATGGACCAGCTACGCTGACGGACGAACTCGAGCGCGAAGATTGCCGCGGCGATCGGGGTGCCGAAGACGGCGGCGAAACCGGCGGAGACGCCGCAGAGGATGAGCGTGCGCCGCTCTGCTTCGTTCAGGTCGATCCAGCGGGAGCCTTGGTCGGCGATGGCTCCGCCCATCTGAAGGGCCGTGCCTTCGCGGCCGACCGAGGCACCGCCGAGGTGCGAAAGCAGGGTCGTGCCGATAATCGACGGACCCATGGTCGCAGGCAGGGGGCTGGTCGGTGACTTGATCTGGGCGATCAGAGTCATCACGCCCCCGGCAGAAGCCTTCAGGGGGCCCTTGTAGAGCCAGACCGTGAGCAGCCCGATGAACGGCAAGCTCACGATCAGCCATGGGGTGGATTGGTAGAGCTTAGTCACCGCGTCGAGGGCGTGAAGGAACCCGGCGCCGGCGGCGCCGACCACCAAGGAAACCAGGGTGAGGATGGCGACCCAGAGGAGGACTTTTCTCAATGGTTGGGCGAACATTTGGAAGGATTACCCTTGGCGGACCTTTGGGAGCAGGGCGGAGGCTTCGGACCAGGTGACCTCGTGCGGGGCGCGCTTGGACGAGGCGGCGAGGGCGCTGGTGACCCCGGCGGCTTCGCCCATGGCGACGGCGTTACCGGTGACACGGTAGGACGCATGGGCGATGAAGTCCCCGCTGATACAACGACCTGCCATCATGAGACCATCGACGTCCTTGGCAATGAGGGCGCGCAGCGGGATGTCGTAAGGCTTTACCTTCACGCCCATGCTGGAATAAGCAGATTTGTCTTTGGTCAACGCATGCACGTCGACCGAGAACGTGGCCCGCACGACGGCGTCATCGTGTCTGGCTCCGTTGGCGACGTCGTTCTTGATCACGGTATAGCGTCCGGCGAGACGCCGGCCGTCCCGCACGCCGATCTGCTCCGCGGTCGCGACGACTTGCATGCCTTTCCAGGGCCCGCCGAGGGAGCGAAGGCCGCGGACGAGGGAGTTCACTTCGGCTCTGGCTCTTAAGGTCGCCGCGGTCACGGCTTCGGCGTCGGTCGCATTCACGCCATACTCGTGATTGAGCATCGCAAGGATGAGGTTTCCGCGAACCGGGAAGAACGT
>JBKCKE010000051.1:0-6331 GCA_046301395.1 Verrucomicrobiota bacterium | reverse complement strand
GCGCGCATCACCGACTCATCGTGTTCGACCACCACGACCGTATTCCCTTGGTCGACGAGGCTGCGGAGGATTCCGACCATGCGGGCCAGGTCGCGGGCGTGCATGCCGACGCTCGGTTCGTCGAGGACGAAGACCGTGTCCGCCAGGCAGGCGCCGAGGCAGGAGGTCAGGTTGACGCGTTGGACTTCGCCGCCGGAGAGCGTGCGGGATAAACGGTCGAGCGCCAGGTAGCCGAGGCCGACCGCCTCGAGGTAGCCGAGGCGTGCAAGGATGGCCTCGAGCGCGTGGTCGGCGGGGTGACGTGAATCCTTCGGCGCGAGCGGTGCGAGCAGCGCGCGGAGGTCCGAGACCGGCGACGCGTAGAGTTCGGGCAGCGTCTTGCCCTGCCAGCGCCAGAAGAGCGATTCCTCGCGGAAGCGGCGGCCATGGCATTGCGGGCAGGACTCGTAGGCGCGCCAGCGGGAGAGGAACACCCGCACGTGCATCTTATAGGTCGTCCCTTCGAGCCAGCGGAAGAACCCGCGGACGCCGTACCACATCGAATCATACGAACCTTGGACGTAGCCCGGTTCGCCGTGCTCGACGAATTTCCGATGCGCCGCTGAGAGCTTCTTCCAAGGCACGTCCATCGGGATGCCCGCCTTGCGGCAGGCGCGCGTGAGGTCCTTCTGCGATTCGCCGTAGACCGTGCCTTGGAAAGGGGCGATCGCGCCTTCGGCGAGCGTCAGCGCCGGATTCGGGATGATCTTCTGCCAGTCGAGTCCGATGACGCGGCCGAAGCCACGGCACTCCGGGCACGCGCCGACGGGAGAATTGAAGGAGAAGAGCGCGGGCGAGGCCGGGCGGAACTTGCGTCCGTCGACCGGGGATTCGAGCACCTCGCTGTAGCGGGACAGCTCGTGGCCTTGGTCGTCGAGCAGGCGGAGGCGGGCGCCGCCGAGGCGGAAGGCCGCGAGGGCCGCCTCATGGAAGCGCGAGGCCTGATCGGGGGCGACCGTCACGCGGTCCTGGATGACCAGCAGTTCCGTCGCGTCGGCGGGAATCTCGTCCTCCGTCAGCCGGATGCGTCGGCCGGCGGCGAAGGCGCGACTGAAGCCTGCCTTGGCGAATTCTTCCGCGATGGTCGCCCAGCCCAGCGATTCCGGTTTGGCGACCGCGAACGCGAGCGCGAGCGACTGGCCCGGGAAGCGCGCGAGCGAATCCTGCCAGGCCGCGTCGGGCCCGCGCGGGACGATCACCTGGCCGCTGGCCGGGTCGACGAGTTCGGCGCGATGGGCGAACCAGACTTTGAACCAGTCGCAGAGTTCGGTCATCGTGCCGACCGTCGAGCGGGAGGTGCGGACCGCGTTGCCCTGCTTGATGGCGACGGACGGGCGGACGTTCTCCGCGGAGTCGAGCGCCGGGGACGGCAGCAGCTCGAGGAACTGGCGGACGTACGGGCTGAACGTCTCGACGTAGCGGCGTTGCCCTTCGGCGTGCAGCGTATCGAAGACCAGGGAGGATTTGCCCGCGCCGCTGAGGCCCGTCACCACGACCAACTTGCCGACCGGGATGTCGACGTCGAAGCCCTTCAGGTTGTTCTGGCGGACGCCGCGGAGGCGGATCGCGTCTGGTCGGGGGGCGGGCATCGGACCCTCCATCGGACACGAATCGCCCCGCTTGGCAAACCCGCTAGCGTGCTCGGCACCGAATCACGCCCTGCGGGGTGGCGACCGCCTTAACTTTAATATCATGCGGCTCGTCGGGCAGCCGCGGGACCACCTGGAAGGCGTGCGCGTGGCCGAGGAGGAAGGTCTTGCGCGGCGGCTTGGCCAGCAGCCGGTCATAGAAACCGCCGCCGAAGCCGAGGCGCCGTCCGGCACCGTCGAAGCCCAGGCCCGGGACGAGGACCAGGCCGGCGTCGGCCAGCGTCGCGACCGGGGCGGCGGGTTTCGGTTCGCGGATGCCGAGACGGGAGGGCTGGAGCGCGCCGAGATCGGTGACCTCGTGGAGGACGAGCGTCGTCTTGTTCGTCACGCGCGGGAGCAGGAGCCGCTTCCCCTCGAGGAGGGCGAGCGCGAGGAGGGCATCGGTCGGCAGTTCGCCGCCGAAGGAGGCGTAGAGGCAGACCGCCTTCGCCTGCTTCCACTCCGGGAGCTGCGTGATCAGCCGGGCGGCCTCGTCGCCCGCGACCTGCAGTTCTCGCGGCGTCAGCGCGGTGCGGCGGGCCTTCAGTTCCGCGCGCAGGGTCTGCTTGGCGGCGCGGGCGTCCATGGGCTCAGAAAAGCCGGTTGAGCGTCAGAGTCAACAGGACGACCGGCAGGTAGAGGATCGAGGCGATGAAGAGCGGCTTCGCGACCGCGGCCCGGCGCTGCGGGAGGGCGAACTCGAGCGTCAGCTTGAAGAACCACGCGCCGGCCAGGAAGGAGACCCAGACGTAGGGGCTGGTCCAGCTCGGGAAGAAGTTCGTGGCGATCGCGCCGGCCACGACGATCATCGGCAGGATGAAGGCCAGGGCCCAGACCGAGGCCGAGCGGCCGGAAGGATCGTCGACCGTGGCCACCTTGAAGCCGCCGCGGGCGTAGTCTTCGCGGCACATCACCGCGAGGGCCATGAAGTGGGGCACCTGCCAAAAGAACAGCAGCGCGAAGAGCAGCCAGCCCATGCGGTCGATGGCGCCGAGCTTGGCCGCGGTGCCGATGATCGGCGGGATCGCGCCTGGCAGCGAGCCGACCAGCGTGCACCAGGAGGTCAGCGTCTTGAGCGGCGTGTAAAGGAACAGGTAAGAGAACGCGGTCGCCGCCGTGAGGGCGCCGGCCAGCGGGTTGGCGCCGAACCACACGAGCCCTATGCCGGCGACCAGCAGCATCAACCCGAAGAGCAGGGCCGCGCCGGGGCGGATGATCCCCGCGGGGATCGGACGGTTGCGCGTGCGCTCCATCTTCGCGTCCGCGTCGCTTTCCCACCACATGTTGACCGCGCCGCAGCCGCCGGCCGCGAGGGCCGTGCCGAGGGCGAGGGAGACGAGCACCTTGGCGTCGGTCGGCTGCACGGGCGCGCTGCAGAAATAGCCGGCGAGCGAGGTCAGGACGGAGAGGAACGACAGCCGGGGCTTGGTCAGCTCCCAGTAGGCGGCAGGCACGGATCCGGCGCGTTCGCTCATCGGTCTTGTCGTGGCGGGTTTACGCGCAGGGTTAAAGGCAAATCCGTCGCGCCGGCTCAGGCGGCGTCGGTCCGGGCGCGGCGATGCGCGAGGGCGAGCGCGGCGCAGAGCGAGGAGAACAGCGCGGCGCCCACGACGAGATGGACGGTGCGGACGTGCGGGTTGTCGTAGAGGCGGAGGCTCAGGACGCCGAGGAGCACCTGCAAGCCCAGCAGGCCGACGAGGGAGGCCCAGCGCAGGAACGGATAGCCGTGGCGGGCCAGCCGGTAGGCGAAGAAGAGCACGGCCGAGGCCGCCAGCAGGGCGCCACCGCGGTGGGCGAGGTTGACCCACCAGAGCACGCCGTCGCCGACCGAGGGGATGAACAGCCCTTGGTCGGGGGAAGTGACCCAGGCGGTGAAGCGACCTTGGCGCATGACCGCGCCGCCGACGATGACTGCGAGCGTCAGGCCTGCCGCCCAGCGGCCGGCGCGGAAGGGCGCGGGGTCTTCGCCGCGGCCCGCGCGGTGCCACCCGGCGCTGTGCGCGAGGGCGATGAAGGCGAGGAGCGCCAGCGTGAGCTGGGCGTTGACGGCGTGACCGACGGCGAAGGCCGCGGCCTTGAAGTTGCCGTCTCCGCCGATGTTGAGCTGGTCGAGGAGCACGCGCAGGCCGCCGAGCATGCCTTGCAGCACGACGAGGCCGACGAGCGCGTAGGCCGCGCGGCGGACGACGGTCCGCGGCTCGCGCAGGCGGTGCGCGACGGCGATGACCACGCAGAGCAGGCCCAGGCCCGTGGCCGCGAGGCGATGCGAGTGTTCGGCGAACTTGTCGATCTCCGTGAGCCAGCCCGGCGGGTTGACGGAGCCGTTGGAGAGCGGCCAGTCCAGGAAGGCCATGCCGGCCTGGATGCTGGTCGTGAAGCCGCCGGCCTGGAGCACGAGCACCGACCACGCCAGCGTGAGCAGGCACAGTCCGAACAGACGTCGGTCGGGCGCGGCGGATTCCGGCTGGGTCATGCTCCCATCACAAGGGACAACGCGGACGGCGCAAATCCCAAGCACGCATATCCCGCTTCTTAAGCCCCGCCGA
Source organism: Verrucomicrobiota bacterium (assembly GCA_046301395.1). Lineage (GTDB taxonomy): Bacteria > Verrucomicrobiota > Verrucomicrobiia > Opitutales > UBA953 > UBA953. The sequence goes on along the minus strand of JBKCKE010000051.1, from coordinate 2,118 downwards.
TGGGGCTCATCAGGAACCCGCGGTGAGCCGGCCGAACGCGCGGATCTTGCCGACCAGGTTCGTCAGGCCGTTGCGGCGGTTCGGGGAGAGGTGCTGGGTGATGCCCACGGCCGACAGGAAATCGGCGTCGGTCGCCGCGACTTCGGCCGGCGAGGCGCCGTCGTAGAATTCGCAGACCAGGCTCGCGACGCCCTTCGTGATGAGCGAATCGGCGTCGCAGCGGAAACGGCAGACGCCGTCGTCGAGCGAAGGGATCAGCCAGAGGTTGGACGTGCAGCCTTCGATGAGGAAGGCCTCGAGCTTCAGTTCGGCCGGGAGCGCCGGCGCGGATTTCGCGCGGTCGATCACGTACTGGAACCGCTCGTGGTGGTCGGAGAAAGGTTCGAGCTCGGCGATGAGCTCCGAGCGGCGGCGCGCGAGGTCCATCGGCGGATCAGAAACCGGCGAGGGCTTCGGGGTCGAGGTTGCTGCGTACGAGCGCGTCGCAGGCGGCCTGAAGTTTGCGCAGGCGTTCCGGCGGCAGCTTCGATTCGGTGCGCAACCATGAGGCGGCTTCCTGCCAGATGAGCGGGGAAGGACGGCGCAGCGTCAGCAAGGTCTCCAGTTCGTCGGCGACGGAACGGCGCGTGCCGTAGGCTTCGGTCTGGCCGGCGAGGATGCGGGCGGCGATGTAATCCGCGCGCAGCTGCGAGTGCCGCGGATGTTTCGCGGCGCCGGCTTCGAGGATACGGACCGCAGGTTCGCCGGCGCGGATCGCGCGGAGGTGGCGGCCGACGGAGCGATAGGCTTCGGGCCCGAGATCCTTGGCCTTGAGGAACTCTTCCAGGTAGCGGTTGCCCGTGTCGCGGTCGATCTTGGCGGACTTCGGGTCGTTCTTCAGGCGCGCGTGGTGGGCGATGCCGAGCAAGGCCATGACGAGCGGCTCCTTCCCTTTGAAGTAGGTGCGGTCGGCGGCGACGATCTGCTGATACTGCGCGATCGCCTGGCTCGGCTCGGGTCCCCGGACCAGCGCCTCGAGGTGCAGCACCGCGAAGGTCACGCGTTCGAAGCCTTGCTGGCCGGCGGCGATGGCGATCGCGCCGGTGAGTTCGGAGTAGCCTTTCTCGGCGGCGAAGTTGGCGAGCGCGAGCATCGCGGCCGAGTTGGCGGCGTAGCGGGTGAAGATCAGTTTGAGCTGCTTGTCGAAGTCCTCCTTCAGGCCGATCCGGTCGAGCAGGTGGAGTTTCTGGATCTGGGGGAAGAACGCGGTTTCATCGAGATCGATGCGCTCCTGGTTGACCGCCAAGGCGATGCGGCTTTCACCCAGCAGGATATGGTAACGGGTGAGCTGCGAGAGCACCGCTTCCCGGGCCGCTCCGCCGAAGACCGACGTCTTGGATTCCAGCAGGCTGATGGCTTCGCGGGTCTTGCCGCCCTCGAAGAGCGCCCGGGCCTTCAGGAGCAGTCCGCTGGGGAGTTTATCCAGACCGCTGGAATTGATGAGGTTGACCGCATCCGGGTATTTGCCGGTCCAGTAAAGGGAAGTCGCGGCCGAGAGGGAGAGGGCCTCCCGCATGTTACCCGAGATATTCTTGGAGTTATTGAGCAGCTTAAGGCTGGCGTCGATGACCTCCTGGTCGCGTTCCCTGGCCTGGAGGAACTGGAAATACCGCTCGAGGTAGTCCTTGGTCAGCGGGTCTTCTAAGGGGAGGAACTCAAGCCCGTGCTGAAGGGTCTGGATCGCATCGTCCGTCCGTCCCGCGACAGAGTGTAAGAAGTTGGCAAAGAACAACTTAGATTTAGCGCTCCCTGGGTTGCAGCGGACCGCCACCTGCGCCAGGCGGAGGGCGTCATCCATCTTTCCCGCGGCCTGGGCGGCCATCCCTTCCTTCGTGAAGTATTCGGACAGCTGGTTGAGGTGTTCTTGGAGGATTTGGGCCGATTTTTCGGGCTGATCCTCCAGTTTGGAGAGGGATAGGCGGATGATCTGGAGGAGGGTCTTATCCTTGATCAGGTCGGCTTTCACGTAGGTCTGGCGGGCGTAACTCAGGATAGCTTCCTTGTCCTTAAGGTGGGGAAGCCCGGCCAGGACGATGATTTCGGCGTCTTCGGCCTCTTCCTTGCTGACCGCGCCAAGGG
>JBKCKE010000050.1:0-3942 GCA_046301395.1 Verrucomicrobiota bacterium | reverse complement strand
AGAGGCCTAGAGATCAAACGGCTCAAGGGGAGACCGGATGATTGGCTGGGGTGTCTTGAGGTAGGGACGCGTCGGTGACGCGTCCGTCTATTCTCCGGAGGTCGCGACACCGTCGCGCCCCTACCGGCTGACCAAGGGTGGTCAGCCCTACCCATTACAGCCGCCGAGGCCCGGTGCCGACGGCCGATGGCTGGACTGCCGAGTGCCGATCCGCTGATGCCCTGGTGGCCGTCACCCGTCACCTGAAAATAAAAATCCCCAGCATCCTTCCCGGTTTCCGGTCTCCCTTTGAGTTTCTGTCTCAGGGTAGGGACACGATTTATCGTGACCTCCTAATCAGGAGGGCGCGGCGTAGCCACGCCCCTACCCTCGGCCGCCCTGCGGCGGCCGCTAGGGCAGCACGCGGTGCTGCCCCTACCCATATCAGGTGGTAGCGGTTAGCGGTTGGCGGTTAGGAGATGAAAACAAAAAGGGCGCCCGCAGGCGCCCTCTTGAATTCCCCGTGTCCACGTGTCCCCTTGCCCACGTGACCCTCGCGACGCAGCGCGTCGCGTCAGCCACCGATCGACTTCAGGGTGACGAGATACTCGATGAGGGAGGTGAACTCCTCGACGGTGAGACCGGCGGCGAGGCCGGCGGGCATCATCGACTGCGGGAGATGCTTCTCTTCCTTCACGTCGTCGCGCTTGATCTTGGAGACCTGGCCGGCGATGTTGCGGAGGGTGATGACGCCATCGGCCTCACCGGTGACGAAGCCCATCTGGTCCGGACCGTTCTTCATGGCGAGGACGACGGTCTGGAAGCCCTGGGCGACGACCTTGTTCGGATCGAGGATGGAATCGATCAGGTATTCGCGCGGGAACTTCGCGCCGGCGGCGCCGAGATACGGACCCTTCTGCTCGGCGGCGAGGTCGACGGCGTGGCAGGCCACGCAGCCCTGCTGGGTGAAGAGGCGCTGGCCGTTCTTCACGTTGCCACGTCCCTTGAGGGCCGCGGCGGTGACGGCCTTGGCGTCGAGCTGGGCGATCTTCTTGCCCTTGCTGGCGGCGGCGAGCTTGCCCGCGGCGAGCGCGGCCTCGGCGGCCTTGATCTGGATGACGTTGTCGCCCTTCATGCCTTCCTTCAGCTGCTTGTCGAAACCGGTGAGGCCGAGGTCGGTGATGGCGTGGAAGAAACCGATGTCGCGCGGGTTCTTGTCGACGTGGCCGCGGACGGCCTTCTTCTGCTGCTCCTTGGTGAGCGGGCTGCTGAGGACGTTGAGCAGGGCCTTCCACAGGATCGTGGAGGCGGCGTCTTCGGCCTTGTTGGCCATCGTCCGGAGCTTGTTCACCTGGTTGCCGCGCTCGGCCTCATAGATGAAGTCGCTGATCGCCTGCGTGGCGGAAGCGGGCGCTTGGGCGTCCTTGGACCAAGCCGCCAGGACTTTCACGCGAGGCTCGAGGCCGGCGTCGCCTTCGACCTTCAGGAGCGCCTTGTAGCAGTCGAGACGCTCTTCCCACTTGCGGGAAGCCTGGAGCGCGGCGTCGACGAGCAGGGCTTGGTCGGCCGGACGCAGGGTCTGGGTGGCCATGGCGAGGCGCAGCGGGTCGAGGCCGTCGAGCTTGAGCTCGGTGATGGCGATGCGGTTCTTGGCGAGGACCTCGAGCGAGGCCATGCGCAGGTTGCCCGGCAGCTTGGCGTAGGCGGCTTCGATGCCCTTCTGGATGCGCGGCGTGGCGGACCAGGCGACGGGCTCGAAATACGGGCCGCGATCGTCGGGACGGGTGCTCCACCAGTCCTTGTAGTTCCACGGCTTCTCGACGTGGTAGAGGCGGGCGAGCGTGGAGACCGCGCCGACGCGGACGGACTCGTCGCCGCTCTGGCCGAGCGCGATGAGGCCGTCGACGGCTTCGTCGGAATGGATGCCCTGCAAGGCGCGGAAGGCGACGAAGCGCTGGGCGGGATCGGTGAGCGCGGCGAGGCAGGCCTTGGCGTTGCCGAGGCTGCGGAGGGCCGCGATGGCGGTGTGCGGGAGGCGGTAGTGTTCGCCTTCGCCGAGCTTCGACTCGTCGGCGGGCCACTGGCCGGCGGCGGCGAGGATGGCCGGAGCGGCGTCCTTCGCGCCGAGGCGCTGGAGGCCGATGAGGGCCTGCAGGCGGACGCGCGGATCGGCGTCCTTGAGCGCGTCGACGAAGAGCTGGACCGGCACGCCTTCGAGCTGCGTGGTGCGGTCCGTGAGCGCGCGGAGGGCGAACTCGCGGACGACGGCGTCCTTGGCGAGGCCGGCCAGCGCGGCGTTGGCCTTGGCGCCGAGGAGCTGCTTATAGGTGAAGATCGCGGCGACGCGGGCGTAGAGGTGCTCGGAGCCGGACTGCGCGATCGCGAGGACGGGTTCGCCGAGCGCGGGCTTGGCGCGGTCGAGGATCTGACGCTGGGTCTCGAGGCGCTGGACGGCGGACTTCGAGGAGAGCTGCTTCACGAGGTCGGCGTCGGAGAGCTTGGTGACGTCGACGTAGACGTTGGGCTTCACGTCCTTGGCGGTGATGATCTGGACGGTGCCGTTCGGGTAGTAGATCGGCTCGGCGACTTCCTTGCCGTCCTTCATGACCTTCTTGCTCTTCGGCTTGTTGGTGCCGAGGTAGCTGAAACCGCCGCCACGCCAGTCGGCGAGGAAGAGGCGGGAGTTGCCGTCGACGTCGAAGTCGGTGGCGCGGGCGACCTTCTCGAAGGTCTCCTGCTGGGCCACGAAGGTGGCTTCGAAACGGGTGATCGGGTGACGGTGCAGCGTACCGGTCGTCCAGTCGCAGGTGAAGAGGGACTCACCGAAATTACCGGGGAAGCCGGGCTCGCTCAGGTAGAGGCCGCCGGTGCCGGAACCGCCGCCGTAGTCGGCGAGGGGATGGGAGATCTCGTCGGCGAAGTTCTTGTAAAGGCGCGGGTAGCCGGCGTCGGCCAGCGAGGTGAAGTGATGGAAGCGCGTGTTCCAGCCCTTGCCGTCGTTGGTGTTGTCGCGGGAGAAAAGGTCCAGGGTCGGGGAGATTGCGACGTCGCAGATGTTGCGGGTCATCACGGTGTAGTTCTCGAGCTCGGTGCCGTCGGGGCGGACGCGCATGACGCCGCCGCCGTAGAGGGTGACGCGCTTCTTGTCGCCGAGGCCGAGGGCGCCGTCGTTGTCGCGCAGGAGGCCGGCGCCGAAGTCGCCGACGGCGATGTAGAGCCAGCCGTCGATGCCCATGCGGGTGCCGTTGGTGGTATGGTCCGCGCCGCGAGGGTGCTCGATGCCGCCGCCGAGGCCGTCGACGAGGAGCGTACGCTCGGTGTCATAGTCGGCCTTACCGTCGCCGTTCTTGTCCTGGAACTTGGAGAGGAAGGGAGGGTGGACGAGGTAGAAGACGCCGCCGACGAAATGGCCGCCGCGAGGGCTCTCGACCTTGGTATACTCGATGACCTGGTCGGCGACGCCGGCGCCCTTGGTGTCGCGGGCGATCAGGATGCGGCCCATGCCCGGGACGTGGCCGAGCGAACCGTTCTTGTCCGAAGAGACGTAGACGTCGCCGTTGGCGGCGGCCGACACGGCGGTCGGATAGATCTCGGGCTCCTGGGCGTTGCCGAGGAACTCACGGATGACGAACCCTTCCGGCACGGCCTGGGCGGCCGCGGCGATGAGGAAGAGTCCAAGGGATGAGCGTACCATGGGTGTGCGGGGTAAGGGCATAAGATGTAGGCGGACCGCCGCTTGTTCCAAGCGGGAAGCGTCGTTAGGACCCATCTTAGCGTCTTGCCCGTCGGCCCGCGGGGGCTAACCCTCGTGCCATGGCCCTTCCGGCGCTCAAGTTCTTCCCCCGTCCGAGGGAACTGACCCTCCGCGGGGGCTGGCGACCGGTGCCCGCCCTGCCCCACCCGACGGCCGCCGTCCTCGCCGGGCTCCCGACGAACCTGGACGAGGCCCGGGCGGCCCTGACC
>JBKCKE010000049.1:0-3165 GCA_046301395.1 Verrucomicrobiota bacterium | reverse complement strand
TCGAGCGCGGCGATCGCGGTCGGCTGGTCGCCCATCGGGCGGTAGTCGGATTTCAGGCGGAATTCCATCTCAGCCCAGGCGCCCGCGGGCGAGCCACTGCGGGTCGACTTCGGAGAGGTCCTTCACGATGCAGTGGGCGCCGATAGGCTCGAGCTGCTCGCGGGTATTGGTCGTCGCGAGGGCGATCGTGATGAAGCCGCCGGAGAGGCCGGCTTGGAGGCCCGAGAACGAATCCTCGAAGACGAAGGACGTCGCCGGGTCGCCGCCACCGAGGGCGCAGGCCTTCAGGAAGACTTCCGGGTCAGGCTTGCCCTTCGTGACGTCCTCGCTGGCGACCGCGCCGGCGAAGAAGTGGCCGATGCCGAAGAGCTCGAAGGACAGCGCAAGGTTCTCCTTGTGCGTCGAGGTGCCGATGACGCACGGGATGCCGAGGTCCTTTAGCGCGCCGCAGAGTTCACGGACGCCTGGCAGCAGACGGACGTGTCCGGTGCGGGCGATGTCGCGGTAGAGGGCTTCCTTGCGGTTGGACAGACGCTTCACCTCGGCGGGGTCGCGCGCCCAGTTGAGGATGTCCGGGATGATCAGCTCGTTGCGCTTGCCGAAGCCGCGCTTGAAGTGGTCGGCCGGCAGCGGGAGGTTTTCCTCCTTGGCGAGGGCCTCCCAGGAGCGTTCATGGGCGACGGAGGAGTCGATGACGACTCCGTCCCAATCGAAGACGGCGACGGTGCGGGGCATGGTTCAGTGTTTGTCCCAGGGCAGCGTGACCTTGATCGGACGATGCTCCCAGACGTTGAAAGGTTCGAAGATCTGACCCGGGGCGAGGATGCCGTTCGGGTCCAAGGCCTGTTTGATCGCGCGCATCGCGGCGATCTCCGCCGGCGTATGCTGCAGGGAGAGGAACGGGGACTTCGCGAGTCCGATGCCGTGCTCGCCCGTGATCGCGCCGCCGAGTTCGACGACCTTCTCCATCACCTCGCGGATAGCCTGTTCGGCCTTGCGGCAATGCTCCGGGTTGAACCGGTCGTACATGATGTGCACGTGGAAGTTCCCGTCGGCCGCGTGGCCGAAGGTCGGGGTCGCCAGGCCGAAGCGATCCCGGATCTCGCGGGTGAAGCGGAGCAGGGCGACGTAGCTGCGGATCGGCACCACCACGTCTTCGTTGAGTTTGGCGTCGCCGAGGGCGAACATCGCCTGCGAGCAGGTGCGGCGGAGTTCCCAGAGGGCTTCGGCTTCCGCGGGGTCTTCGGGTGCGCGGAAGGCGACCGCGTGACGCTTGGCCCAAGCGACGACCTTGACGGCGTCGTCCGCGAGCGCGGCCGGAGGTCCGTCGATCTCGACGAGCAGGGCGGCGTGCGTCTCGGCGGAGCCGCCCAGCTCCGCATCCGTGAACACCCGCTTACCGCGACGCTTCTCGGTCGCGGCGACCGTCTGGACGTCGAGGAATTCGAGCACCGACGGATTCACGCGCAGGGAGATCAGGTCGATGGCGGCTTCGAGCGCCGCTTCGTCCGTACGGAAGGCCAGCAGGAAAGTGCGCCGGGCGGCGGGCAGGGCGGAGAGCTTCAGCGTGGCTTTCGTGATCACGCCGAGCGTGCCTTCGGAGCCGATCCAGAGATCGCGCAGGTTGAGACCGCTGACGAACTTGCGGAGCGGGGCGCCCCAGCGGACTTTTTCGCCGGTGGGCAGGAAGCCCTCGAGGGCGTAGACGTGGTCGCGGACGACGCCGTATTTGGCCGCGCGCAGTCCACCGGCGTTGGTGGCGATGTTGCCGCCGATGCTGCAGTGCTTCACCGACGAAGGGTCGGGCGGGAAGAAGAGGCCGTGCGGGGCGGCGCGGTCGTTGATGTGCGCGGTGATCGCCCCCGGCTGCACCGTCGCCATCGCCGAGACCGGATCGATCTCGATGTGGTCCCAGTGGTCGAGGTGGATGACCCAGCCGCCCTTGATCGGGGCGCAGGCGCCGGTCGTGCCGGTGCCGCGGCCGCGGACCGTGACGGGCACGCGGTGTTCGTTCGCGAGCTTCAGCGTGGCGCCAATATCGTCTTCCTTCGCCGGGCGGATCACCGCCTCGGGCAGGAAGGACAGACGCATGTTATCGAACGACGCCGCGAAGCAGGACGCCTCGTCGGTCCGGACGACTTCCGCGCCGAGCTTCGCCAGGAGGGCCTGGGTGGCGGCGGGATGCGTCTGGGCGGGAAGGCTCACGCCTCCCATCAAGCAGGGTTAGCCCAGTTCGGCAAGCCACGCCGTCGCCTCGGCGTCGGAAGGCATGCGCCAGTCGCCGCGGGGGGACAGGGCCAGCGAGCCCACCTTGGGGCCGTCGGGCATCACGGAACGCTTGAACTGCTGGCTGAAGAAGCGGTTCAGGAAGGAGCGCAGCCAGTGGCGGATCTCCGTCTGGTCATATTTCCCGGCGAACGCGTGCTCGGCGATCCAGAGGACCTTCGAGGGGCGGAAGCCGTTGCGGATGACGTGATACAGGAAGAAGTCGTGGAGCTCGTAGGGGCCGACCAGCATCTCCGTCTGCTGGGCGATCTCGCCGTCGTCGCCGGGCGGGAGCAGCTCGGGGCTGACCGGGGTGGCCACGATGTCCTCGAGGATGGCGCGTTCGGTGCCGACGTGGCGGGCGTGCGCGGCCCAGCCGACGAGGTGCTTCACCAAGGTCTTCGGCACACCGATGTTCACGTGATACATCGACATGTGGTCGGCGTTGAACGTGCACCAGCCGAGCGCGGCTTCGGAAAGGTCGCCCGTGCCGACGACGAAGCCGTGGCTCTGGTTGGCGACGTCCATGAGGATCTGCGTGCGTTCGCGGGCCTGGGCGTTCTCGAAGGTGACGTCGTGCTTGCCGACGGGGTGCTGGATGTCGCGCAGGTGGCGTTCCACCGCTTCGTTGATCGGGATCTCGCGGGCGGTGATGCCCAGCGTCTCCATCAGGCGCATCGCGTTGACGCGCGTACGGGCCGACGTGCCGGGGCCGGGCAGGGTGAGGCCGATGATGCCCTTCCGGTCGAGGCCCAGACGGTTGAAGGCTTCGAGCGTGACGAGCAGGGCGAGGGTGGAATCGAGGCCGCCCGAGACGCCGATGACGACGTGCTTGAGGCCCGTGTGGCGGATGCGACGCGCGAGGCCCGTCGACTGGATGGCGAAGATCTCCTGGCAGTT
>JBKCKE010000048.1:0-4995 GCA_046301395.1 Verrucomicrobiota bacterium | reverse complement strand
TCCGCATCGGAATGCCCGTCCGGGCCGACCGGCGACGGGATGTTCACCCCGCCCAGGATGCACGGACGACCGGCGACCAGCGGGTGGATATCATACCCGAGACCGACGCGGAAGGCTGGCTGGGCTTGGCTCATAGGGGGTTATTAGGCGAGAAAACGCCCAAAGGGAAGCCCTCGCACAAAACCCTTGAAACGCCCTCCCTGAGGAGGCATTTTGAGGGCCTGTCAGTCTTCAGGCGCGGTAGCCAAGTGGTAAGGCCGGGCTCTGCAAAAGCCCCATGCGTCGGTTCAATTCCGACCCGCGCCTCCAGTTTAAACAAGAAGGGCGTCCCGAACCGGGACGCCCTTCTTCTTGATCGTTCAGGCTGACCTTAGCGGGCCGTCTTGCTGAGGTTCGCGACGCCGTTGACCTTCGAGTTCACGCGCAGACGCAAGCCGTTGAGGCGGATGAAGCCGGTGGCGTCGTCCTGGTTGTAGGCCTTGGTCGGGTCCGCTTCCATCGTGGCGATGAGCGGATTGTAGAGCGAACGCGGGCTCTTGCGGCCGGCGACGTAGACGCTGCCCTTGTAGAGCTTCACGCGGACGGTGCCGGTGACGTTGCGCTGCGACTCGGTGATGAGGGCCTGGAGAGCGAGGCGCTCCGGAGCGTACCAGAAGCCGTTGTAGACGAGCGTGGCGTAACGCGGGACGAGAGAGTCGCGCAGGTGCATGACTTCGCGGTCCATGGTCAGGGACTCGATCTGGCGGTGGGCGAAGTGCAGGATGGTGCCGCCCGGGGTCTCGTAGACGCCGCGGCTCTTCATGCCGACGAAGCGGTTCTCGACCATGTCGACGCGGCCGACGCCATGACGGCCGCCGAGCTTGTTGAGCGTGCGCATGACGCCGAGGGGATCGAGCTTCTTGCCGTTGACGGCGACGCAGTCGCCCTGGCGGAACTCGAGTTCGACGTATTCCGGCTTGTTCGGGGCGTCCTCCGGGGAGACGGAGAGCTTGAACATGGCCTTGTTCGAAGGATGGAAAGCGTCCATCCACGGATCCTCGAGGATACCGGCTTCGTAGGAGATGTGGAGGAGGTTACGGTCGGACGAGTACGGCTTCTTGGCGCTGGCTTCGACCGGGATCTTGTTGTCGGCGCAATAGGCGATCATCTCGGCGCGGCCGGGGAAGTCCTTGCGGAAGGCTTCGTTGCGCCAAGGGGCGATGATCTCGAGGTCCGGGGCGAGGGCGGCGCAGGTCAGCTCGAAGCGGACCTGATCGTTACCTTTGCCGGTGGCGCCGTGCGCGATGGCGGTGGCGCCTTCCTTGCGGGCGATCTCGACCATGCGCTTGGCGATGAGCGGGCGCGCGATGGAGGTGCCGAGGTAGTACTGACCTTCGTAGATGGCGCTGGCCTGCATCATCGGGAAGATGAAGTCGCGGGCGAACTCGGCCTGGAGGTCGTCGACGTAGAGCTTCGAAGCGCCCGTCTTCATGGCCTTCTGCTTGAGGCCCTTGAGCTCGTCCTCCTGGCCGATGTCGGCGCAGAACGCGATCATCTCGGCGTCATGCTTGTCCTTGATCCAGGAAAGGAGGACGGAGGTGTCGAGGCCACCGGAGTAGGCCAGGACGATTTTCTTCTTCTTGCTCATAGGTGTGGTATGGGAAAATCAGCCGCGGTGGGCGGCGAGGTGCGCGAGGATGGCCTTCTGCACGTGCAGACGGTTCTCGGCTTGGTCGAAGATGATGCTCTGCTTGCTCCCGAGCACTTCGGCCGAGACTTCCTCGCCGGGGTGAGCCGGGAGGCAGTGCATGAAGTAGGCGGACGGTTTGGCCAGGGACATCAGCTTCGCGTTGACCTGGTAAGGCTGCATGGTGCGCAGGCGTTCGGCCTTCTCGGCTTCCATGCCCATGCTCACCCAGACGTCGGTGTAGACCATGTCGGCGCCCTTGACGGCGGCGGCGGGGTCGGTCGAGAAGGTGAAGGACTCGGCGAGGCCGTCCTTCTTCAGCTGGGCACGGACCTCAGCGCCGGGCTCATAACCGGCGGGGCCGGCGAGCGCGATCTCGACGCCGAGGGCGGCGCCGCCGAGCACGAACGAGTTCGCCATGTTGCAGGCGGTGTCGCCGAGGAAGGCGACCTTCTTGCCCTTCAGCGAAGCGGCATACTGTTCCGGACGGCCGGGCGCGTAGCGTTCGGCGAGCGTGAACATGTCCGTCATGAACTGGCAAGGATGCAGGAAGTCGGACAGCGCGTTGACGACCGGCATCGTGCCGCAGCGGGCGAACTCCTCGAGCAGGCTGTGCTCGTGGCAACGGATGACCATGCCGTGGAGGTAACGGGAGAGGACGCGCGCGGTGTCGGCGACGGTCTCGCCGCGGGAGATCTGCAGGTCGTCGGCGTTGAGCATCACCGGCAGGCCGCCGAGCTCATGGACGCCGACCTGGAAGGAGACGCGGGTACGGGTGCTCTTCTTGAAGAACATCAGGCCCCAGGACTGGTGCGCGAGGGCGGCACCGGCGGACTGGCCGCGACCGGCCTTGAGGGCCGCGGCGGCGGCGAAGACCTGGGCCGTTTCGGCCGGGCTCAGGTCGGTCTCCTTCAGGAAATGACGCATCTCGGAAAGCGTTCGAACATAGCCCTGCCGAACCGTTTGGACAGCGGAAAATAGGGGCGGGAAACCGCTCAGGCGGCCTTCCAACCGCCTAGGACCTGACGCAGGATCGCCACGGACTCGGCCAGTTCGGCCGGAGAGGCGTTGAGCGGAGGCAGCAGGCGGACCGCCACGCCACCGGCCGGCGCGGTGAGGATGCCGGCCTCGCGGAGGGCGGCGACCACCGGGAGCGGGTCGACGTGCAGGATGACGCCGACCATGTAACCGGCGCCGCGGACTTCCTTGACGAGGTCAGGGCGGAGGGCGACGAGCTCACGGAGCGCGGCATGCCAGGCGACGGAGCGCTCCGCGACCTTGGCGACGAGCTGTTCGGACTCGAGGATCTCGAGGACGGCCAGACCGGCGGTGGCCGCACGGGGACCGCCGCCGAAGGTGGTGCCATGCGAACCGGCCTGGAAGAGGTCGTCGTGCGGAGGAGCCATCCAAATCGCGCCGATGGGAAAACCGCCGCCGAGGCCCTTGGCCATGGCGATCGCGTCGGGCTTCACGCCCGCATGCTCGTAAGCGAAGAACTTACCGGTCCGGCCGATGCCGCACTGGATCTCGTCGATCATGAAAAGGACGTTCCGCTCGCGGCAGATCTTCTCGACGCCGCGGAGGAACTCCGGAGTGGCGGGATTCACGCCGCCTTCGCCCTGGATCGATTCGATCAGGACGGCGGCAGTGGCCTGGGCGTCGATGACCTTATCCCAAGCGGCGAGGTCGTTGAGCGGGACGGCGGTGAAGCCGGACAGTAACGGACGGAAGCCCTTCTGGATCTTCTCCTGCGGCGTGGCGGACATGCCGCCGAAGGTACGGCCATGGAAAGCCTTCTCGGCGACGATGACGCCGATGCAGGCGCCTTCCGTGCCTGACTTACGCTGACCATGGAGACGGGCGAGCTTGAGCAGGCCTTCGTTGGCTTCGGCGCCGCTGTTGCAGAAGATCACGCGACCGGGGCCGCAACGGAGCGAAAGCGCATGGGCGAGTTCGCCCTGCGGTTCGTTCCGGTAGAGGTTGCTGACGTGGACGAGCTTGCCGGCCTGTTCGGTGACGCGCTTCACCCAATGCGGGTGGGCATGGCCGACGGCGTTGACCGCGATGCCCGAAGCGAAGTCGAGGTAGCGCTTGCCGGCGGCGTCCCAGACGAGCGTGCCCTGCCCTTTCACGAGCGTGATGGGCGGCGCGCCGTAATTGTGGGCGACGTTGGCCGCGTAGTTCGCGGCGGTGGTATCTGCGGACGGGCCGTTCATCAACCGTGGACGATTTCGGTGCCGATGCCCTTGTCGGTGAAGACTTCGAGCAGGAGCGCGTGCGGGACGCGGCCGTCGATGAAGTGCACGCGGCGGACGCCTTCCTTCAGGGCCTTCACGGCGCTGTCGACCTTCGGGATCATCCCGCCGGCGATCACGCCCTTGCGCTTGAGTTCGTCGACCTCGCTCACCTTGAGCGTGGTGATCAGGGAGTCCGGATTCTTCGGATCGGCCAGCAGGCCGGGGACGTCGCTCATGAAGATGAGGCGGCGCGCGCGCAGGGAGTTGGCGACGGCCGCGGCGGCGACGTCGGCGTTGGTGTTGTAAGCCTGATCGTCGGCGTCGAGGGCGATGGGCGAGACGACCGGCAGGTGGCCGTCGGCGAGGGCTTTCTTGATCAGCTTAGTCTTCACGAACTTGATGTCGCCGACGAAGCCGATGTCGACGGGCTGCCCCTGTTCGTCCCGGCCGTGGAGCTTCTCGCAGAGGTTCACATGGTTGCCCGGCATGCCGAGCGGGTTGGCGCCGCGGGCCTTCAGGGATTCGCAGATCTGTCCGTTGATCTCGTGATTGAGGGTCTCCTCGACGATCTTGACGGTGGCGGCGTCGGTGACGCGCATGCCACCGCGGAACTCGGACTTGATGCCGGCCTTGTCCATGGCGCGGGTGATGGCCTTGCCGCCGCCGTGCACGACGACGACCTGGATGCCGACGGCGGCCAGGAAGGCGATGTCGGTGGCCACGCGGTCGCGACCCTCCGGGTTCGGATCGTCCATGAAGCTGCCGCCGTACTTCACCACGAAGGTGGAGCCACGGAACTTATGGATGTAAGGAAGCGCCTCGTGAAGGACCTCGGCTTTCTGGGCGGCGGGAATGCTCATCTTGCGGGACGGAGTGTCAGGACTGCGGACGGGGAGTAAACGGAAAACCTCACTCGCTCTTGTTGTAGTTCACGTAGCCGTCGGTGAGGTCTGCGGCGAGGAGCCGGAACTTGGCGTCACCGAGGTTGAGCTTCAGGCGGACGGCGAAGCGGGCGGCCTTCACGACCTGCTTCCACCGGGGCTTGTTCTCGGGCAAGGGCTTGCCGCCGAGGACGGCCGGGACGTCGTCGTA
>JBKCKE010000047.1:0-2345 GCA_046301395.1 Verrucomicrobiota bacterium | reverse complement strand
AGAGCGTGCGGCGCGAAGTGCCGTCGGCGGCGAGGTGGAGCGACCAGAGGCCGCCGACCGCGAGCGGACCGCCGTCGGCCGCCCGGAAATAATACGGCACCTTCAGCTTACCTTCGGTCTTCCATTCGTAGTAGCCGTCGAGCGGCACGACACACCGACGGAGGCGCGCGGCATCGCGGAAGGTCGGCCGATCGAAGATCCCTTCGACGCGGGCGTTGGCGTGGCCGCCTGGTTCATCGGCCGGCGCCCAAGCGGGCACGAAGCCCCACGGCAAAGCGTCGGTGCGCAGGACGCCCTGCTCGCGGCGGAGGCTCGGGAGCGGCGTGCCTGGGGAGATGTTATAGCGGGGCGCGACGTCGACCGACGGAGCGCCGAGGCTTTTCACGATTTCGGCCCAGCGGGAAAACTGGGTAACACGGCCGCACATTCCGACTGACGGCTCAGGCCTTGGGCGGCAGCGCAGGCGGACGGGAAGCCTGGGCGCCGGTGCGGAGGGCGTTCAGCACGACCAAGTTGATGAAGTGCATCACGCCGAGGACCACGACCACCACGCCGACGGACTTGCTGAGATGCTCGACCACGTCGATGCCCGTGGCCGGATGCTGCTTGGACGAAAGGAACAGCAGCATGAACCCCACGTTGACGAGGTAGAAACCGATGATGAGCAGGTTGTTGACCGAATCGGCCATGGTCTCGTTGCCATGGAAAGCCTCGACGAGGAAAGGACGGCCGCTGCGGAACAGGGTACGGCCGACCCAGATCGTGATGCCAAGCGAGAGGAAGAGGTAGATTCCGTATTCCAGATAGGTCAGCGAATCACTGGCGACGGGAGTCGAGTCAGCGGCGAGGAACATATCGGCAGACTGGACGAAGCAGGCCCGACCTCAAACCCTTTCTGACGGGTTACCAATGGGGCGGACGTTCGTCGGCGGGCGGAGCCTGGTCGCCGGCGTCGGCAGACTGGGTCAGCTTCGCCTCGGCCCGGACGAGCCGGTCGGACAGCTTCGAGACCTCGCGGGAGAGCTCGAGGATGATGCGGTCCTGCTGTTCGACGTGCCGTTGCAAGAAAGTGAGGCGTTCCTCGAGGGCGCGCTGGTGTTCATCCATGCCGGCAAGATGATGGGGGCGGGCGACAGGGCAAGTCCCGGCATCCTATGATATTTCCGACAAGTGGCGGATCAGGGTAAGGTTTGGGGGTTGAAGACCCGCCTGGCCTCTAGTGAAATATCCCTATGTCCGAACCCCTGGACACACCCCCCGTGGAAACCGGAGCGGAGCCTTTGGCCCGCCCCAAGCGAACCCTTTGGCAACGCCTCGGGGGCGAGGGCCTCGCGCTGTCCGTCCTCGTGCACGTCTTCCTCGTGCTGATCGCGATCGTCTGGGTGGTCTCCACCGTGACCGACGGCGCCGGCAAGAAGGACCCGAATGCTTTCGCCACGGGCGCAGGCGGTGGCGCGGGCGGCCCCAAGGCCAAGGAGTTCAAGACCAAGGTGGTGCCCAAGAACATCAAGTCGCTCGCCAAGACGAACAGCCGTATCACCAGCAAGCACGCCCACGCCACGCTGGCGATCGCCAGCCTGCCGAGCATGTCCAATCCCCTCCTCTCCGCGGGAGCGATCGGCGGGGGCGCTTCCAAAGGTTTCGGCGGCGGTTCCGGCGGCGGCATCGGCGCCGGCAAAGGCATCGGCTCAGGCGGCGGCCGCAACTTCGTCTCGTTGTTCGGCATGAAGGGAATGGGGGTCAACTATGGCGTCGTCGGGAATTTCTATGACTTCAAGCAGACCCGGGCGGGCAAGCCGTCGGAGATGTTCGGGAACCCCGACGCCGCCAGCCACAAGGACCCGGCGAACGCGAAGCCCAACAGTCTTTACGCGAGGGAAGTGAAGGAGTTCTTGGTGGACAAAAACTGGGGCCTGAGCTCGCTGGCGGACAAGTTCCGGGCACCCGACTCCCTCTACGCTTCCCAGATCTTCATCCCTCCCAGCCCCGCGACAATCTGTCCGAAGGCCTATGGCGTAGAGAAAACAGTCAAGCCGTCGCGCTGGCTAGCCCACTACAAGGGTACGGTGAAGGTCCCGCAGACGGGCAAAGTCCGTTTCGTGGGCTCGGGTGACGATATCTTGGTCGTCCGATGGGGCCGCAAGGTCGCATTGGACTCAGGCTACTACCAGCCGGTGGTCGGAGCCTCGAATACCTATAAAGACTTCGACGGGGTCAAGTGCAACGAGACCCATCCGTCGACCACCGGCAAGCCGCTCCGCTGCGGTCCATGGATCCAGATGACCGCAGGGGCAGAGGTGCCGATTGAAATCGCCTTCGGTGAGATGCCCGGAGGCAGCTTCTAC
>JBKCKE010000046.1:0-3115 GCA_046301395.1 Verrucomicrobiota bacterium | reverse complement strand
TACCGGACGTGGACGCCTACGTCGCCCAGGCCGTCGCGCTTTCCCGCGAACCGGACCGTCTCGCCCGTCTGCGGCAGGAACTCCGCCCACGGATGCTGACCTCGCCTCTGCTGGACGCCGAGGGGTTCACCCGACGATTGGAGACGGCCCTGCGCGACATGTGGGTTGCCTGGTGCGAGCGACGGGGTCAGGTCGCCTGACCCCCCCATGCGACTGCTGCTCTCCCTGCTGCTACCCCTGGCCCTCTGCGCCGCCGAAGCGCGTAAGCCGAATATCCTCATCATCCTCGCCGACGACCTCGGCTACGGCGACGTCCGCGCGAATAATCCGACGCGCAGCAAGATCCCGACGCCGCATCTGGACAAGCTCGCCGCCGAAGGGATGCGTTTCACCGACGGACACTCGTCCTCCGGCGTCTGCTCCCCTTCGCGCTACGCCCTGCTGACCGGCCGCTACCACTGGCGGACCCGCCTGCAGACCGGCATCGTCGGCGTCTTCGGCGAGCCGCTGATCGCCCCCGAACGGCTCACCGTCGCAGGCCTTGCGAAACAGCACGGCTACCGCACCGCGGCCATCGGCAAATGGCACCTCGGCTGGGATTGGCCGATCGCCGAAGGCGACCGCCCCCTCTTCCGTAACTACAAGGAGGCCGCCAAGTCCTCGCCCGACGCGCACCGCGAGACCTGGCGCAAGGTGTTCGAACAGCAGATCGCCGGCGGACCGACCACTCGTGGCTTCGACACCTACTTCGGGACCGACGTGCCCAACTGGCCGCCTTATTGCTTCATCGAGAACGACCGCACGATCGGGATTCCGAGCGTGCCGCTCCCCGCTGAGTTATTCCGTAACAATCTGGCCAGTCAGCCGGGGCCGTCGCTGCCGGACTGGAAGCTTGAGGCCATCCTGCCTGCGTTGACCGAACGCGCCTGCGCTTTCATCACCGAGTCCGCACGCAAGCCCGAGCCCTTCCTCCTCTACCTTCCGTTGACCACGCCGCACACGCCTCTGGCGGTGAACGCGGAATGGAAAGGTAAGAGCGGCTTGAACAACGCCGCGGCTGACCTGATCATGGAGACCGACGCCGCCGTCGGCAAGGTCCTCGCCGCGCTCGAGGCCAGCGGCGCCGCCAAGGATACGCTGGTGCTCTTCACCAGCGACAACGGCTTCGCCTCCTACGTGGGCGTCAAGGACCTCGAGAAGCAAGGGCACTTCCCCAGCGGCCCGCTGCGCGACTACAAGACCTCGGTCTACGAAGGCGGCCACCGGGTCGCCTTCATGGCCCGCTGGCCCGCGCAAGTCTCGGCCGGGACGTCCTGCGACCAACTCGTTCACCAGGCCGACATCATCGCGACCGTAGCCGACATCCTGCAGGCCAAGCTTCCGGCGAACGCCGCCGAAGACAGTTACAGCTTTCTCCCGCTCCTCAAAGGCTCCGCCGCGCCCACGCGCGCCCACGCGATCAGCTGCGCTTCCGCCGGTACGCCCGGACTGCGCCTCGGCAACTGGAAGTACATCCCGACCCAGCCGGTCCAGCTCTACGACCTCGCGAACGACATCGGGGAAACCAAGAACCTCGCTGCCAGCCAGCCTGAGCGCGTAGCCGAGATGAAAGCCCTGCTCGAGAAACTCATCGCGGACGGACGCTCCACCCCCGGCGAACCGCAGAAGAACGACGTCGCGGTCATCCGCTTCCCCAAGGCAGGGGCGCCGAAAGCCAAGGCCGCCAAGAAGGCCAAATAAGCCCACCTCCTTGCCATGCGCTCGCTCCTCGCCCTGCTGCTCTCGGTCTTCGCGCTGTCCGCCGCCGACCCGGCTTCGTTCGCCTTGCCCGCGCCCGCGGACGAGGCCACGCTGCCCGGCGAAGGCGCGCTGCGCCGCTACGATGGCTATGTGAAGCGGTGGAACACGATTCGTCCGCAATGGGCGACGGAGGTCGCCAAGGACCAAGGCGCGGTCGTCTTCTTCGGCGATTCGATCACGCAAGGCTGGGGTACGGATTTCCGGAAAGCCTTCGAGGGCATGAAGCTGGCCAACCGCGGCATCGGCGGCGACACGACCCGCGGCATGCTGCTCCGGCTTAAGGAAGACGTGCTCGCGCTCAACCCGAAAGCCGTCGTGCTGCTGATGGGGACGAATGACATCGAGGTCGAGGTGCCCGTCGACGCCATCGGCCGCAACTTCCAGAAGATCGTCGCCGCGCTCAAGGCCCACGACCCCAAGATGCCCGTCATCGTCTGCCGTATCTTCCCGAGCTCGGCCACGAAGAAGCGTCCGAAAGAGACCATCCTCGCCGTCAACGAGCTCTTCGCCGCCGCGGTGAAGGGCGATCCGCAGTTCACGGTGCTCGATACCTACGCCCTCTTCGCTAATGCCGAAGGCGACGCCCTGCCCTCCCTCTTTCCCGACCTGCTCCACCTCAACCCCGCCGGCTACGCGAAGTGGGCCTCGGCGCTGCGTCCGGTCTTCGCGACCCTCGGTCATCTCGACAACCAGGCCGACGACTTCAAACCGGAGGACGGCTTCGTGAGCCTTTTCAACGGCAAGGACCTGACCGGCTGGGGCTACCGCGCCACCGCTCCCCGCAAGGGCGCGCCCAAGCCTGGTGCGCCGCTGTTCGTGGAAGTAAAGGCCGACCAATCTTTCGACAGCCAGACCGAGAGCGCCGACGGACGCTACCGCGCCATCAACGGACGCCTCGTGATCACCACCCCCGCGGAAGGCCGCCGCATCCAGGCGCTCTGGACCACCCGCGAATTCCCCGAGGACTTCGAGCTGCGTCTCGAATTCCGCGCCACCCCCAACGCCGACAGCGGCGTCTACCTGCGCAAGCCGCAGCTCCAGTGCCGCGACTTCCTCGTCGCCGGACCTTACAAGGACCTCAAGCAGTATAAGGCCCAGGACTGGAACGAACTCGTCGTGGTCGTGAAGGACGGCGTCGCGCACGCCACCTGCAACGGCGAAGTCCTGGAAGCCGCCCTCAAGCTGCCCGCCACGGGCCCGATCGGCCTCGAAGGCGACCGCGGCCAGATGGAATACCGCCGCCTGCGCGTGAAGACGCTCGCCCGCTGAGTCGGCTTCCGACTCACTGCGGACGTCCCCCGGCCGCCCCCACCCC
>JBKCKE010000045.1:0-2216 GCA_046301395.1 Verrucomicrobiota bacterium | reverse complement strand
AGGGCCAGGGCTAGGGCTAGGGCTGGGGCTAGGCCGAATTTAGGGTTAGGGACTGTTTCAAGCGGAAATTGAGGTCAAATTATCCTATTTTGCTTAAAACTAGGCATTAATTACCTAGCCCTAGCCCTGGCCCTTGCCCTTGCCCTATTCGGCCCTGTTTTACCTCAACTTATTCACACTTGCCCCCGCAAGCCGGCCACCTTTTCTAACCCATACCCTGCAGGCTCGACCTGCCCCCCACGACCATGCCCAAAAAGAACGCCGCCCAAAAGTCCACCGCCTCCGCCCCCTCGGCCGTCTCGGCCAAGACCGGCGTCAAGATGCGCGGTTGTGACGTCATGGTCCGCTGCCTCGAGAACCTCGGCGTCGACACGATCTTCGCTTACCCCGGCGGCGCTTCCATGGAGCTCCACCAGGGCCTCACCCGCTCCAAGAAGATCCGCACCATCCTGCCCCGTCACGAACAGGGCGGCGCCTTCATGGCGCACGGTTACGCGCGTTCGACCGGCAAGCCCGGCGTGTGCATGGCGACCTCCGGTCCCGGCGCGACGAACCTCGTCACCGCGATCGCCGACGCGCACATGGACAGCATCCCGCTGATCTGCATCACCGGCCAGGTCTACCAGCAGTTCATCGGCCGCGCCGCGTTCCAGGAAACCGACTTCTACGGCATGACCCTGCCGATCGTGAAGCACTCCTTCCTCGTCCTCGATTACAACGAGCTGCCGAGCATCATGTACAAGGCCTTCAAGATCGCCACGACCGGCCGTCCGGGCCCCGTGGTCATCGACATCCCGAAGGACATACAGCAGCACGAGTGGGTCCCGGTCTTCCCGAAGAATCCGGACGACGTCTCCATCCCCGGCCTGCCGACGCCTCCGAAGTGCTCCGACGCCGAGCTGGAGCAGGTCCTGCGCCTCATCGAAGGCGCCAAGCAGCCCGCGCTCTACATCGGCGGCGGCATCCTTTCCGGCGACGCCCATAAGGAACTCCGCGCCTTCGCCGAAGCCACCGGCATCCCCGTCGCTTCCACGCTGATGGGCCTAGGCGCCTTCCCCTGCGATCATCCGCAGTCCCTTTACTGGTACGGCATGCACGGCACCGTCGCCGGCAACTGGGCCGTCTGCAAGAGCGACCTCCTCATCACCATGGGCGCGCGTTTCGACGACCGCATCACCGGCGTGGTCGAGAAGTTCGCCCCCGACGCGACGATCGTCCACATCGACATCGACCGCTCGGAGCACCAGAAGAACAAGTTCGCCCACTATCCGATCCACTCGGACATCAAGTATGCGCTCGGTCGCCTCACCACGCTCGCCAAGAAGGGCTTCAAGAAGCCTGACCTGAAGAAGTGGTACGAGACCATCAACGGCTGGAAGAAGGAGCACCCGTATCCGTTCAGCTACGAGCGCAAGACGAAGCACATCCTCCCGCAGGAAGCCATCGAAGTCCTCTTCGAAGAGACCAAGGGCAAGGCCATCGTCTCCACCGGCGTCGGCCAGCACCAGATGTGGGCCCCGCAGTACTACCGCTTCAACGAACCCCGCCGTTTCATCAGCTCGCTCGGTGCGGGCACGATGGGCTTCGGCCTTCCGGCCGCCATCGGCGCCAAGGTCGCCAACCCGGACGTCCAGGTCATCGACATCGACGGCGACGGCTCCTTCCTGATGAACATCCAGGAGCTCGCGTGCATGAAGATCGAGAAGATCAACGCGAAGATCCTCATCCTCAACAACCAGCACCTGGGCATGGTGGTGCAGTGGGAAGACCGCTTCTACGCCGGCACCCGCGGCCACACGATCCTCGGCGACGCCAATAACATCGGCTCCCCCGACAACCCGGCCGGCCTCTACCCGGACTTCGTCAAGATCGCCAACGGCTTCGGCATCAAGGCCCGCCAGGTCATGAAGCGCGAAGACCTCCGCGCCGCCATGCGCGAGATGCTTGATCACGACGGACCTTACCTCCTCGACGTCATCGTGCCCTACACCGAGCACGTACTGCCCTTCATCCCGCAGAAGAAGTCGGCGATGGAGATTCTTACGAAATAAACGCGAGGCGTTTATTTCGAGGGGACACGTGGGCAAGGTGACACGTGGACAAGGGGAAATAAGTGAACAGGGGCGCGTCAGCGCCCCTGCTGCTTTTAGGGTAGGTCTTAGCGGCTGGCGGTTCGCGGTTGGCGGTTAGGCCAATGCATCAGGTAAGGTCGGGAC
>JBKCKE010000044.1:0-13437 GCA_046301395.1 Verrucomicrobiota bacterium | reverse complement strand
CCCGCCTTGAAGTTCTTGGCGCCGCAGACGATCTGGCGGAGCGAGCCTTCGCCCGCGTCGACCTGGCAGACGCTGAGACGATCGGCCTTCGGGTGTTTCTCGAAGGACTTGATCTCGCCGACCACCACGAGAGGCAGCGGGGCGAGGCCGAAGGTCGTGACCGACTCCACCTCGAGGCCGAGCATCGGGAGGACTTCCGCGACGCGCTCGGCGGTGACGCCGGCGAGGTCGAGGTGACGGGAGAGGGCTTGGAAGGAGACTTTCATGGCTTAGGCGAACTGGCGCAGGAAGCGCGTGTCGTTGTTGTAGAAGTGGCGGATATCGTCGATGCCGTGGACCAGCATCGCGATGCGTTCGAGGCCGAGGCCGAAGGCGAGGCCGGACCATTCCTGCGGGTCGAGACCGCAGAGCTCGAGGACCTTCGGGTCGACGAGGCCGCAGCCCATGATCTCCAGCCAGCGGTCGGAGAGACGGCCCAGGTTAGGCGAGCGGAGGTCCATCTCGAAGGACGGTTCCGTGAAGGGGAAGAACGACGGGCGCAGGCGGATCTCGGCGTCGGCGCCGAAGGTCTCCTTCACGAAGAAGTCGAGCACGCCGCGGAGGTCGGCGAGCGTCACGTTACGGTCGATCCACAGGCCCTCGACCTGGTGGAAGTTGGCGGAGTGCGTCGCATCGACCGCGTCGCGGCGGAAGCAACGGCCCGGGGCGACGATGCGGAAGGGCGGCTTGCGCGAGAGCATCGTGCGGACCTGCACGCTGGACGTGTGCGTGCGGAGGAGGATCGCTTCGTCGGCCTTGCGCGGCGCGTCGGCGGAGCGGAACGCCTTCGGCATGTAGAGCGTGTCCTGCATGTCGCGGGCCGGGTGATCGGCGGGCGTGTTGAGGGCGTCGAAGCAATGCCACTCCGTCTCGACCTCGGGGCCGTCGGCGACGACGAAGCCCAGCTTACGGAAGGAAGCCAGGATGCGTTCGCGGGTGCGGGAGAGCGGATGGAGCGAGCCGGCCGGAGCGTCGGGGCTCGGCAGGGTCGGATCGACGGACGCGCCGAGGGCGGCGGCGATCTCAGCGTTCTCGACCTTCACCAGGAGGGCGGCGAGGAGTTCCTCGACGGACTTCTTCGCCTCGTTGATGAGCTTGCCCACGACCGGGCGTTCTTCCTTCGAGAGGGTGGCCATTCCCTTCATCACCTGGGTCAGGGAGCCGTTGGGGCCGACGACGCGCGCCTTGAAGGCTTCGAGCTCGGCGCGGGTGGCGACGGCGGAGGCTTCCTGGGTGGCGGCGGCGACGAGTTGGGCGAGCTGCTGCTGCATGGGTTGATTTGTGCGTTGGCGGAGAAAGTCGGCAAGCGAAAGCACCCTGAAAACAAAGAAGCCCCGGAGGGCCGGGGCTTCGTGAAAGGACGTTAAGTCGTCTTAGGCCAGGGCGGACTGGGCCTTCTTGACGATCGCTTCGAAAGCGGGGGCGTCATGGATGGCGAGTTCGCTCAGGTTCTTACGGTCCATCGTGATGTTGGCCTTCTTGAGGCCAGCGATCAGACGGCTGTAGGAGATGCCGAGGGGACGGCAGGCGGCGTTGAGACGCACGATCCACAGCTGACGGAACGTCGACTTGTTCTTGCGGCGGTCGCGATAAGCGAACTTCTGCGCGCGCTGAACGGCCTCGAGGGCGTAGACGTACAGACGGGACTTGTTTCCGAAGTAGCCCTTAGCGGCTTTGATCGCGCGCTTCTTTCGGGCCTTGGTGGCCGGGCCATTGGTTGCTCTAGGCATGTTGGTATTTGGTTTTGGTTTTGGTTAGATGGCCTCGGGGTCGCCTTAATGAACACCCGTTCGGCCAAAAATGAGGATCGCCGGCTTAGGCGAAAGGCATGCAGGCCAGCATCTTCTTCTCGAAGCCGTCGTCGACGCGCTTGGACTTGTTGGCGCGGCGGCGCTGCTTGCGGGACTTGGAGCTGAGAAGGTGGCGGGCGTTCGGGGAACGACGCATCACTTTGCCGGTACCGGTCACCTTGAAGCGCTTGGAGACTGACTTGCGGGTCTTTTGCATGGCGGAAAGGGTCGGAACAAAGGGCGTCCGGGCGGACTTGTAAAGGGGAAAGGGCCGAAGGAGAGGATAAGTCCGCACTTTCCGACCTAGGGCGGATCGGGCCGGCCGTTTGACTTTCCCGGCCAAGCCCGCTCCCCTGCCCTGCACCCAAACCTCAAAACCATGCTTTCCCTCGGAAAAAAGCCCAAACTGACCTTCAAAGTAGACGCCTTCGTGGACGGAAAGGCCGTTAACGCCTCCTTTGCCTCCCTCCTGGACGGCCCGACCATCGTCTCTGTCTACATGCGCAACAACACCTCCGCCTGCGACAAACAGACCGCCGAGATGGATAAAAACGAGAAAGCCATTGTCAGACAAGGGTTTAGGTTGATTGCCGTCTCCCGGGACACCTGTGCCTCCCACGCCAAGTATGCCGCCAAGCACGGCTACAAGTTCACCCTGGTCTCGGACCCGGAGGACCTCTTCTCCCAGGCCATGGACGCCATCGTCGAGAAGTCCATGTATGGTAAGAAGTACCTCGGTCCGCTCCGGGCCGCCTACCTCTTCGACGGCGACGGCAAACTCGTCGGCGTCGTGCCCAAGGTCGAGGCCGCCGAGCACGGCAAGCAGTTGCTCGCGGCGATCGCCGAGGCGAAGTAAGCGAACCGGCGCGACGGACGCGGGGAGAATCGGTGCTTGAACCATCGGCGCTAAACAGGGAGTTTAACGCCGAGACACCACCGCAGTACCTAATGCCTTCGCCCTATCGTCCTAACAGCCCCCGCCCGAACAACAACGGGGGACAGAACCGCGGCAACTTCCGCAAAGAAGACAAAGGGCCCAAGCGCAACGACCGCATCCGCGCGACCGAAGTGCGCGTCATCTCGCCCAAGGGTGAGATGATGGGCATCATGCCCACGCAGCAGGCGCTCGACCTCGCCCGCGAGTTCGGCGTCGACCTCATCGAGATCGCCGCGTCGGCCGTGCCGCCCGTCTGCAAGCTGCAGGAATACGGCAAGTACCTCTACGAAGAAGCGAAGAAGCATAAGCACCAGAAGTCCGCGACCAAGGTGAAGGAGATCAAGCTCCGTCCCCGCATCGACAACCATGACCTCTTCATCAAGGTCCGTCGCGCCGAGAACTTCCTCTTCCACGGCCACAAGGTGAAGCTCCTGCTCCAGTACCGCTACCGCGAGCTCGAGCACCCCGAGATCGGCATCGCCACCATCACCAAGGCCATCGAGGCCCTGATGCACATCAGCACGCGCGACAACGAGCCCAAGCGCTCCGGCCGCGCCATCGTCGTCGGCCTCACTCCCGTCCAGCAGAACAAGCGCAAGCTCGTGCACAACGAAGCCCCGGGCGAAGAAGACGGCGAAGACGACTCCGCGGTGGACAACGACGAAGGCGACGCCGAATAAGCCCGTGCGGCGCATCGCGGCGATCTTCCTGCTCCTCGCCACCGGCGCCCTGCTCCGGGCCGCCTCGACGGATTATCTCCTCGGCGAATCCGTGCGGCAGCTCGGCCTGCGCGACGTCGCCAAGCAAGGCGCCGACGGTCGTTCGTCGGAACGTTACGCCACGCGCGGCGGCCTGGGCCTCTATGCCGAATACAGCCGCGACCACATCGTCGTCGACGGCATCAAGGTCATGCTCGACGACCCCGTCGGCTCGCAGCGCGGCCACCTCACCATCTCCAGGCGCGACTACGACAAGGTCTTCGTGCCGCTCTTCTGGGACGGTCCGCGGACCGCGCCGCGCCGCATCCTGCTGGACCCCGGCCACGGCGGCAAGGACACGGGCAAGGTCAACGGCCCTCTCAAATATACCGAGAAGTCGGCCACGCTCGACACCGCCGCGCGCCTCAAGATCCTCCTCGAGAAGCAAGGCTATGAAGTCTTCTTCACCCGGACCAAGGACGTCTTCCTGGAACTCGATGACCGGGCCGCGCTCGCGACCAAGCTGGGCGCCGACCTCTTCATCAGCCTCCATTACAACGCCGGCCCCGCCGGCGACACCAGCGCCGACGGCGTCGAGACCTACTGCCTGACCCCGGCCGGACAGCGGTCGACCAACGCCGGCAAGGCCAAGTCGACCACCGCCGCCGAACCCGGCAACCGTTTCGACTCCGCCAACGCCCTGCTCGCCTGGAGCATCCAGCGGCGGATGATCCGCGCCACCGGCGCCGACGACCGGGGCGTCCGACGCGCCCGCTTCGCGGTCCTGCGCACCCTGACCTGCCCCGGCGTCCTGATCGAGGGCGGCTTCATGTCGAGCCGCCGCGAAGGGGCGCTCATCGCCGACGGGGCCTACCGCCAGAAGATCGCCGAGGCCATCGCGGCGGCCGTCGGCGACTACGCCAGCCGGGTCCGCCCGGCGGCCAAAGCCGGCCGCTAAGGCCGGTTTCCCCTCCTTAAAGGGCCAGAATCCGCTTGCCAAGGGGCGAGGCGGACGGTTCGTTAGACCTTCCTTTCGGCCCGCCGGCATGTGTCAGCGGAATCTCCGGAGGGAAAACCAAAAAACCAACCAAACCCTGGAAACGTCCTCCGCGACGGCCAGGACAAACAGTCCGAAAACAACATGAGCCTAATGGAAAAACTGCTCGCCGAATCCAATTTCGGCGCGCTCAAGCAACACTCCGTGATCACCGCCACGGTCACCGAAATCCGCGAAGACAAGTTCGTCGTCGTGGACATCAGCGGCAAATCCGAAGGATTCATCCCCCAGTCCGAATTCCCGGACATGGCCGAGATCCAGGTCGGCATGCAGCTCGAGGTCTACCTCGAGAAGCTTGAGAACAAGGACGGCACCCCGACCGTCTCCTACGATCGCGCCCAGCAGATCCGCAAGTGGGAGAGCATCGAAGCCAATTGCCAGGAAGGCTCCATCGTCCAGGGCCGCGTCAAGTCCATCGTCAAGGGAGGCCTCATCGTCTCCGTCGGCGTCGACGCGTTCATGCCTTCCTCCCAGATCGACGTCAATCCGCCCAAGAACCTCGAACAGTTCGTGGGCCAGACCTTCGACTTCAAGATCATCAAGATCAACAAGGAGAAGAAGAACCTCGTCGTCTCCCGTCGCGAACTCATCGAAGAACAGCGCGGCGAAAGCCGTCGAAAGCTCCTCGAGGAGGTCAAGCCCGGCGTCGTCCGTCGTGGCGTCGTCAAGAACATCACCGACTACGGCGCGTTCGTGGACCTCGACGGTCTCGACGGCCTGCTGCACGTGACCGACATGTCCTGGGGCCGCATCGGCCACCCGAGCGAAGTCGTCAAGGTCGGCGAAGAAATCACCGTCATGGTCGTCGAAGTCGACCGCGAGCGCGAACGCGTCTCCCTCGGCCTCAAGCAGACCCAGCCTAACCCCTGGGAAGGCATCGAGAAGCGCTACCCCGTCGGCCAGAAGGTCCACGGCAAGGTCGTCAACCTCGTCGCCTACGGTGCGTTCATCGAGATCGAAGGCGGCGTCGAAGGCCTCGTCCACGTCTCCGAACTCTCCTGGACCAAGCGCGTCCAGAAGCCGTCGGACATCCTCAAGGTCGGCCAGGAAGTCGACGCGGTCATCCTCAACTTCAACAAGGAAGAGCAGAAGATCTCGCTCGGCATCCGCCAGCTGGAAACCAATCCGTGGGAGAAGGTCCGCCACAACTACCCGGTGGGCGCCCGCGTCCGCGGCAAGGTGCGCAACCTCACCAACTACGGCGCGTTCGTCGAGCTGGAAGACGGCATCGACGGCATGGTGCACGTGTCCGACATGAGCTGGACCCGCCGCATCAACAACCCGGCCGAAGTCATGAAGAAGGGCGACGACGTGGAAGCCATCGTGCTCGACGTCGACGTCGACCAGCAGCGCATCTCCCTGGGCGTCAAGCAGACCCAGACCGATCCGTGGTCCGAAATCGACCGCAAGTACCGCATCGGCGACCTCGTCAACGGCAAGGTCTCCAAGATCGCGAACTTCGGCGCCTTCATCGAGCTCTCCGACGAGATCGACGGCCTCGTGCACGTCTCCCAGCTCGCCGAACAGCGCGTCGAGAACGTCAAGGACGTCGTCAAGGTCGGCCAGGACGTCACCGCCCGCGTCATCAAGATCGACAAGGAAGACCGTCGCATCGGTCTCTCGATCAAGGCCGCGAACTACGACGCCGAGCGCCTGCAGGCCGAAATCACCAGCTACGACCGCATCAAGGGCCCGTCGACCGGCGGCGCCCCGGCCCCCTCGGCCGGCGGTTCGTCGTCCTCCTCGTCGTCGGGCAGCGGAGACTTCAACAGTCTCGGCGACCTCCTCGACAAGGCCGGCAACTAAGCCTCGTCCGCCAGGACCCAGAACAGACCCCGGGAAACCGGGGTCTTTTTTTGTGCCCATGGGCCGGAGAGCGGCTACCTTCGGGGCATGGTCCCGTTCAAAGGATACGGCCGGCTGACCCGCAGCACGACGCTCGCGCTGGCGGCCGCGGCCGTCGTCCTCGGGGCGGAGGCCGCGGGACTCGTCCCACCGGACCTGACGTTGGCCATCGCCGTCGGGTGCAAGGTCTACGTGCTGCTGCGCGTCCTGCGCGCCCGCATCTCGCCGGCCTACCTCCTCCTCTGGGGCCCGCTCGCCTGGTTCTTTCCCGTGCCCACGGCCCTGGTGCTCTTCGTCTTCGGCGGACGCAAGCACGTCGCCCTCGCCGCCGCCAAGAAGGAGGTCAACCGCGTGGCCTGGCGCCTGTGCGACTCGCCCGACTTCGGGGGCAACCGCTGCCACCTGCTCGGCGACCGCCATGGCCGCGACACGCTCGAAGCCCTGAGGGCGCAGATTCGCGGAGCGCAACGCCGCATCAGCATCGCGACCTACATCCTGAGCGACGACGCCGTCGGCCGCGAACTGATCCGGCTGCTGGCCGAACGCGCGCGGGCGGGCGTCGAGGTGCGGCTCCTCGTGGACGCCATCGGCAGCTTCGGCATCCCGCTCCGCCTCTGCCGCCCGCTGCGCCGGGCCGGCGGCGAGATCGCCCGCTTCAACCCTGCCCTGCCCATGCGCGGCAAAGGTTCGGCCAACTGGCGCAACCACCGGAAGATCGCCGTGTTCGACGGCCGGGCGGCCATCATCGGCGGGCAGAACCTCGGCCTGCGCTACATGGGCGAGACGCCCTCCCACCGCCGTTACCGCGACTGCTCGTTCCTCATCGAAGGCCCGACCGCCGCGGCCCTCGAAAGCGTCTTCATCGCCGACTGGTGCCAAGCCACCGACGAGAATCCGATGAAGTTCGCCCCGGCGCTGCGCGAACGTTCACCGCATATCGGCCAGGCGCGCGTGGAGGTCATCGCCTCAGGACCCGACTGCGAAGAGGACCCGCTCTGGGACGCGTACGTGAAGCTGTTCTCCGAGTGCCGGGACTCGATCACGATCGTCACGCCGTATTTCATCCCAGACCAGACCTTGTTCACCTTGCTGGCGACCGCGGCCCGCGCCGGTCGCCACGTTAAGATCATGGTCCCGCGGCGCTCCGACCATCGGCTCCTCGATTTCGCGCGCCGCTGGTACCTGCGCCAACTCAAGGAGGCCGGCGCCGAGATCCTGTTCTTCAAGCCCGACGTCCTGCATGCCAAGCTCGTGCTGGTCGACGGCGAGCATCTCGTGATCGGTTCGGCCAACCTCGACATGCGCTCCTTGTTCCTGAACTACGAAGTCGGCGCGGTCGTGCGCGACGCAGCGATGGTCGCGGAGGTAAGCACGCTCATCGCCGGCTGGGAAAAGGAGTCGACGCGCTACACCGAGGACCTCTACCGACGCAGCCGGACGTGGCTCGGCCGGACCGTCGAGAACGTCTCGCACGTGATCGCGCCGCTGCTCTGATCAGCCCAGGAAGGCGTGCAGGCGGACCGCCAGCCCGGTATCGGGCAGCAGGAATCCGTCATGGCCCGCGTCCGTCACCACTTCATGGTAGGCGGCATTGACGCCGACCGCCGTGGCGGCGGCCAGAAGCATGCGCAGCTCGCTGGTGGGATAGAGCCAGTCGCTCGAGAAACCGATGGCGAGCACCTCCGGGCTGTCGGGGGCGAAGAGCTTGCCGGCGGCGGCGCGCGCGGTCAGGTCGAAGCGGTCCACGGCGCGGGTGATGCGCAGCCAGCTATTGGCGTCGAAGCGACGGACGAAGGACGCCCCTTGATGCTCCAGGTAGCTTTCGACCTGCCAGTGCACGGGATCGCCCGCGGCGGCGCCGGGGACCTTGGCGCGGCCGAACTTCTGCTCGAACGAGGCGGGCGAGAGATAGCTGATGTGCGCGAGCATGCGGCCCACGGCCAGGCCCGAGTCGGGTCCTTCGCCGGGGGCGTAATGTCCGCCGCGGAAATGAGGGTCGCGCTCCACGCAGGCGCGCGAGACCGCGTTGAGGGCGATCGCCATCGGCGACTGGCTCAGGCCGGCGGCGAGCACGGCGATACGACCGACCTCCGCGGGGTAATCGGCGCACCAGAGGAGGGCCTGCATCCCGCCCATGGAGCCGCCGACGACGGCATGGAGGCGGGGGATGCCCAGATGGCGGACCACGAGGCGCTGGGCCCGGACGATATCACCCAGGGTGATCTCCGGGAAGAAGCCGCCGTAGGGGCGGCCCGTGCGGGGATCGGTCGAAAGCGGGCCGGTCGAGCCTTGGCAGCCGCCGAGGCAGTTCACCCCGATGACGAAGAAGCGATCGGTGTCGATGGCCTTGCCCGGACCGACGAAACAATCCCACCAGCCCGGCTTACGGTCGGACGGCGCGTAGCGGCCCGCGACGTGGTGGTCGCCGCTGAGGGCGTGGGGGACGAGGATCGCGTTCGACTTGTCCGGCAGCAGCGTGCCGTAGGTCTCGTAACGCAAGGTCAGCCCGGGCAGTTCGCCGCCGAGCTCCAACGGGAAAGGATCCGTGGACACGAAATCCTGCCAGGCGACCGGGCAGAGTTCGCGGAGTGGGGTCGGTTGGGCCGGACAGTCGGACATGGACGCATCCAGCCAAGCCAGACCCGGGCGGGAGGCAAGTGGCCATTCGTTGTTGCCTCGTCATAAACCTGCCCAAACCTTGGCAGCCATGTCCCCCGGCCACCGCCACGACGAAGATTGCTGCGGGGCGGGCTCCGGCGACCGCGTCGAGACCGCTCTCCTGCGGATGAAGGAGAAGGCCATGCGGATCACCTCACCCCGCCTCACGATGCTGCGGATCCTCGCGGCCGCGAAGCACCCGCTGAGCGCCGAGCAGATCCACGAAGCCGCGGGCGACGACAAACTCGACCTCGTGACGGTCTACCGCAGCCTCGTCGCCATGGACGACGCCGGGATCGTCCAACGCCACCCCCTCGAGCGGGGTCGCAGCCTCTACGCCCTGGTCACCCCCGGACACCATCACCATCACGTCATCTGCCGCCGTTGCGGACGCATCGAACGCCTGCCCGGCTGCGATTCGTCTCGTCTCGAAGCGGCCGCCAAGGCCAAGGGCTTCGGCGAACTGACGCACGTGATGGAAGTCTATGGCATCTGCCCCGGCTGCGCCGCCTCTTCCCATGCCTGATTTCCCCCGCACCGCCTTCCTCCTCGGAGCCGGCCTCGGCACGCGCCTGCGTCCGCTCACAGAAAACTGCCCGAAGCCTCTGCTCCCGATCGCCGGCCGTCCGATGGTCCTGCAGGCGATGGAAAAGCTCCGTGCCGCCGGGACGCGCCGCTTCCTCATCAACACGCATCACTGCCCCGAAGCCTGGACGCTCGCCTTCCCGGACGGTCGTTTCGGCGACGCCGAAGTGAAGCTCGTCCATGAACCCGTCCTCCTCGAGACCGGCGGCGGCCTCGCCAACATCGCGGGCCTGCTCGGACCGGACGACCAGGACCTCGTCGTCTGGAACGGCGACATCCTCTCCGGTTGCGACATCACGGCGGCCGTCGCGCATCACCGCGCCAACGGCGGCGAAGCCACGCTGGTCGTCCGCGAAGCCGGCCCGAACCGCAACGTCCGCGTCACCGACGAAGGCGCCGTGACCGACCTCCGCGATCGCCTCGGCCAGAAAGACCCTGCTTACCAATATACCGGCATCTGCGTCGTCACGAAGGCCTTCGCCCAGGGCGTGCCCGCGACGATCGAATCGCTCGTCGAACATTTCCTCCGCCGCACGCAGGCCCAGCCCGGCAGCATCCAAGGCTTCCTCGACGGCTCCGCCACGTGGCATGACCTCGGCACCATCGAGGAATACCAGGCCGTGAAGGCCCAGCAGGAAAAGCCTGTGCGCGGCGCCATCGCGCCGGCCGACGCGGCTAAGGCGCACGGTTACGAACTCACCGCCGGCGGCGAAGTCCTCAAGGGCGGCTCCGGTCGCAAGTTCCATCGCCTGCGTAAGCCGACGGGCGAGACCGCGGTGCTCTGCGTCTACGACGATTCCCGTCCAGAGAACGCGCTGTACGGCGACATCGCCGGCGTGCTGCGCGACCAGATCGGCGTGCAGGTCCCCCAGGTGCTCGCGGCGGACAAGGACGCCGGCGTACTCGTACTCGAAGACCTTGGCGACACCGACCTCTGGTCGCTCGCTCAGGCCGCCGAGTTCCCCTGGGCGCCGGTCGCGTCCGCGCTCGAACAGGTCGCCGGCATCCATCGCCACGGCGTCGACGCCTTCGCCGCCGCGGGCGTGCCGCTCATGGAGGCCTTCGGTCCGAACCTCTACCAGTGGGAACGCCAATACTTCCAGGATAACGCGCTCGGCGGCCGCAAGCCCGACCGCGCCGTGACCGACGAGATGGCCTCGCTCGCCAAGGAGCTAATGGGCCAGCCCGTCGTCACGATCCACCGCGACTTCCAGTCGCAGAACATCATGGTGCGCGACGGCACCGCCTGGCTCGTCGACCTCCAGGGCCTGCGCCACGGCTGCATGTTCTACGACTACGCCGCGCTCGCCTTCGACCCTTACCTCACGCGCACCGACATGGACCTCTGGCGCATCGAGATCGAAGACCATGCGCGCGAAGTCTCCGGCTGGAAGGGCTCCAGCGACGAGTTCTCGCACCTCTTCCACGTCGCCGCGACGCAGCGCCTCCTGCAGGCCTGCGGCGCCTACGGTTTCCTCGGCCACAAGAAGGGCCGCCCGGAATACCTCGCGCACCTGCCGCAAGGCCTGCGCAACCTGACGATCGCCGCCTCCCTCTGCGGGAAGCGACGCATCGCCAGGCTGGCGGAAGAACTCGCGGGCGCCCCGACGAAGGTCAGCCGTTGACCTTGTCGTCGAGGAAGCGGACGACCTCGTCTTCGGTCATGCGCACCTGCTCCAGCGTGTCGCGGTCGCGGACCGTGACGCCGGCGCCCTTCTCGATCGTGTCGAAGTCGATGGTGATGCCGTAAGGCGTGCCGATCTCATCCTGGCGACGGTAGCGGCGGCCGATGGCGCCGGCGGCGTCGTAGAAGACATTGTGGCGCTTCTTGAGGCGGCGGTAGAGGGCCTCGGCGCGTTCGACGAGCTCGGGCTTGTTCTTCACCAACGGGAAGATCGCGGCCTTGAAGGGGGCGACGCGGGCCGGGAGGCGGAGCACGACGCGCTTCTCGCCCTCGACCTCGTCCTCATGGTAGGCCGTGGTGAGGAGCGCGAGGAACACGCGGTCGACGCCGACGGAGGGCTCGATCACGTGCGGGATGTAGCGGGCCTTGGCGGCCTCGTCGAACCAGTCTAGCTTCTGGCCCGAGACGTTGCTGTGCTGGGTCAGGTCGAAGTCGCCGCGGGCGGCGACGCCCTGGAGCTCCTGCACGCCGAAGGGGAATTCGAACATGATGTCCGTGGTGCCCTTGGAATAGTGCGCGAGCTTCTCGGTCGGGTGCGGGTAGAGCGAGAGCTTCGCGCGCGGGATGCCGATGGATTCGAACCAGGCCAGGCAGCCTTCGATCCAATCCTTGTGGGCGGTCGACCAGTCCGCGGAGGGCGAGATGAAATACTCGATCTCCATCTGCTCGAACTCGCGGGAGCGGAAGATGAAGTTGCGCGGATTGATCTCGTTGCGGAACGCCTTGCCGATCTGGGCGATGCCGAAGGGCAGCTTCACGCGGCCCGTGTCGACGACGTTCTTGAAGTTGATGAAGATGCCCTGCGCGGTCTCCGGACGGAGGTACGCGGTGGCCGACGCGTCCTGCATGGCGCCGACGTACGTCTGGAACATCATGTTGAACGAGCGGGGCGGCGTGAGCGAACCCGGCTTGCCCGTGGCGGGCGAAGGCACGAGGGCGTGCTCCTCGGGCTTGGCCTCGGTGTAATCCTTGAGCACGACCGGCTCGAGGGCGCCCTGCTTGGCGAGCTTGCGCTTCATCTCGTTGGCCATCTCGTCGGCCTTGGCCTGCATGCCGTCATCCTCGAGGACGGAGACGTAACCGATCGTCTCGCCGGCGACGCGCACCGGGGCGAAGAAGAGCTGGTCGGCGCGATAGCGCATCTTGGACTCCTTGCAGTCCACGAGCGGATCGGTGAAATTGTCGATGTGGCCCGAAGCCTTCCAGGTCGTCGGGTGGTGGATGATCGAGGAATCGAGGCCGACGATGTCGTCGCGGCGGTGCACGAAATCCTGCCACCAGGCCTGCTTGATGTTGTTCTTCAGCTCGACGCCGAGGGGACCGTAGTCGAAGAAGCCGTTGAAGCCGCCGTAGATGTCGGAGGAAGGGAAGACGAACCCGCGGCGTTTGCACAGGTTGATGATGGATTCCATCTTGTCGGTCGGGTCGG
Organism: Verrucomicrobiota bacterium; assembly: GCA_046301395.1. Taxonomy (GTDB): domain Bacteria; phylum Verrucomicrobiota; class Verrucomicrobiia; order Opitutales; family UBA953; genus UBA953. The sequence goes on along the minus strand of JBKCKE010000044.1, from coordinate 715 downwards.
CCATGGCGGGTAAATGCCCCTCACCTATCCCCGCTCCGGGGGTCCGCCGCAAGCCTGTTCCCTCAGCGGGGCTGGGGCTCAGTCGTCAATCCGGCGGCCTTCTTCTTCCAGGTCCGGGCGCCTTCGGAGACCGCGCGGAGAACCCCGGAAACATCGCCCGCGGCGGCGGTCATGCCCGACTGCGAACCCTCGAGGGCCGCGCCGAAGGAAGCGAGGGCCGCGGCCGCATCGGCGAGGCGGACCTGCAGGAGGGCGAGCGTCTCGTCGTCGAGACCTCGCTCCGCTTGTTCGACGACGGCGCGGAGCCGGCCCGAGGCTTCGGTGAAACGCCGCGCGCGTTCGCCCAAGGCGTCCGCGTCGGTGGCTTCGCGGACGGCGGCGGTGCGCGCGACGAGGTCCGCGGAGAATCGGGCCGCACGGGCCGGGTCGGCGGCGATCAGCCAGCGGTCGAGATCCCGGTCGAGTTCGGCGGCCAGACCGACGAGGTCGGCCTGGGCCAGGCGCTCGAGCTGGTCGACGAAACCTTCGAGGCGGCGTCCGAACGCATCCCCGACGGGAGGGATTTCATCGCGCCGCAGGGCGGCCGTCGGCGGGGCCGCGGCGGCGTCCCAGACCAGTTCGACCTGCAGCAGTCCGGAAGACGGATTGACCGTGATCAGCCGGGCACGGAGACCACGGGCGACCTCTTCGCCGAGCCGATCCCCGCGGAGACGAT